>NZ_CP092104.1:3000000-3300000 GCF_016918765.2 Flagellatimonas centrodinii
GTCGTACAGACCACTGCTTTTGTGCTTCAACAAAGGCATATAACTGGTTTCTGCCCGGTGTTTTTCCGGCTAGTTGACGGGAGTGAACCGGCTAAAGCCGAAGCCCTGCGCACAAATCAGAATCGTTTTGATACAACGTTTCAAGATGAATTCATTAAGGTGCCCGGCAGTCCTATCGCCTATTGGCTAACACAGGACGGAATCTCGACCTTTGTCGATCAACCAAAATTGGCTGACGTAGGAAAAACACGTCGAGGCTTACAGACCGGCCAGAAAGACAAATTCATTCGTTATTGGCATGAATGTGATTCGCGACAGATCGAGTTCAGGTACTTGAGCAGAAATGAAGCCATCGAGTCTCCAGCAAAGTGGTTCATGTTCAACAATGGAGGTGATTTTCGAAAATGGTTTGGGAATTTGGATCTTGTCGTAAACTGGAAGAATAATGGAAGTGAGCTTAAGGAGTTCCCTGGATCCATCATCCCAAGTGAGGAATTGTATTTTGAGCAGGCCGTGGCTTGGCCGAGAATTACAACCACGACCCTTGGTTTTCGACTGCATCCGGAAGGCGTGTTGCCGGGAGATTTGTCTCCGTGCTACTACACCGATGACCACCTTGTAGCTTTGGGGTATTTGAACAGCAGCAGCGCCGGCTACTTTTTGAATGCAATTAACCCTACGATAACTTCACCTGTGGGGGATATCGCCAAGATCCCCATACCCAGATTGAGCGATTCCGAGCGCACATCAATTGTTGATGCTGTTAGTCAACTGATCGAAATTCACAAAGCCGATTGGAATAATCGGGAACAATCTTGGGATTTTTGTTCGATTGAGGGGGTCAAGCCAGGCGGCCGAGGGGCACTCTGTGGTTGGGCGGCAAAACTAAAAGATCAAGAAAACCGTGCTCGCGAGAAGACATTGGCGTTGGAATCCGAGCTGCAACGGACGATGGCAAGGCTTTGCCTTGTTGAATCCGTGGTTTCGACAGCGGCAGATCCCCTAGAGATTTGCATTGAACAACAAAATGACTCTTCTCGGGCGGCTGCTCTGACTTCATACGCCATCGGCTGCATGATGGGCCGCTATAGCCTCGACGCCCCCGGCCTGATCTACGCCCACGCTGGCAACGAAGGCTTCGACCCTAGCCGTTACGAAACCTTCCCGGCCGACGACGACGGCATCGTCCCCATCACCGACGAAGCCTGGTTCGACGACGACGGCGCCAACCGCATCCGCGAATTCGTCCGCGTCGTCTGGGGCGAAGACACCGAAGCCGAAAACATGGCTTGGCTTGCCGAATCTCTCGGCAGCAAAGCCAGTGAGTCCGTCGACGACACCATCCGCCGCTACCTCAGCCGCGACTTCTACAAAGACCACCTGCAGACCTACAAAAAGCGGCCCATCTACTGGCTGTTCAGCTCCGGCAAACATAAAGCCTTCGAAGCCCTCGTGTACCTGCACCGCTACAACGCCGGCACACTCTCCCGCATGCGCATGGAATACGTCGTCCCCCTCCAGTCCCGCATGCAAGCCCGCATCGACAAGCTGGAAGACGACATCACCAGCACCACCAGCAGCGCCCAACAAAAAGCCCTGCGCAAGCAAAAAGACAAACTCGCCAAACAGCTCGAAGAACTCCGCAGCTTCGACGAAAAACTCCGCCACTTCGCCGACCAACGCATCACCCTGGATCTGGATGACGGCGTGAAGGTCAACTACGGCAAGTTCGGGGATCTGTTGGCAGAGGTGAAAGCGGTGACGGGAGGTAGTTCAGATGAGTCTTAACCGGGAGCCGGATCCAACTGAACTTTTGACCCATGCGCCATCTGATGACCTCGCTCGTGCGCGGAGGACTCTGTTGGCTATGTCTTTCATTTGCTATCTGATTGTCTACGCTGGGGTAGTGCCTACCAAGTTGTCATTTCTTGGTGTTGAATTTAGTGCAATGGACCAGATAGCTTTCCTTTGGCTTGTATTGGTGCTTTTCTCGTTCTTCTCTTTTTCTTTCGTGGTTGCGTTATTACCAGATAGGGCACTGCGAAGTTTCAAGAAAAGTCAGTATGTCGCACACCTCGATTCGTATGCTGAGAGTTTGGATCAGGAAACTGAACATCAGAGGCAGGACTATTACCGCACTACTAGAGACCCAGCCGATGTTATAAAACGGGCCCCTTTTCTTTCTACACTTCATGCTGTGTGGCTCTATTGGATTCCGCTATTGATTGCAGCCCATAGTGGTTTATCGCTGCTGATTAAGATTTTGGAGATAAGGTGCGTTGAGTAGCACTCGCGAGAAGTGTCTGGTTTTGTACAGCTGTAATGTCGCGGCGATTGTGCACGTTAGCTTCAAGACGTCTTGGTGATCGTTTGGTTTGACATGGAGCGCCAGAGCGTACTATTAGTACGCCTGTGGACGCCAAGATAAACCTTCTCCTCTCTCAACTTCCGCGCGCCGCCGTGGCCACGCCGCCATGGCTGCGGACGTTGGATATCGACCGCAACCTCACGGCGCGCTATCTGCGGAGCGGCTGGCTGGCGTCCGTTGCAGCAGGGGCTTACACACGAGCTGGAGATTCCCCGGACTGGCCTGGAGCCCTCTGGGGCCTGCAAAAAGCAGGGTGCCCGGTTTGGGCGGGCGGACAGACCGCTTTGGAGCTCTCTGGACTTGGCCAGAATCTTGTCATGGGTGCGGCACCCATCACGTTGTTTGGTGACCCCGGCGCCAAGTTGCCCAAGTGGGCTGTAGGTGGTCCCTGGCGTCGGCCACTCACCCTGTTCACGCCAGCGCTGCTGAACGAGACTGTGGCCGAATCTACTTCATTTCAAACAATAACGGCCGGGGAGATAGCGCTCAAGATATCGACCCCCGAACGGGCTGTGTTGGAACTGGCTTACGGCGTACACGATGAGGCGGGCTTTGAGCCTCTGGACCATGCAATGCAAGGGCTGATGACCTTGCGCCCAGCCGCGATGCAATCACTACTGGAGAAATGCCGATTGGTGCGCGTTGTGCGCTTGGTGCTGCTGCTTGCTGAGCACTACGGCCACCCATGGGTGAAGCGGGTCGATTTGTCAGCGCTCGATCTCGGCAGCGGCAAGCGGCAGCTTTGGCCCGGAAGCTCGATCCACCCCAAGTACCTCATCAGTGTGCCGAAGGGGTTCCTGAATGGCACTGTATGAACAATACGCCCGGCAGGTTCGGCTACTGGTGGACGTTCTGCCCTACGTGGCCCAGGAGTCTTGCTTCGCATTGAAGGGCGGCACGGCCATCAATCTGTTTGTGAGGGACCTGCTACGACTGTCGGTGGACATAGACCTCGCGTATTTACCCATCGCCTCTCGTGAGGCATCACTGACGGATGCGCGGGCGGCGCTGACGCGCATCGCTACCGCTCTGTCAGAGCGATTGCCGGGGGCGCAGGCCCGCCAAGATCACAACCGCGAGGACAGTCTGCGGATCGTCGTTCTGCGGCAGGGCATCCAGATCAAGATCGAGGTTTCGCCGGTGCTGCGGGGCACGTTGCACCCCCCAGAGGTGATGGACGTGTCGCCAGGGGTGGAGACTGAATTCGGCTTTGCCTCGATGCCCGTACTCGCCATGCCGGACCTGTACGGTGGCAAGCTTTGCGCGGCGTTAGACCGGCAGCATCCACGCGACTGGTTTGACGTGAAGCTGCTGCTGGATGCGGGCGAGTTGAGCCGAGAGGTCTTCGAAGGGTTTCTGGTGTACCTGATCAGCCACGGGCGCCCAATGCACGAGCTGCTGGGGGGTCGTTGGAAGCCGTTGGAGGCTGTCTACAAAACCCAGTTCGAGGGCATGACGCGCGAGCCGATGTCGCTTGCTGACTTGGAGTCGGTGCGGGACAGACTTCTGAGCCGACTGAAGCAGTTAATGACAGCCAAGGACAAGGCATTTCTACTCTCTGTCAAACAGGGGGAGCCAGACTGGGCGTTGTTCCCGCATACGGGCGTTGACCGACTCCCCGCCGTGCAGTGGAAGCTACACAACATAAGGCTGATGAAGCCGGTACAACAGGCGAAAGCCATCGAGCTGCTCCGGCAGACGCTTGAACAATATGGGGAGGCCTGATGCCGCAGCCGCAGAGCCAAGGGCAGGTAGAGAGAATCAAGGCAGGACTCGCGTCGTTGCTGGCTGGGGGCAATCGCATCATCTGGTGGTCAGACCCTGATGCAGAGCTTTCCGAGATGGTCTCGGAGATAGATTTAGAGGGAGTTGAGATCGTCTCTCTTGAACAGGAATCTGCCTTTGCATTGAAGCGCCGGATTGAGCTGGACGCGCCGAAACAACCCTTTGTGATTTACGACAACCAGCCGCCACCGCCGGTTGAGTCCGACTGGCTACTGGATGTGCGCCTGTATGCCGCCCGCTTTGAGGCCGATGCAACCGCCATGCTGATTCAGGATTTGGGCCTGAAGAACCAGCATCTACGTGACCACTTGAAGGCGCGGGCTCGCTTTCTCGCCAGTCAGGAGCGGGTGGAGCGCCTGAAACGTTGGTTACAGCCTGATGATCTTGAACCCGCCATAGACCTGAAGATGCTGGCCGTTGCGGTGAGAGCGGAGCAGCCGGATGTATTTCATGTGTTCTCGGCACTCTTCAGCTCTCTCGCCGCGCTCGACGAAGGCGCTGAGCCCGAAGGTTGCGCTGCATTCGTGGCAATTCAAAAGCTCGGTTTGGAAGCGCCGTTCTGGGTTTTTGCAAAGGCGACTTTCGGCTACAGCGCGGTTGAGACGAAGCTCTGGAATCTGCTGCTACACCTGTTGGTGACCGATCTAGGAGCAGCTCTTGGCTCGTCGCTGCCCGTGCCCTTGAAGCCACTGCTGTTGACCGGCCCCAAAGCGGCGACGGTATGCGTATTTCTGTCTCAGTGGCGTGACAGCACCTTGCGGCAGGGAGCCTACGACGTGCTGTCGTCTCGGGTGGGCCGCGAGCTGAATGTGTCGGATCTTCTGGCGGACGTGCCCCTAAGCCGCCTGGCCGTGTGCATGAGCTTTATCGCGGTGGAGCGACAGTTGGCGGACCGCATTCGCTCGGCGCTGCTGAATGACAGCAGCGACGTGGTGACCCACGAGCTGAGAGCAGTGATGACTCGGCGCCTTGATGGTTACTGGGCCAATCCTCGTTGGCCAGATACACCGGAAGCGCCGCGCAAGACCTGGAACGCTTATTACCTGGCCGCGCAAACTGCGATGCGTTTCTTCGAGCTGTGTCTGCCGCTACCGGCCAGTTTGAAGTTTTCGTCGGCGGGCGAGTGCGTGAAACGCTACACCGATGAACTGTTCGAAGTAGATCAGCTCTACCGCCAGTATCACGAGCATGCTGATGTGGTGGATCAGCGCGGCGCCGATACCTTGCAGGCCGTGGGTCAAAAGGTGGAGGACTGGTATCTCAACCGTTTCTTGCAGCCCTTGGCGCAGCGGTGGGACGGCTTCATTGAAGGCGGACTGCTGGAGCAGTGGCAAGTCGAGGGGCTGCCGTCTCAGCAGGCGTTTTTTGCGCGCGAGGTGCTGAAGTATTTGTCAGGCGATGCGGATCGCCGGGTGTTCGTGGTGATCAGCGATGCGCTTCGCTATGAGGTGGCGGAGGAGCTCTCACAACAGCTCAACGGCAAAAACCGGTTTTTGGCGACGCTGGCAGCCCAATTGGGTGTGTTGCCGTCCTACACCAAGCTGGGCATGGCGAGCCTGCTGCCGCATGAGGTCCTGAGCTACAACGACAAGGGCTTGGTGCTGGCTGACGGACAATCAACTGAGGGCTTAGATCAGCGCTCCCGCTTGCTGAACAAGCACGACGGGCTGGCGCTGAGGGCTGAAGACTTCCTCGCGATGAACAAGGCGCAGGGGCGTGAGGCGGTGAAGGACGCCTCTGTGATCTACGTCTACCACAACAAAATCGACGCGATTGGCGACACCGCCAGCACCGAGAGCGAGACATTTTCGGCCTGCCGGAAAGCCATCGACGAGCTGGACCAGATCGTCAGCCGCATCATCAACAATCTCAACGGCCATCATGTGCTGGTGACCGCCGACCACGGGTTTCTTTTCCGGGAAAGCGACCTCGAAGCGTTAGACAAAAACGCGCTCGCCCAGAAGCCCGGTGGCACCGTGGTTGCCAAAAAGCGCTACCTGATCGGCAAGGGATTGCCCTCCGTACCGCAGGCCCACACGGGCCATGTGCGCAACACAGCAGGGTGCGACGACGACATGATGTTCTGGCTACCAAAGGGTGTCGCGCGATTCCACTTCGTCGGCGGTGCGCGCTTCGTCCATGGCGGTGCCGCGTTGCAGGAAGTGGTGGTGCCGGTCATCACCGTGCGCCAACAGCGCGGCGCAAAGGCCAAGGCGACTGAGATCCGCAAGGCCGGGGTCACGGTGCTGGGCAGTAACTTTCGTGTCACCACCAACCGCTATGCCTTTACGCTGTTGCAGGCCGAGGCGGTGAGTGAGCGCGTCAAGCCTGTCGCGATTCGGGTGGGCCTTTACGGACCCAGCAACAAGCCAATCTCAAACATCGAGCACCTGACGCTGGACAGTGAGGCCGAGGATCTTGGCCAACGCCAGCGGACCGTGAGCCTCAATCTCACCGCAGGACCCTTTAACCGATCCGACACCCATCACCTGGTGATCTCGGATGCCGACACAACGGTGGAGCTAATGCGCACCGAAGTGAAAATCGACTTGGCGTTTACCAATGACTTTGACTTCTGAAATTCAGCCGCGCGATCTCGACCGGCTGCTCAACGAGCACTTTGCCGGTCGCGTGGTCCGCAAGGACCTCACCAAGCGTCTCAAAGAGGGCGCCAACGTGCCTGTGTACGTGCTGGAGTACCTACTCGGCATGTACTGCGCGTCTGATGACCAAACGGTCATTGACGCGGGCATGGAGACCGTTAAAAAGATCCTGGCCGAAAACTATGTGCGCCCCGATGAAGCGGAGAAAGTGAAGAGCCGCATCAAGGAACGGGGCAGCTTCAAGATCATCGACAAGGTGTCGGTGACGCTGAACGACAAGAAGGATGTCTATCAGGCGCTGTTCCATAACTTGGGCGTGAAAGACGCCGAGATCCACGACCGCTATGTACGCGAGTTCGAGAAGCTGCTGGCAGGCGGCATCTGGTGCATCGTGACGCTGGCCTATGTCTTCGACGAGGGCTCCAAAACGTCGCCGTTCGTGGTGACCGAACTCAAGCCCATCCAGATGCCGAACATGGATATGGACGGGCTCATGAAGGCGCGGGATGCCTTCACCGAAGACGAGTGGATCGATGTACTGCTTCGATCCACAGGCATGGAGCCGACCAACCTTGATCGCCGCGCTTGCTGGCACCTGCTGGCGCGCATGGTTGGGTATGTGGAGAACAACTACAACAGCTGCGAGCTGGGCCCGCGCGGTACCGGCAAAAGTCACATCTACAAGGAGGTCAGCCCCAATAGCATCCTGATCTCTGGCGGCCAAACGACGGTGGCCAACCTGTTCTACAACATGGCGCGGCGCATCGTCGGACTGGTGGGGATGTGGGATGTCGTGGCCTTTGACGAGGTGGCAGGCATCACCTTCAAGGACAAGGACGGCGTCCAAATCATGAAGGACTACATGGCCTCCGGCTCGTTCGCACGGGGCCGCGATGCCATCTCGGCATCCGCCAGCATGATGTTCATCGGGAACATCAATCAGCCGGTAGAAACACTGGTGAAGACCAGCCACCTGCTGGCGCCGTTCCCGGCTGCGATGATCGACACGGCATTCTTTGATCGCTTCCATGCCTACATCCCAGGCTGGGAGATCCCCAAGATGCGTCCGGAGTTCTTCACGGATCACTACGGCCTGATCACTGACTATCTGGCCGAGTATCTGCGCGAGATGCGCAAGCATAATTTTGCGGATGCCATCGACAAGTACTTCCGGCTTGGCAAGGACTTGAACCAGCGCGACACCATCGCAGTGCGGCGGACCACGTCGGGGCTGCTGAAGTTGCTTTACCCGCATGGCAAGTTCGACAAGGAGGCCGTACAGCGCTGCCTGGAGTACGCGCTGGAGGTGCGCCGCCGGGTGAAGGAGCAGCTCAAGAAGATCGGCGGCATGGAGTTCTATGACGTGAACTTCAGCTACGTTGATCATAAGACCGATGAAGAGCGTTATGTGCTGGTGGCCGAGCAGGGCGGTGGCGGTCTCATCCCTGATGCGCCGTCGAAGCCTGGTGTCCTGCACCTGATCACTACAGGATCAAACGGACACTTGGGCCTGTATCGCATCGAGACGCAGGTCACGACAGGCGGCGGAAAGCTCAGCACCTCAGGTCTTGGGTCCAGTTCCCAAGCCAAAGAGGCGCTCAAGGTCGGATTCGACTACCTCAAGGCGAACGCTAATCGCGTCAGCGCAGGGAGCAAGGTCAATGAACACGACTATCACCTGCACTTGGTGGAGCTGCACAACAGCGGCGCGCCACGGGCGCTGACGTTGGCGAGCTTCATTGCGCTGTGTTCGGGCCTCGTGAACCGCCCGGTGCAACAACAACTGGTGATCCTGGGAGACATGAGCCTGGGTGGCAACATCACACCGGTCGACAATTTGGCCGACTGCTTGCAAATGGCTCTGGATGCGGGTGCCAAGCGCGTGCTGATGCCAATGGCCAGCGTGGGCGCCATCCCAACAGTCCCCGGCGAGCTTTTCGGCAAGTTCCAGGTGAGCTTTTATGCTGACCCCGTCGATGCCGCCTTCAAAGCGATAGGCATTTCATAGGTCTGCCTCTTTCGCTGCGGAGGCTGCTCACTTCGACCCGCCGAGGAGCCAGTTCACTATCCATTTCACGGGGAAATAGATCGCGAAAAAAACGAAGAGAAGCCCAAGCAACAGCATTGACGAGCTCATGGTAGTAACTACGTGTTTCGGGCCATGTACACACCATCTCGGGTCACCACCGACAGACAGACCTCCGTTGAGTTGCCAGCAAACGACGGGATGTTAATCCGTCCAACATCCCGTCCGGATGCAATATCGGTGCTGCGAGCCCCAAACAGAACCGAGCCACTCACGGCCACTTCGGCTTGCACCGTTTCCCGAAACTCTGAATGTTTCAACCTGGCCTCGGATCCCGCTGCCATGCCGGTGCTAATGACGGTAACAAGCACTACAGCTGCAAGTGTCTGGATCATGCGAGCGCATCCCCCAAGATTAAGGAACCTAGCATCCGACGCTTTGCAATTTGTGGCGACTTCGGCGTGGATCAGCGGCCAAGCTGGACCGCTTAGTAACAAATGCTCCGATAAGCGCGCACCGTAACAGTAACAATTGTTCTCATAGCATCTTCGCCCAGCTTCGCTCCGACCGATACGGCGTGGCCTTGGCCAGGCTCACCCACGTTGAAATGCTGGGCACGAAGGGCTCCGTCCTCGGTGCCGCTCTCACCATCACGAGTCTGTCGTCTTCTTCGACCATCACCCCGCAGCACTCGGGGATCTCTTCCGGTTTGGCGATACCTGCCGCCAGCACGTAGATGCACTGCCCAGCAGCGGCGAGATAGCCTTGATGCTTTTCCGGTTTCTTCAGGTCCCCCAGCAGATCAGCACGGCGTACCTTCACCTCGTGGATGATCGGTTCGAGATACTTCTCTGAAGTCGTTTTCCGGATCGAGAATACATCCGGCCTGCTGTGCTGCCAGTCCTCACCGGGTTTGCTGAGCAGGGTAAGGTCCAGATAGACAATCCGGCCCTGCTCGATCTGTTGCTCTGGGTTCTACCCCGTAACCACGGACGGTTTGGAAAGAGCTGAAAACTTCTGATCCTGCTTGGCGACTCTACGCCGCATTCTCGGGTTGTGGAATCGCTCGATGTAGTCGAACACATCCGCCTTGGCGACATCGAGCGTCGGATACTTCACACGGTGCGTGCGCTCCCGCTTGAGCATGCCGAAGAAGCCCTCGCAGGCAGCGTTGTCTCCGCAATGGCCAACGGCACTCATTGAGCACAGCAGCGTGTTCCTGGTCAGATAGCGTTGATAGTCACTGCTGCGGAATTGGCTGCCGCGATCCGAATGTAGGATCACTGACCATCCGCCCTGACGTTGCCAGATCGCCATTTCGACGGCCCGGATCACCATCTGACGGTCCTGCCGGTGATGCATCGACCACCCGATCACGAGCTTGCTGAACAGGTCGAGGACGACGCATAGATACAGCTTGCCCTCGTCGGTTTTGATCTCGGTGATGTCGGTCACCCACTTGGTCTCGGGCTCCAAAGCATTGAAATCCCGCTCCAGCAGATTGCGCACGCCAGGTGGCGGCAGCCCCGGCTGACCGCGCGGGCCGCGCCGTTTCCTGCGCGGCCAGCCCTGCACGCCGTGCAGCGCCATCAGGCGAGCCACGCGATTGACGCTGGCAGTCTCACCTTCTTCGGCAAGATCCTCCTGCATGCGAGGCGCACCCAGAACGCCACGGCTGTCTTCGTGAAGCTCACGGATGCGTGCAAGCAGTCGATCGTTGTCGACCTGACGTGCGCTGGGCTGGCGCGTACTCCAGCCGTAATAACCGCTCGGCGACACCCGCAGGCAGCGGCACATCAGGCGAACAGGGAAATCATCGCGGCAACGCTCGATCGCCTGATATCTCAGGACGACCCCTTGGCAAAGAACGTCGCCGCTTCGCGTAAAAAATCCCGCTCCTTCTTCACCCGGGCAAGCTCGCGTTTGAGCCGCGCCAGCTCCTCATCGCGGGCGGTGCCCGTGCCACCAAAGGCGACTTGCCCTTGGCCCTCAATCTCGCGCTTCCAGCGGGTTAGCAGGCTGTCCCGGATGCCCAACTCCCGGGCGACCTGCGCGCAACTCACACCCGGCTGGCGGCACTGCTCAACAGCCCCGCGCTTGAACTCCGGGCTGAACTTCCTTCGCTTCGACATGAACACTCCTTTTGGCCATTGTCGGCCTTCTCGAAAGTGTCCGTGCTATCGGGGTAGAACCCTCTGCTACTTTTCTGACCAACGCCTCATGGGCGTCGTAAGCCGCGCGGTTGGTTTCCAGTGACTGCGCCAGGACCTGCATGCCGCTGTCGCTCACCCGCAGGTATTCCGGTTTGCCTTCTGGGTTGACCCTCTCCAGTAGCCCTGCCGCGATGAGATCAATCTCGATGCTGTCCAGACATGGCCATCCTGCTGATCGGTACATCTGCCGCAGGCGCTGCATATGGATACGTTTGAGGGTGGGCGGCTGAATCGCTTGATCACTCATCACTTGATGATCTTGGCTTGACGGTCCTTGCTCACTGCACCGTGGGCAGCGAACGCCAATCCGTTGTGTACGCCGCCGACAGGTTGCCGCGCTTCATGCTCCAGCTCTTGTGAATGCCCGCACCTGCTGTTTGCAGGGTCCGGCTGCCATATCGTCGGTTGACGGTGTCGAGGGCTGCATTGAGGCGCTCTCGCTTCTCTCTCCCCTCCGTGTCCTCGAACAGCGTGATCTGCCGTTCGGTTCTGGGGCTGAGATCCGTCAGCATGATCGATGCCTTCTGGTAGACGTAACCCTCGCGGTAGAGCTGCTTGAGCATCCTCACCGCGTACTGCCCAAGCACCAAGGTGTCGTCAGTGGCCTCTGCCAGCTTGCAGCTGATGGCTTTGTTGTACTGGGGCACATCCGGCTTGAAGGGATTGGTTTGGATGCCGACCTGCAACATTCCCGCGATGGAGCCCTGAGCGCGCAGCTTCTCGGCGGCGCGGGCCAGATAGGTCAGTACGGCTTCTCTGAGATCTGCCTCTGATGTCACGTGCTGGCCGAAACTACGCGACGACAGGATCTGCTGTTTCTTGGGTGACAGCTCCTCAATGTCGAGGCAGCTGATGCCGTTGAGCTCTTCGACCGTCCGCTCCAAGACCACCGAGAACTGACCGCGAATCCGTTTCGGATTGGCGTCCTTCAGGTCCTGAACCGTGTGGATGCCCATGGCCTTGAGCTGTGCGGTCAATCGACCACCCACACCCCAGACTTCACCGACATCCAGCGATGACAGCCATTGGCGCTGTTCATCGATCGTGAGCGATTCCAGATCAAAGCTGCCTACCCACTGCGGGTTCTTCTTGGCGATGTGGTTTGCAAGCTTCGCTCTGGTCTTGGTGCTGCCGATGCCGACGCAGACGGTGAGTCCGGTCCACTGCTGAATCCGGTTTCGGATGAGCAGACCGTGGTCTCTGAATGTGGTGGTGATCAAGCCCATCCCGGAAAAATCGAGGAAGCACTCATCGATGGAGTAGACCTCCTGTCTGGGTGCCATGCCCCCGAGGATGGTCATCACCCGATGGCTCATGTCGGCGTACAGGGTGTAGTTGCTGGACAGGGCTTTCAGCCCACGGGCTTTGAACTCCTTCGGTACCAGGTGCCACGGCTGACCCATCTTGATACCTAGGGACTTGGCTTCGGCAGAGCGGGCCACCACGCAGCCGTCGTTATTCGACAAGACCACCAGCGGCTTGCCAGCAAGCCGTGGATCGAAAACGGCTTCGCAGCTGCAATAGAAGTTGTTGACGTCGACCAAAGCGAAACGGGTTTGCACCCTTGGCCGCGCTCCGGTTACGAGGCTGTCGGTGTCTACGCTGGAAGGGGAGATTGTGTCCATGGACAGAAGGCTATTGGTCTGCTGTCTCAAACCGTGAGACTCCACCCAGTGATTCCGAAACAGATCGCAGCAGCCGCGCCGCCTAGAACCGCCGCACCGATCCGGTGACCACACCCCACAGCGTGCAGTCCTCCGCCTGATCGAGATAGAGAATGGGGTACTGATCACGCTGGGCCGCATTTTCGGACACCAGCGCAAGCCGTCCGCCGGCCAACTTGGCGAGGCGCTTCACGTAGATATCGCCAGCATAGGTGGCGACAACGATCGATCCAGGTCGCGTATCAATGGAGCGGTCCACCGCGAGCACATCCCCTTCGAAGATCTTGGCATCGACCATCGACTCACCCTGGACACGGACGAAGAACGTCGCGGGGGGATTGCGGATCAGCAGCTCGTTGAGATCCAGGGTTTCCTCGACGTAGTCAGCCGCTGGTGACGGAAACCCTGCCTGAGGACAGGGTGATGCAATCAGCGGCAGGCGCAGGGAGACCGGTTCTGGATGCGCATCGCCGAGATGCAGCGCATTCGCGCTGAATCTGACGGAGGGAAATAGCGGTGTGGTGGTTGCCGGGATCAGAGAGCGCTGCATGGGGGGAATGCCTGGAGGAAAGCGGAGACTGGCTGGATATACAGTCTCACGCGGCTCGACAGTCGGCAAGCCGTCGAGGATAGCCGTGAGGTGTTGGGGCAGAAATGATTTTCGCTACTTGGCCGGATTTACTGGGCACTCATTGGCGCCAACCGCGACAATGATGGCCATCTAATTTCAGCTTCGATCCAGCGCTCACGCGCGCTGGCTCGCTCCACATGCCCAAACGAAAAACCAAGGCTGCAACGCCCCGGCGTCGCAGCCGAAGAGCAGCGCCTGCTCGCCGTACTCAATCGATCTTTGCCAAGCTGATCGCACCGCTGTGGGTGCTGTTGGTGGTGGTGCTTGCCGTGGCTTTTGTAAGTTCCGAGCAGGGATCTGACTGGGTTGGCAGAACGCTGTCGAGCCTCGGTGCCGACCTCCAGAAAGATCTGGCCTCCGTGACCAAGAGTGTCACTGCGGCGCTGCCATCTTCGGGTGTTGCCGAGCCCCGACCATCAATATCACCCGCACCTCGGCCTCCAGCGAGAGTGGTTGCTGCGGCACCGAGACCAAAACCTGAATCAAAGCCGAGTCCTAATGTAACGCTGTTACAACAGCCATTACCGACACCCTCTCAGGCAGCGTCGAGCAATGAATCGACGCGCGCCGCGCGGCAACAGCCCCAGACCATCATCCTGCGGTCGTCGGGATTCCCTACCAGCTTCGATGCCGCAAAGCGGATGCTGGCGCGGGATGTCTACTTCGATGTGCGGACAGACCGTTACTGCGACTGCACGTTCGACAGCCGTCTACGTGTCGATATGGCGACCTGCCCAATGCGGACGGAGCAATTCCAGAATCGGCAGGGCGGAATCGAATGGGGGCATGTGGTCCCAGCCTCCGATTTTGGCCGCCAGCGCCCCTGCTGGCGCAATGCGCCTCAGGGCACCGATGGCAGAACGCACTGCGGCCGGGTGGATGAGACCTACCGTCTCATGGAAGCCGATCCCCACAACTTGATTCCGGTGATCGGCGCGCTGAATGCCATTCGGTCGAATTACCGGTTTGGAATGGTCAGCGCTGGGACCGAAGACCCCGTCATTTCAGGCTGCGGATTCCGGGTGGCCAGACAGGGCGGCGGGCGATTCGTTGAGCCGCCCGATGCCGTGAAGGGACAGATCGCCCGCATCTACTTCTACTTTGAAGACCGCTACGGCCATCGCATAAGCGGGTCGCAGCGACGGGTCTTCGATACCTGGAATAAACAGTTCCCGCCAGATGCTTCCGAAATCGAGCGGGATCAGCGCCTAGCGGCGATCACCGGGGTGTCGAATCCGTTTGTGGTTTTGTACTGAGCTCCACAAACACATGAGCATCGGCGCGAATACCATGATCAAACAGTCCCGAAGAGGACCGCCAGCAGCTCTCCCATGCCACTCACACCTTCACGGAAGATATGACCACCACCAACCCCCTTAGCTACGTCGAACTGCAAGAGCGTATTGCAGCGCTGGAAGCCCAGGCCCGCATGATCAAGGCGCAGGAGCGCAATCAGCAGATTCGCGAGATCCTGGACCGGATGAATCGACACGGCATCGACATCGCTGATCTCAGAAAGCGCAGGCGTTCACGCAAGGGCAGCTGAGCGCTACTCGGATGACGAGCCACTCGACCGCAGATGCTTATCAGTAAGGGGGACCACCACCCATGTGCGCCAACTTCGAACCACCACCCGTTGAAAAGCTAATCGCCTGGGGATTCGCAATTGCAGCGGGCGCCCACTACAAGTCCGAGGTCTATCCCGGACAGGTGGCACCGGTCATCACCAGCGCCGATCCAAACCAGATTCACCTGGCCTGCTTTGGATTGGTGCCGCACTGGGCAGATCCCAAGCTGGCCCGCATGACCTACAACGCGCGCTGCGAAACGGTTGCAAGCAAACCCAGTTTCAGAACGGCCTGGCGCAACGGGCAACTCGCCGCCATCCCGGTCCAGTGCTTCTATGAGCCCAGCTACGAAACCGGAAAAGCGGTCCGCCACGCTATCCGCCGTAAAGACGGTGAGCCCTTCTGGCTGGCGGGTCTTTGGGAGCGACGGATGGATGATCCCGGCCCGACGCGCAAGTCATTCACCATGCTGACGATGGCCGCACCCTGTCATCCCATCATGGGACGCATGCATGGACCGGAGGACGAAAAGCGGTCGGTTGTAGTGCTCGAAGGGGAGAACCGTAATCGGTGGCTCGGCGCCAGCCGCCCCGGTGACCGCGCGCAGTTTCTGGAATTGTTTGATGCCGACGAATACGAGGACACCCCATCACCCCGTACCCGCGCGGCAACCAAAACCGGGTAAGGCGACAAGTGCGCGGCGGCATGGGCGCCCCGACGCCGACCAAGCATCTCAGTTGAGCGCGTCCGAATCACTGGCCGACGTCCCTCGCTACGCTCGGGCGTGAATCACCACGAATCAGTGAAATGCCTGAATCACTAACCCCGAATCACAAAGGCTGAATCACTCACCAGCCGAATCATCAGTCCGATGCCTCCAAGCGGGATGCCGCCTGCGGTGGCGACCACCATGGGCTGCAGTTGTGATCCTGGGGCAGGGTGGGGTGACATCGCCGCCGCTGATCGCGATGATTCGGCAATAACTCTCGCCACATAAGCGCATGCGACACATCGCCTTGCTGGTCCTACTCACCCTGATCGCCAGCGATGTCACCGCGCAGCGGCCCAAACCGGTTTGGGTGTGTGAATCCCCAGGTGGCGTGCGAGGCGCGCAAGATCGACCATGTCCTGATGGTTACATCATTCTGCGCTCGCCGGAGGGATGGGCCAGCCCAACGCCTCCATCAACTCCGTCGACACCGACAACAGCGCCGACACCGCCACGAATCCTGCCTAGTCTGCGATCAGCGGTGATTGAGGCCATGGCACCGGCCAGCACAACCGCATCGACCGGCAGCATCACCGAGCCCAGCAGGTCGCCTGCGACATCCAATCCGTTTGCGCCACTGATCAAAATGGTTTGGACCGCAGCAGGCATCGTCATCGCCGTCCTGCTCATTCTCGGCATTGCCAGAGTCGTCTTCTACAAGCGCAGCCTCGGCCACATCCTGACCTTTCTTGGCTTGATCGCAAGAGATCAAGCCAACCGTCGGCAACGCAGCCATCGCCGCGCCGCTGCTGGACGCACGTCGGCGCGGCCAGCCTCATCAGATCGAAAAACCGGTTTAAGCCCGATGCCCTGGCCAAAGCCACCATCGCAATCTGCACCGCCGCCACAAGCAACTAAACCAACAACGACGTCGCCACCGCCATCAACCTCAGAAACCGGAAATCCCGAACCGCAGGTCCATCGCCCCGCGCCTTACCCGGAGGCTTGGTCGATGGACCTGCTCCGCACCATGGATTGGCGACTACTGGAAACGCTGGTGTGCCGCTACTGGCAGATCAAGGGATACAACGCAGCCACCACCGGTCCGGGTGCCGACGGCGGTGTCGACGTCATTCTCCGCGACCGCCAAGACCCGCGACGGGTCGTCGCCGTCGCCCAATGCAAGTCATGGACCACAGGCAACGTAGGCGTTGAATCCGTCCGCGCACTCTGGGGTGCGCGCGACCACTTCAAAGCACAGCTTGCCCTGTTCTATACCGTTTACGGCTTTACCGAGGCCGCATCCGAGTTCGCCAAAAGCAAACACCTCAAGCTCATCGACGGCCACAGCCTGCTCACCCAGATCAATGCGCTCCCAACAGAGGATGCAAAAGCATTGTTGAGAGAAATCACAGAAGGTGACTACACAACACCCAGCTGCCCGAAGTGCGAATCCAAAATGGTGTTCAAGCGAGGCACCGAGGGCAAACACGACTTCTGGGGCTGCCCACGATTCCCGGTTTGTCGCTCCAGCACCATGAGATTGCGAAAGCAGTAGCCAGCGATCAGAGACAGTCCCATCACCAACAGCCACCCACCTCCAGCAGCCCCCCATCAGCAACCCACTAACAGCTGACGCCAGCCACTCATGAGTGGCTGGCGTCAGCTGAAATCTACCGCTATCCGCGACGCACCATCAGCCAGGTTAGACCGGTAATCAGCAGCCCTGCGGCCGCAAGGCTGCCGTACATCAATACCTCAACCATCCTCAGTTTTCCTCATTCACCTGATGCCCGAGCACCGGCTTGGCAGGGCAGCACCGCGACCGCACAGTTGCAGGCGCGCTAAAAGTAACGCCATAAAGTTTAAACAGTAGAAGAGCAGAAGAGCAGAAGAGAAAAACAGAAGAACAGAAGAACAGAAGAAGATAAGGGTTGGGACATTGCGGCCCAGGTCTGCTATCAATGCGGCACACCGAGTGCGAGCAGATCCACATGTGCCGTTCATCAACAGTAAAAACCATAGACCTCAAGCGGCAGCCCATCCCCGAGAGCGTGCTCAACGCCGCTACCGACGCATTCGGCAGTGAGGCAATGGCCTACCTCGACGCGCCTAACTACGCGCTTGGCGGGCGCAGCCCCAGAGAGCTACTCAAGACCACCGATGGTCAACGGACCGTATTGAACGAAATACAGGCGCATGTTGGCGGAGGGCCCATTTGAGCGGACGAGGGGATGGGTGGGTGACCGGCAACAAGGTGCCATTTGCTGCCACTCGCGAACATCCGGTCTGGGCCGACCGAATGTCGACGAAGCGATACGACCGATTGTTGGCAAGAGACATCAGGCCCATTCCCTTTGCCAACAATAGTTTGGTGCGCGGCGTCGATTGGGCGAGCGGTTCCCCGGTCTCAACGAAAAGATGCCGCTACAAGGATGCTGCAGCCCAGCGCGATGGTGCCGACGCCGGCCACATCGAAAACGGTCGGCGTTACGCGATCCACGATCCACAGCCACGCCAGCGCGGTGCAGGTATACACACCGCCGTAAGCCGCATACACGCGACCCGATTCCGCGGGGTGTCGCGTCAACAACCACGCGAAGGCCATGAGGCTGAGCGCGGCGCCTGCAAGCACCCAAAGACTGGCACCGCGCTTGGCCCACAGCAGCACCAGATAGCAGCCGACGATTTCCGCGACGGCAGTCAGAACAAACAGTCCCAGCGTGGTCGTCCAGCTCATTAATGGCCCCTGTTCGGTCCATGCACGCCGGCACGGCGAGATGCCGTTCGGGATTTCGTGGGCGTGGCCAGGCCTTGCAAGATGCCGCATTCCTTCGACGTGCCCGGCGCGTCGCAGCGTGCGCGCAGGTCCTTGAGCTGGCCCTGCAGGCTGCGCAACACGCGGATGCGTTCGGCGACGTGGCCGATGTGTTCGTCGAGCACGGTGTTGACCTCGGCGCAGCCCCGCTCCGGCGCGTCACGCAGTCGCAGCAGGTTGCGGATTTCCTCGTGGGTCATGTCCAGCGCCCGGCAGTGCAGGATGAATCCCAGTCGCTGGCGCTCGGCGTCCGAGTAAAGACGGTAGTTGCCCTCGCTGCGGGCAGGCTGCGGTAGCAGCCCCTCCTTCTCGTAATAGCGGATGGTCTCGATGGCGACCGACAGATGACTCGCCAGCTCACCGATGCGGTAGGTCTTGGGCATGTGCTGCTCCGGGGCTTGACCCTGAAGTTACTACAGGCTGTCCAATACGGTCCATCGTCCACGTCGGGATTCCGATGGCTATTGATTTCTGTGCTTCCAATTGTGCCTCGAACGTGCTGGTTCCGCCGCGCTATCGCCGAGTGCTGTGGATCGCGTTATGCGTGAACCTGGCGATGTTCGGGGTGGAGCTGGCGGCTGGCTGGGGAGCGGGCTCGGTCTCACTGCTGGCCGACGCCGTGGACTTCTTTGGCGATGCCGCGAACTATGCGGTGTCGCTGTTCGTGCTGTCGATGGGGCTGGCCGCTCGCGCCCGCACGGCACTGCTCAAGGGGCTGTTCATGGGCGGCTATGGCGTCTATGTCCTGGGTCATGCGAGCTGGAACGCGCTGCACGGGGTGGTGCCAGAGCCGCTGACGATGGGCCTCGTCGGTGGCCTGGCCCTAGTCGCGAACCTGAGCGTGGCCTGGCTGCTATACGCCTACCGCGAGGGGGATGCCAACATGCGCTCCGTGTGGCTGTGCTCACGCAACGACGCCATCGGTAATGTCGCGGTGATGATGGCGGCGGTGGGCGTCGTTGGAACTGGTACTGCCTGGCCGGATCTCACCGTAGCGGTCGGGATGGGCCTACTGGGCCTCTGTGCCGCGCGGCAGGTCATTGCGCAGGCACGCGTTGAACTTGCATCGACCCGGGAGGTGCGCCGTGCTCACGCCTGAATTGACCTATACGGCCTTGCTGATCGTGCAGGCCCTGCATCTGCTGCATCACCGTCTGATCAAGCGACACATCAGCTCTGCGGAAGTGGTGTCGGCGGCGGTGCTGTGCGTACCGCCCACGGTCGCGATCCCCGTCGGCCTGCTGATGGGCACGCACCTGACGCTGATCGCCGTGCAAATCGTCGACAGCGTGTGGGTTCGGACGCTGTCGCCGAGCTGGTCGTCGTCGCCCGGCGATCCGCGCGCCCTGAATGCTGTCCCTTCCGTGATAGCCTCTCAGTGATGACCCGCATGCCCGCCATCTGGTTGCTGTGCCTCGGCCTCGCGCTGACGCGGATGCTCGGTCTGCACGCGCACGCCTGTGCTGGCCTGGAAAGCGCGGGCCACGAGCACGAGGCGCCGCACTACGCTGACGCGGGGCTCCTGTTCGGCGAGTTCCACGTTGATGATCATCCCGACAACCTGGAATTGGAACTTTCGGCGGCGCTGTCGCCGGCCCAGTTCCAGCTCGACCTGAGCGCCGACGAACCTGTGCTGCACTCAGCCGACATCGCCGATCCTGTCGCGGCCTCGGGCGGACTGACGGTGCTCACCGCGCGCGGACCGCCCGACGCGCACGAAACCCGACCGCCTCACTTCGCACCGCCGCTGCGCGGTCCGCCCTCGATCTCCCTCGCCTGAACCCACCCCTTGCCCTGATCCCAGGGCATCCGTTCACGCTGCACGGGAGTTCCCCTCATGTTTCGATTCACCGCCACCGGGCGCTTCGCGCTCGCGGCACTGCTGGCTTTTGGCGCGGCCAGTGCCGCGCTTGCAGCCGAGGTCCCTCTGACCTTGCGCGAAGCGTTATCACGCACGTTGCAATCCAATCCAGACCTAGCGGCCTATCAATACGTACTCAAGGCGCAAGACGGCCTCGTCACACAGGCGGGCCTGAAGCCGAACCCCAGGCTGACGGCCGATCTGGAGAACGTGCTCGGCACCGGCGACACCAGCGGCTTCGATGCTGCCGAACTCACCATTGGGCTGAGCCAGTTGATCGAACTGGACGGCCTGCGCGACAAGCGCGTCGCCAGTGCCCGCCTGGAACGTGAAGGCCTTGAAGTTGAGGGCCACATAGCGCGCCTGGACTTGCTGGCCGAAACGGCCAGACGATTCGTCTCGTTGGTCAGCCAGCAAGAGGAACATCGTCTCGCACATCTGGCTGTGGAGCTTGCAGACAAGACTGCGGCAGCGGTGAAGCGCCGCGTGGAAGCAGCCAAATCGCCCGAGGCGGAGCTGGATCGGGCGGCTGTGGCACTCGAACGCGCCCGCATCGCCGATGCACATGCCGAGCACGAACTGCTCGCCGCGCGCTCCGATCTGGCGGCGTCCTGGGGCGCGGCGATGCCTGATTTCACCGAGGCTGCGGCCGACCTTTACCAGCTTCCCGAGATTGCGCCGTATCCGGATCTGCTCACTGCGCTGGAACGCACGCCTGATCTGACGCGCTACCTGAGCCAGGCCCGTCTGCGTGAATCGGAAATTACGCTGGCGCTGGCCAGCCGCCGCCCGGGCATCGAGATCGGTGCGGGCCTGCGCCGGCAGCAAGCGGTCAGGGACACCGCGCTGGTTTTTTCGGTGGGCATCCCGCTGCTGACTTCTGATCGCAACCAGGGCCGCATCGCCGCAGCCGAGGCACTCAGGGACGGCGCCGAAGCGCAACGCATTGCAGCGCTGGTGAATGCGCGGGCCCAACTGTTCCGCAATCATCGCGAGCTGCTTGACCTGCGGCAGCAGGTGTCCGCGCTGCGCGAGCGTGCCCTGCCCCAGATTGAGGCCGCGCTCAAGAAGACCGAATACGCCTACGAGCGTGGACGCTACAGCTACCTCGAACTGGTGGACGCACAGCGCGAGCTGGTGGCGGTGCGCGACAGCCTGATTGATGCAGCCACCGCCTACCACCTGACCCTGATTGAAATCGAACGGCTCAGCGGCCTGTCCGCCAGCCGCTAAAGGATCGCTCCACCATGAAGACCATCACCTACTCCGCCTTATTACTGACGCTCGGGCTTGCCCTGACGGCCTGCGGTAAGCCGAATGAACCCGCCCACACCGACGAGGAAGGGCACGCTCACGATGACGCGAAGAGTCATTCCGAGGCCGAGCCGCACAACGAAAGCGAAGGCCATCACGAAGGAGATCGCCACGAGTCAGCAGGCGAAGCCAACCACACTGACGAAAAAGGCCATGCCCACGATGACGCGGAGGGCCATTCGGAGAGTGATCCCCACAACGAGCGGGAGGATCACAGCGAGGGGGATCGCCACGAACAAGGCGAAAGCGGCCACACCGAGGAAGAAGGCCATGCCGAAGCGCTGAACCTCAGCGCTGAGGCCCGCGCGGCCGCAGGCCTGGTGATTGCACCCGCCGGGCCCGCGATGTTGAGGGAAACCCTTTCTCTCTATGGCGTGGTCAAGCCCAATCCCGAACGCGTGGCCAGTGTCACGGCCCGTTTTCCCGGCATGGTTCGCAGCGTCAATGTGCAGATCGGAGACACCGTCAAACGCGGCCAGTCACTGGCCACCGTCGAAAGCAACGAGAGCTTGCAGGTCTACACCGTCAGCAGTCCACAGGGGGGTGTGGTGACTGAACGATTCACCAATCCCGGTGAGCAGGTTCAGGGTCAGCCGCTGTTTACAGTGGTGGATCTGTCCACAGTGTGGGTTGAGTTGTCGCTGTTCCCGCGAGATCGATCTCTTGTGAAAGTGGGCCAGAACGCTCGGGTGCAGACCGCCGACCGGGGATCGACCAGCGAGGGCCGTATCGTGTTCGTGTCACCGCTCTCAGTCAGTGCCACACAGAGCCTCACTGCGCGGGTCGAGCTGGAGAACGCTGACGGCCGTTGGGCCCCAGGTCTTTACGTACAGGCCGAGGTGGCCATCGGCGAGGCTCAGCTTGCGCTGGCCGTGCCGGAAGTCGCCCTGCAGGAGCTGGAGGGTCGGACGTCCGTATTTGTCGAAGACGCTGGCGGATTTGAATCACGGGTCGTAAAGACAGGCCGCCGTGACGGCGACGTTGTCGAGATTCTGGACGGCCTCACGGCGGGTGAAGCGGTGGTGGGTGAGGGCAGCTTTGTGCTCAAGGCAGAGTTGGGCAAGGGGGAGGCCGAGCATGGGCACTGATCATCAACCAGCCATTGATGCAAACGACCATGCGCAGCGAAAGGTGCTGCTCTGGGTTCTGGTGCTCAATGCCGGGTTAGGGGTCACGCTCCTGATCGGCGGACTTGCTTCAGATTCCAGCAGTCTCATCGCCAATTCTCTAGACAATTTTTCCGACGCCGTGGCCTACGCCGTCAGTTTCCTCGCGGTGACGCGGGGTGCCCGGTGGAAGGCGGCGGCTGCCGCGATCACGGGGGTCATGCTTCTGCTGCTGGCCGGAGGTGTGATTGTTGACGCGCTGCGCCGCTTTGTCAGCGGCTCCGAGCCCTTGGGCATGTCCATGATGATGCTCGCTGCGGTCGCTGTTGCCATCAATGTCCTATGCGTCAAATTGCTCCGCAGCCATCGGGGAGAGGACGTTAATCTGCGCGCGGCGTGGACGATGAGCCTCAACGACTTCGTCTCCAATTTCGGCATTTTCGCTGCGGGTGGACTGGTGCTGGTCGTCGGCAGCAACTGGCCAGATCTGGCCGTCGCTTTTTGCATTGCATTGGTCGCCGTTTACGGCGGCATCAGCACCCTTCGCGACGCTGCGCAGACGCAGCGCGCCGCGAGCTCCAACAAAGGACACGCTCATGATTGAAGCCATTCTGCGCTTCGCCATCGCTCGTCGCGGCGTGGTGATGACCCTCATGCTCGCGCTCATTGCGCTGGGCATCTACAACTACCAGCGCCTGCCGATTGATGCGGTCCCCGACATCACCAATGTCCAGGTGCAGATCAACACCTCTGCCCCCGGCTACACGCCGCTGGAAGTTGAACAACGCATCACCATCCCCATCGAGACTGCAATTACCGGCCTGCCGGACCTGGATTACCGGCGCTCGCTATCGCGCTATGGCCTCTCACAGGTAACCGTGGCGTTCAAGGAGGGGACTGATCTCTATTTTGCCCGCCAGCTCATCAACGAGCGCCTTCAGCAAGTCCGTAACCGCCTGCCCGATGGGGTGGAGCCCGCGATGGGGCCCATCGCGACAGGCCTCGGTGAAATTTTTCTCTACACCGTCGAGGCCGATCCTGATGCGCGGCAGCCAGACGGCAGCCCTTACGACGCCACTGCGCTGCGCACCCTCCAGGATTGGGTGATCCGTCTGCAGTTGTTGCAGGTGCCAGGCGTCACCGAGGTGAACTCCATCGGCGGCTACGCCAAGCAGTTTCACGTGCAGCCCGATCCGGCGCGTCTGCTGTCCTACGGTCTGACCTTCGAAGACGTGGTGCAGGCAGTGGAACGCAACAATGCGAACCAGGGCGCGGGTTACCTCGAACGCAACAAGGAGCAACTGCTGGTCCGCATCCCTGGCCGGGTGAGCGGCATTGGTGATCTGAGTCGCCTGGTCATTGCGACGCGCGACGGTCAGCCGATCACCATTGCGGACGTGGCCGAGGTCGCGCTGGGCAAGGAACTGCGCACCGGTGCCGCCACGCGCGATGGCCACGAAACCGTCCTGGGGACGGCAGTGATGCTGGTTGGCGAGAACAGCCGCGCCGTTGCAAAGGCGGTCGCCGAGCGCCTGGTCAAGGTCAACGAGTCACTACCTGATGGCGTGCGAGCGGTGCCGGCTTACGACCGCACCGTGCTGGTCGACAAGGCCATCGCCACCGTGCAAAAGAACCTGCTGGAAGGCGCGCTGCTGGTGGTCGTCATCCTGTTCCTGCTGCTGGGCAATCTGCGTGCGGCCCTGCTCACGGCGCTGGTGATTCCGCTGGCCATGCTCATGACCATCACCGGCATGGTGGAGACCCAGGTCTCTGCCAACCTGATGAGCCTGGGCGCGCTGGACTTCGGCCTGATCGTGGACGGCGCGGTGATCATTGTCGAGAACTGCCTGCGGCGACTCTCCCAACAGAGTCTGGAAGGCGCGACCCTGAGTCTGAAGGAGCGCATGGAAACGGTTTACGACGCGACCGCCGAAGTCATCCGGCCCAGCCTGTTTGGCGTGTTCATCATCACCGCCGTTTACCTGCCGATCTTCGCGCTCGAAGGCGTGGAAGGAAAGATGTTCCACCCCATGGCGCAAACCGTGGTGATGGCGCTGATCTCCGCGCTGTTCCTGTCGGTGACCTTTGTGCCGGCCGGCGTGGCGCTGCTGTTCCGTGGTCCGGTGAAGGAAAAGCACAACGTGATCCTGCATGCCGCACGTCGCGGCTACGAGCCGCTGCTGCGGTTTGCGCTCAAGGCGCGCGTTGCATTTGTGGTCGGTGCGGTCGTGCTGGTACTGGCCTGCGGCTGGCTTGCCACACGCCTGGGCAGCGAATTCGTGCCCAGTCTTAACGAGGGTGACATCGCGGTGCAAGCGCTACGCATCCCGGCCACCGGGCTGACGCAGTCGGTGGAATTCCAGAAGCAGATCGAAACCCGCCTGCTGAAATTCCCCGAGGTGCTCACCGCCTTCGCCCGCACCGGGACGGCCGAGGTGGCCACTGATGCGATGCCGCAGAACATCTCCGATGGCTACGTGATGTTGAAGCCGCGCGACCAGTGGCCAGATCCAGGCAAGCTCAAGTCGGACCTAGAAGCGGAGATGCAGACGGCGCTAGAACAAATCCCGGGCAATGCCTATGAGATGAGTCAGCCGATCCAGTTGCGCTTCAACGAGCTGATCACCGGTGTTCGCTCGGACTTTGCAGTCAAGCTCTACGGCGATGATCTGGATCTGATGCTCAGCACCGGCAACCAACTTGCCCAGGCGGTACGCGACGTCGACGGTGCTGCTGACGTGAAGGTCGAGCAGGTCGCAGGGCTGCCCGTTCTTTCAGTGATGCCGCGCCGCGATGCACTGGCCCGCTACGGGCTGACCATTTCGGAAGTGCAGGCTGTTGTTGCCACCGCGCTCGGCGGTCGCGAGGTCGGCTCGGTGTTCGAGGGCGATGCACGCTTCGATATTGTGGTCCGCCTGCCGGAAGCGCTGAGACAGGATTTGCGCGCCCTGCAGAGGTTGCCAGTCCCTTTACCCCAAGGCGGCCACGTGCCGCTACAGGAAGTGGCGAGGCTGGACATGGCTCCCGGTCCGAACCAGGTCAGTCGCGAAGACGGCAAGCGACGGATCGTGGTCACTGCCAATGTGCGTGGGCGTGATCTGGGCAGTTTTGTGGCCGATGCGCAGGCCGCCATCGCGCAGGTGAATGTGCCGCCGGGGTACTGGCTGGACTACGGCGGCACCTTCGAGCAACTGCAGTCGGCGTCCAAACGCCTGTCCATCGTGGTGCCGGTCACGTTGGCGCTGATCCTCGGGCTGCTGGTGCTGGCCTTCGGCTCCATCCGTGACGCACTGGTGATCTTCAGCGGCGTGCCGCTGGCGCTGACCGGCGGCGTGCTTGCGCTGTGGCTGCGCGGCATCCCGTTATCGATCTCGGCGGGCGTCGGCTTCATCGCCCTATCCGGCGTCGCCGTGCTCAACGGCCTGGTGATGGTCAGCTTCATCCGTAGCCTGATGGGAGAGGGCAAGTCACTGGACGACGCGATCATCGAGGGCGCACTGACCCGTCTGCGGCCGGTGCTGATGACCGCGCTGGTGGCCAGCCTCGGCTTCGTGCCGATGGCGCTCAACGTCGGCACCGGCGCGGAGGTGCAGCGTCCGCTGGCCACGGTGGTGATCGGCGGGATCATTTCCTCAACGCTGCTGACCCTGCTGGTGCTGCCGGGGCTGTTCCGCATGGCGCATCGGCGCGAGGCCAGGGCCGTGCTCGCTCCACCGGCCACACCTGTTTCGGAGAGCGCAGCATGAACCTCGGCAAGGATCTCGGCTGGCAGGCGGGCATCTCCATCGTTGGTGTTGCCGTGCTGCTTGTGCTCGGCGTGATTGCGATGGAGAGCTACACGCTGCTGATTCAACGGGTGCCGGAATCGGCGCTGCGCGGGCCGCATGTGCTGTTCGACGCCGCCGTGCTGCTGCTCGCGCTGCTGCTGCTGGATCGCGCCCATGCAACGCCGCGCGCAGCGGACGGGCGCGGTGCCGCTGGCGTCGTGCCGGCCCCGGCGATGCCGTCGCCCCGGTCCGGCACGCGCACGCTCGTCGCGCGTTTCGCCCGTAGTGACGACCGCCGCGCGTCGCTGCAGGTGGCGAGCACGCTGATCCCGCTGGGCCTGCTGTGGTGGCTGGTGGCGGTGGGTCACGGCTGGGCGGTGGTGCTCGCCGTGCCGGTGATGAGCCTGTTCCTGCTGCGCGCGTTTGCACTGATGCACGACTGCGGCCATCGCAGCCTGTTCCGGCGCGGCGCGCTCAATGCCGCCTGCGGCTTTGTGTTCGGCGTGCTCACCGGCATGCCGCAATACGTATGGTCGCGGCATCACGCCTATCACCACGCCACCAACGGCAACTGGTCGAAGTACCGCGGGCCGCTGGGCACGCTGTCGCTGGAGGAGTTCGCGCAGATGAGCCCGGCGCGCCAGCAGCAGTACCGGCGTGCGCGCTGGGTCGGCATGGCACCGCTCGCCGGCCTGATGTACCTGGTGGTCAACCCGCGCCTGAACTGGCTGCGTGGCTGCGCGGCGCTGCTCGTGCATCTTCTGCGCGGTGGCATCGCGCAACCGCAGGTCGGCTGGCGCGCACAGGCGCGCGTGTTCCGAACCCGCCATTGGGCATCAGCGGCAGAGTTCCGCCACATGAGCCTCAACAACCTCGCTCTGCTCGGACTCTGGGCGGCGATGTCCAGCCTGATCGGGGCCTCGCTGTTCTTCACGGTCTATCTGCTGGCCACCGCGCTGGCGGGTGCGGCAGGCATCGTGCTGTTCACCGTCCAGCACAACTTCGACCAGGCCTATGCCAGCGACGATCAGGGCTGGGACTACGAAACCGCTGCGCTCCACGGCACCAGCTTCCTTGTGCTGCCGGGCTGGCTGAACTGGTTCACCGCCGACATCGGCTACCATCATGTTCATCACCTGTGCGCGCGCATCCCGAACTACCGGCTGGCCGCCTGTCACGCGGCGCATGCCGAGCGGTTCACCGAGGTGCGCCGCCTGAGTCTGGCCGACGTACTGCCCTCACTGCGCTGCCTGCTCTGGGATCGTGAGGTGCGGCGCATCGTGTCCATCGACCGCGGCGCGCGATGAGCGCGGGGCACGCCCACGGACGCAGCGCCAGCGAACGCGCGACGTGGATCGCGTTCGCACTCACCGGCGGCTTCATGCTGGCCGAAGTCGCGAACGTGTGCTGAGCGGCCATTTGTTCAGCATCGCGAATGACAGGTTTGGGCTGACTCCAGCCGATGCATGGCTTATAGCGTGGCGACGCTTCGGTAAGGTTTCGGGTCGAGGGTCCTCGCCTGGCGCCTGGCGCAACAGGCGGAAACGAGAGCCAACCGACGCTGCGGTCGTGAAGTTGCATTTGTCCGACGACGTTGCATGATGCAGACCTCACAAGGGGACCCAACGGATGAACGAATCAATGATCCTGCATCACTACGATGCTTCGCCTTATGCGGAGAAGATTCGCCTGATGTTCGGTCTGACCCACGCGCGCTGGCAGTCGCTGATCTCGCCGGTGCAGCCGCCCAGGCCGAATGTTGACCCATTGACCGGTGGCTACCGGCGGATTCCGGTCGCGCAGATCGGCGCCGATATTTTTTGTGACTCCACGCTCATTGCACGCGAGATTGCGCGGGCGACGGATTGTCCGGCGCTTGACCCGGCCAACGTTGACGCTGCCACTGCCGAGTTGATGTCTCGGGCCGAGAAGCAGGCGTTCTTCGCTGCAATTACCGCGATTCCGCCGCTACGGTTGCTGGGCACCATGCTGCTGGCGTTTGGCCCCGTCGGCACCTACCAGTTCGCCAAGGATCGGGCCGGTTTGTTGAAGGGTGGCACGGTGCGACCGCCCAAGGGCGCGCAAGCCCAGGCCATCCTGGATTCGTTAATGGAAACGCTGGAAACCCGGTTGGCGACGCAACCGTGGGTGGGTGGGTGGTGACGCTGTGTCGGTGGCCGACTTCACCGTCTATCACCCGCTTTGGCTGTATGTGAGTTGCAACCGCCGTCCGCTGAAGGCCGGGCCAAAGGTGATGGCCTGGTATCAAAAGGTCAGCGACCTGGGGCACGGTCAGCGCGAAGACATCACCCAGGAACAAGCGTTTGCGGCGGCCCGAAACGCAGAACCGCGCCCGCTGCCGGCGAGCGTGGCGGACCCGTCCGTGGCCATTGGCACCCTGGTGGACGTGGCCCCTGCCGACTATGGTCTGGTGCCGGTGACTGGCACGCTGGCTGCCGTGACAGAGGATCGAATCATCGTGGCGCGCAGCCATGCGGATCTGGGCACGCTGCATATTCACTTTCCGCGCGCGGGCTACTCCATCAAGGCGAAGTGACCCAGCGCCCGATGGTGGCACTTCAGCGTCACCTGCAAGGAAGTCGAGATGAAATATGCCCAGTACAAAGAAGACTTGCAGCGCATTCACGAGTCGGAAGTTTACGGGCGGGCGGTGTTCGCCACGGCCGCACGGCTGACACAGAACGCCGAGCGCAAGGCGAAGTGGCTGACCCTGAAGGCACTGGAGGAAGAGACGCTGGCGCGTTATCTGGCGTACGTGACCAAGACCGGCCAGCCTGTGGTCGAGCCGAAAGTCTGGGAGCTGAAAGGATATGCCGAGGGCGTGGCACTGGGGCTCATGCCCTGGAGTCTAGCCATGCGACTCGTGCGTGATGCTACGGGCCCCTTCCAAGAGAGATTCCTCCGCCTGAAGCAGAACAGTGAGAAGCCGGATTTGGAGTTCTTTTCCTACGTCTATGCGCACGAAAAGGCCATCGAGGCTTTCGCAGTGAAAGAGCTGGCCAATGAGCAGGACAGCTTGAAGGCGGTAGAGAGCCTTTTGGCGCGCTAAATCAGACGGCAGGCAAACCAAACCGGCCTTCGCAAGCAAAGGAGCCGTCTTGAAAGTAGCCGCCCGACAAGCTGCTCATGCGATCTACTGAGTTACAGCAGGTTCGTTGGCGTCAATGCCCTGTAGTAGATCGGAAGGGATGCAGTGCGAGTTTTATTGAGGGCAGCGGGTGTGGATGCAGACATGAGTCGATTTTTTTGCACTCGGCTCAAGCTAATCACCTTTTCCTGATTCGCCCGCTCTCAATCATCTGCGCAAAGAAGTCATTCATCGAATCAGACAGTGGGCGGTAAGTCACTTCAAGGATTTCGCGGCTACGTCGATTGTCGGCACGCCATGGTAGATCAACATTCAGGCTAACCATTTTTCGAGTGAAGCCTTTGGTGGTCAGTGGTCCGAACAGCCACACCACCCACTTGGGCAACTTCCTGCGCGGCAAAGGATAGTCGTTGCCGAAGCGGTTCAGTAGACACCTCGCCATTTCGAGAAAACTGGTGTTGTGCCCCGAGACAATAAATCGGCCTTCAGCTTCGGGGAGATAACCAGCCTTAAGGTGAGCATCGGCGAGGTCACGGACATCAACAACACCAAAGCCGATATCTGGAATACCCATCTTCATGGTGCCGTTGCCCATCTGCCGAATGATGTTGAAGCTCTCAGATGTGCCGTCGGGGCGAATCCCCGGGCCGACCACCAACGAAGGATTGATGCAGACCAATTTCCAGCGACTTTGTGATGAGGCAATGGACCATGCCTCCTTTTCGGCCAAAAGCTTCGAGTACGAGTAAGGCTGGTGTTCGACGGATGAGGTGGTATTCCAAAGCGCTTCGGTGAATACCCCGCCCGGTGCCGAGTCAAGGTCAGCGTTGTCTCCGTAAATCGCCGCGCAACTGCTCGTCACGACCACCCGCTCTACGGACGGGGTCTCGTTAACTGACTCGAGCACATTGCGGGTCCCGAAGCGGGCGGGTTCGATGAGCTCTTTGACTGCATCTTTCACATCCAGTGTGAATGGCGATGCCGTGTGAAAGACCACCGAACAACCCTCCATGGCCGCTCGGTACGACCCAGCCTCCATCAGATCAGCCTTAAAGAAGCGCAACGTGCCCGGGGAGTTCTTTGCTAGTACCACCAAGGTGCTGAGCTTTTCCGCTTGTCCTGGGTCGCGGACCGCCGCGTGAACCGTTAGCCCTTCATCTAGCAAACGTTTGATCACCCAACCGGCGACGTAACCCGTCGCGCCGGTCACCATCACTGGTTTCGATGTATCGATTTGCATGATGGTCGTTCTCGATTCTTCCGCTATGTGAAGTCGCTTGGAGCGGTTAATGCTTCAAGGTCGTCGATTCTAAGCGCGCGATCGCCGCCTCTACGTCTGCGACACGCCACCTGGCGCAGCTTCCCAATCGAATGGGTCTTGGAAGAAGACCGCGTTGTACGAGCTTGTAAACGGTCGAGCGGTGTATCGAACAACGTGCTGCGACGGTACGAACATTGACATACTGGTGTTGATGATCAGACATTGAAAATTACTCATGTATTGAGCGCTTTGGCGCTCGAAAGAAGGGAAACGAGCCATCTCAGCCCTCCTTTCTGTCGATCAGCCTTTAAGCTATCTGCTTTAGATTGCTTCCGCAAGAGGAACAACATTGCCAGTTGCGAGGGCATACTCTCGGCTTCCAAAATAATTCGAAAGAAGCGGGGCGGGCTGTTTGAGTCTTGCAGCGTCGAGCCAGTTGGCCCACCACCTCATCAATGCCTTGCGCTGAGAGAGATACTCGGCTGCGTTGTAGGCGGCCTCAGTTTCATCCTCGACCACGTGTCCCAATTGTGCTTCAGCCCAAGAGCGGGGAGCTCCAGCTTCTCTGGCGATGGTGCTGAACGATCCTCGCCAACCATGGCCGGTGTGCTCTTGTCGCGTATCAATACCCATGCGCCGAAGTGCTGCTCCAACGGTAGATTCACTGAGCGGTTTTCCGGGGATCAACCCCGGAAAGATGAACTGATCGGGGTCGTCACGATTAAACGAGTAGGGCCGAATAAGCTCGATTTCGGCGAGTACCTGTGGCGCAAGTGGACAAATCATGATTCTTTTGTCCCTCAGTTTGCGTGTCTTCGCCAGGGTTCGCTTCCATATTGCCTTGTCGAAATCAATTTCTGACCATCTCCAGTGCCTTATTTCTACGGGTCTTGCGGCGACATAGGGCATGACTCGCAGTAGTGTCTGTACTGAGAAGGATCCGGGGTAGTCCCAAGTTGCGCGAAGGATGTCTCCGATCTGATCAGGACAACGAGCGGCCGCAAAGTGCTTGACTGGCTTTTGCCGCATACCCTTTGCTGTTCCGCGTGCTGGATTTGTTGTCGCTCGTCCCCGAGCAACAGCCCAATCAAAGATCTGCTCGATCAGGTTTCGAACTCTATGCGCGGTTTCAATCTTGTCTGCGTTCTCAATCGGGATGAGCGTCGACATCACATCTGCAGTGGTGATGTCGGCTGAGTCGCGGCTACCCAGAACAGGTATGACGTAGATTTCAATTCGGCGCTTCCGTTGTTCGTAGCTCGACTGTTTGAGGTTTGGCTTGATGTGAGCCAGCCAGTCTGTTGCTAGGCAGCCAAAGGATTTCTTGGGCTCCAGTGCAACCCTGCGTGTTTCTGCACGTATTTCGCGCCGTTGCGATGCGGGATCATGACCTTGAATCAGGTCTCCACGGATCAAATCGCGTTGTCTCCTCGCGGCGGCCAAAGACACCGCAGGCCACTGACCTAGCGACATGACGCTTTCCTTCCCATCGCGTCTGTACTTCAGCCTCCATGACTTGCCGCCACTCGGCAGGACTAGGAGGTAGAGGCCGTGGGCGTCGTGTCTTTTGTACTGCTTCTCAGAGACGGGAAGCTTGCGTATTTCAAGGTCGGTTAGAGCCATGTGGGGTCAATTTCAGGCTGCCAGTCAAGATTGGCGGGATGACCGATTTTGACCCCACTTGTGACCCCACTGCAAACGACGATTTTGGGCAGATCAGCAGCGACAGGTGGCTACTGCTACAGACACTAAATTATTGTTTCATAAAGACAAATGGCGCCTTTCGGCGCCATCTGAATTCATGCAATTGGAGGCTGGGGCCGGAATTGAACCGACGTACGCGGATTTGCAGTCCGCTGCATAACCACTCTGCCACCCAGCCAGATCCGGAGCGGACACTGGACCTTCGAAACAAAAAAGCCCCGCTCATTCAACCGGGGCTTGAACATCTTGGAGCGGGTAACGAGGCTCGAACTCGTGACCTCGACCTTGGCAAGGTCGCGCTCTACCAACTGAGCTACACCCGCATCACTGTGTGGCGCGTATTCTAATGACGGCGGGCTTGAAGTCAAGCAATTTCGTCATGCGATAACGCCGAAAGTCAGCGGTCGCGATACTGCGCTTCGACGCGTTCGTCCTGCCCCTTGATGTCGACGCAGACGGTGGCGGTCGGACGTGCCAGCAGACGCGGAATACCGATCGGGTCGCCGGTCTTTTCGCAGTAGCCGTATTCACGGTCAACGATGCGTTTGAGGGCTTCGTCGATCTTGCGCAGTAGCAAGGATTCACGCTCGCGAAGTCGCAGATCGAGCCAGTGCTCTTCCTCCGCGGTAGCACGGTCTGCGGGGTCGGCAAAGATCTCCCGCTGGTGAAGACGCTCCTTGACATCCACTTCTCGCGCCAGGACTTCCGCTCTCATCATCAGCAGGCGCTCACGGAAGAAGGTGAGTTGCGCCTCGTTCATATAGTCGTTGTCCGACATCTTGCGGATTTGCGCCTCGGTCAACGGCCCCTTGGGCGCAGCCGTTGCCTTCTTGGCAGCAGGCTTCTTGGGGGCGGCCTTCGAGACAGCCTTGGACGCGGCGCCAGTGGCGGCAGACTTGGACTTTGCGGCTGGGGTTTTCGCAGTCATTAATTTCGGCTTCGGGGAAGCGCTTGCAGCGGCGCGCTTCCGGGTGGATGAAGGAGTGGCGGCGGCAGCCTTGGTGGCGGTCTTCTTTGCCGGCGTTGCGGCTTTGACCGGTCCGCCGGTCTTTTGGGGCGCCTTGGCTGTTTTCTTGGCAGCCGTGGGCTTCGACACAGCCTTTCGGCTGGCAGTTCGCGAGGGCGATGCGGGTTTCTTCGCGGGTGCACGCGTCGGCATTGGGCGCTCCCAAGGCTGCAGATGAAGGCGGGGCTTATAGCATTGGGGCTCGGGGGCGTCAACGCGATGGGCGGCCGGCGATCGCAGCCGGCAAGGGCCCTACGCGGCTGTCACCATTCGATCGGCAGCGGTTGACAGCAAGGTCGGCAGCATCTGAATCAGGCGGCCCATACCGTCGTGATCGGCACCGGTTTCCGCCAAGGTCTGCTGCAGGGTGTGAATCAGCCGTAGCCAGTTGATCGAGGTATAGGTCAGGTGGGCGTCCATGAAGAAGCTGCCCATGTTCCATTCGGCGAAGCTGCGCACCCAGATGGGCTCATCCACGATGATGCCGATATTGCGGTGACGAGGATCACGTTGCAGGCGGTCCACCAGCGCCATCAGTGCCGATTCCGGGCCTTCAACCACCTGCACGAAACAGGTGCCGGCGACGACCAATGCCCCGGTGATGCCATGTCGTGCGTTGGCGGCCGCCGCATTGGTGCACAGGGTGTAGATCTCCTGCTGGGAGAACGCCCGCGTCGCTTGACTGATGTAAACCACCCGCCGCATCGATTCCGCGGGCACCCCCAGCGCCTGAGCATCACTGGCCGATCGGGTAGGGGCCTGCTGACCCATCAACAGCTGGAGCTCCCGTGGCGTGATTCGGGTACTGAGCAGTCGTTCGACACGAGAGCGAATCATCGACCAGCGGGTAAGGCGTTCGATTTCCTCCGCAGCCAGCCGATCCTTGTTGACGAAGTCAGTGGCGCCGGCGAGCAGCGCATTCTCTCCGAGGGTCTCGATGTTCTGACCGGTGATCACCACGATCGGCAGCCGAACACCACGATTCCGAAGTGCCGCGACCAGATCGAGACCACTTTCGATCCCGAGCCGATAGTCCACATAACAGATGTCCTGCTCGTCGAGCATCGCATGAACGATGTCGGGGTCAGTCGATGTAGTGGTTGTCAGCCGGTATCCGGATGGCATCCGCCGTTCGAACAGCAGAACATCCTCAGGGTCGTCCTCAACCAATAGCAATCGGAATTGGCGGGCCATGTCAGGTCTGAACGCCTACAGCAGGAAACCAGGGCGCAATCAGGGGCGGCAACATCGCCACCAGCTCGCGAAAGGTGTCGGGCTTGACGATCAGGGCCTTCGCCCCGAGCGCCGCGGCGCGCTGGCGATCGCGTGTTTCGGTCGAGGTGGTCAGGATGATCAGGGGAATCTCCGACCAACCGTCCACTGTTGCAATGGCGCCGAGCAGTTCCCAACCGGACATCCGCGGCATATTGAGGTCGACAAGCATCAACGCAGGGGGGGGCTCCTCGGTGGCGATTGCCTGCATCAACTCGATACCGTCTCGTTTGGCGCGAACGGGAACGGCAGGGCAGACCCGGGCCAAGGCCGTCCGGATCAGCAGCAGATCGTCGGGATCGTCCTCAACGATCATCAGGCTGGGCTCATGGTCCATCGAGGCGGTGCTCCACGGCACAGTGGGCACCTTGAAGGGTCACCACGATGGCGGCACCCGCGCCCGGTGCCCCCGACGCCGTGATGGTTCCGCCATGGCGTTCGCAGATCTTTCGGCAAACGGCCAGGCCAACGCCGGATCCAGGAATCTGATCACGCGTATGCAGCCGCTGGAAGATGCCGAATATTCGCTCGGCATACTTGGGTTCGAAGCCGATACCGTTGTCCCGTATCTCTATGACCACTCGAGTCGGATCGTGTGATTCGAGACCCCCGATCTCGATCCGCAGTGGCACCGCAGAATTCCGGTACTTCAGTGCGTTCTCGAGCAGGTTCTGGAACAGCTGGCGCATCTGGGCAGGATCGGCCTCGATGCGGGGCAGGGGAGAGACCACCACCGTGGCGGCGGCATCGCGAATGGCGATATCCATGTCTGCCAAGACTTCTGCCAGAGCATCATCAAGTTCGCACAGACTGAAACTCTCACCATGTGCATTGACGCGTGTGAGCTGCATCAGACTGTCAAGCAAACCCTGCATCCGCTGCGTCGCGGCACTGATGCTTTTCAGGTAGCCCCGGCGCGTATCGTCAATCACGTCTTGCAGGTCGCATTCGAGCAAGTCGCTGAATGCCAGAACCTTGCGCAAGGGTTCTCGCAGATCGTGCGACGCGATCTGCACAAAATGTTCCAGCTCTTCATTGGCGCGCGTCAGGTCCTTCAGTCGTAGTTCACTGATTCTGCGCTCGCTGATATCACGCGTGATCTTGGCGAATCCGATCGGTTCGCCGGCCTCGTTGTGAATCAGGTCGATGATCACATTGGCCCAGAACGTTTCACCGTTCTTTTTTACGCGCCAGGCCGTGTCTTCGAATCGCCCGGTCGTCAAAGCGGTCTGCAGCGCACGTGTTGGCCGACCATCGGCGATATCCGTATCGCTGTAGAACACCGAAAAGTGCCGCCCCAACACCTCGTTCTGCGTATAGCCCTTCAGACGTTGAGCACCTGCGTTCCAGCTACTGATATGACCATTGAGGTCCAGCATGTAGATGGCATAGTCGGTGACGCCCGATACCAGCAAACGGAACCGTCGCTCGCTCTCGCGAAGTTCCTGCTCCTGGGCATAGCTGTCGCTGATGTCACGGGTGATCTTGGCGTAGCCGATCACGATGCCGTGATCATCACGGACCGGATCGATCACGACATGTGCCATGAAGCGGCGTCCGTCCTTGCGTACCCGCCACGCCTTGTCTTCGAATCTTCCACGCTGACGGGCGATTCTCAGCGCTGTCTCCGGGCGTCCCGCCATGCGGTCTTCCGCTGAATAGAAGGTCGAGAAGTGTCGCCCGATGATTTCATCAGCCAGATACCCCTTGAACCGCTGGGCGCCGGGATTCCAGCTGCTGACATATCCGTCGCAGTCGAGCATGTAGATGGCATAGTCGCTGACGCTCTCGACCAGTCGACGATACATCGCCTCGTCGGTGACCTTCGTCTTCCCGTGTCCGGGATCGATGGCGTCGGGTCGCTTGAGCTCGTTCGGAATCACCATGTCATGTCGCCTAGCGTCGACCAGGCGCGGAGCGCACCCGGTGAGGCATCGAGCTTATGCGTGGCCAGTGCTGTCAGGGCCCAGATGGCGGCAAACGGGGAGCCTTCGCCGACTGACGGTTGTTCGGCATCGCAGGGCATCGAGATCGGGCCCAACGGCACGCACGCCGCTCCCTTACTTTCCGATACTTTACATAATATACATTATGCGTTGTATTGGCGGGTTCGCGTCTGTGGTTGTGGCGGGCCGGTCTGCCGTCGTTGGTTGAGCGCGGCGCTAGCGAAGGCAATGCAGGCGCTGCATTCGCTTGACGATGTCATTCAGTTCCGCATGCAGGCCACGACTGGCTGAGGCGCTGTAGCCGGTCCGCATGATGGATTCTATGTAGGCCTTGCGTTGTGCCAACCATTTGCATTGGGACTGCGAGGCGGCTGCCGGCCGTGCTGTAGGCCGCGGTGTCGGGCGTGTAGGTGGTCGTGATCCGGACCCCATTGAGCGGTAAATCTCGGACGCTCGCTCGTAGCGCTGCTGGTTGGTCAGCGTGGGGACCGGCGCGGGGTGAGTGTAGAACTCGACCTGACCGGTTTCCCTGAACGGCGATGCGGTCTGTTGTTGGGCCTGCCGGGCCATGTCCGGGGTCGGCGTAGCGATCACCGGCGCCGGGCGGACGGCGGTCGTCGCGGGCGCCCTTTGAGGGTCCGTGGCGGGCGCCTGGGGGTTGGTGCGCGAGAGTGCGAAAAGGAACAACAACATGACAACCGGGGCGGCGATGATGGTGGCAATCACCAACAGCGTCTGGTCCTGCTTTCGCGTTTCACGGCGACGATACCCCGGTCGAAGCGGCTCCATGCGCTATTCCCTCATTCTTCCTTCGCGCAAGAGTGCCAAGCATCAACGTAAAGAACAATATCGAAGCAACCGTTGCCCTGCCTGGGGTTACTCGAAGCAACCCAGGCGGCTCAGGTTCTGGATCGCATTGTCGCGCTCGTTGCGGAACAGGCGGGCTTCGCTCGGCGGCAGCTGTTTCTCGAGCTGGGCCTCGGCGGCTTCGCGCTGGGTCTGCAGGCTCTTGCACAGCGGGTTGTCCTGGCCCTCGGCCGACAGTTCGCGTGACACCGCCGGTTCCGGCAGGCGGTCGCCACCGCCAACCGCACGCGCGCCCGCCAAGGGAACCTCGGTGGGCCGCGGCTCGAAGCGCTCGACCTGGGCGGGCTCAAGCGCGGGGGCCGGTGTGACGCCGCCGACGATGATCGGGCTGCCCTGGGCGCCGATGCTGCCGACACTGCCTCCGGAGGCCCCGCCCGGACTGCCGCCACCGTTGTGGCCTGGCACCGGGAGATCAACCGGTTGCTGGGCCCGGTACCACTGCAGCACCCCGAACAGCACGACCGCGGGAATCAACAACGACAGCCAGAGGCCACCATGGCCCGGCTTCTTCTTTGCGGGTTGACGGTCGGTACGACGCTCGCTTCGCAGGGGGTCCATGCCAGATATTTCCGGTTGCCGATGAGGCCGCTAGCCTACCGTGTTTGCCGGGACAGCCGCATCGTCTGCGCTGCCGTTTGCCGGGCGGCTGTGATACAAACGCCGGCCGGATGAAAAGCCATAACAATTCAGTTTCAGGAGGAGTTCCGTGCAGCAAAGCCCGCTGATCGCCATCGGCCTGCCGATCGCCTTGTTCATCATCATGATCGGCATGGGGCTGACGCTGACGCCGAACGACTTTCGCCGTGAAGCCAGGGCCCCCAAGGGCCTGTTGATTGGCAGCCTGCTGCAGTTGCTCGCCCTGCCCCTCGTCGGCCTCGCCCTGATGGGGCTACCCGGCCTGACCGCCTCCCTGGCGGTGGGGGTGGTGATCGTCGCCGCCTGCCCCGGCGGCACCACGTCGAACCTCATTTCCTTCATGGCTCGGGGCAACGTCGCCTTGTCGATCATCCTCACGGTCATCGCCAGCCTCGCCACCATTGCCACCCTGCCGTTCTGGGTCAATCTGGCACTGGACCGCACCGCCGTTGTTGATGCCGCCGCCACCACGGTGCACCTGCCTTTCCTGAAGACGGTGGCCATGCTCGCCGTGTTGATCCTGATACCGGTCAGCATCGGCATGATCATCCGCGGCCGCAACTCAGCGCTGGCCGCACGTGCCGATCGCGCCGTCAGCCTGTTCGGTGCCGTGGTGCTGGCAGCGCTGATCGTCGGCATCGCCACCGTCAACCGCGACCGGCTGGGCACCCTGCTGATTCAGGCCGGTCCGGCCTGCGCGGCGCTGAACGTCGTGGGCATCAGCCTTGGGCTGTTGGGTGGGCGCCTGGCCCGTCTGAACTGGCAGGACAGCCTCACCATCGCCGTCGAGTTGGGAATCAAGAACAGCACCATCGGCCTGCTGGTGGCGATGACCCTGTTGCAGAATACCGAGATGGCGGTGCCGTCAGCGGTCTACGGCATCATGATGTACGGATTCGGAATCGGCCTCATTGCATTCGGCAAGCGGCTACCGGCTGCCGCGGTTACCCCATAAGGAGCACCACAATGCCCACTCAACTTTTTGACCTCAAGGGACGGGTGGCGCTGGTCACCGGCGCATCACGGGGGATCGGCGAAGCCACCGCACGCCTGCTGGCAGAGCAAGGCGCGCATGTCGTGCTGGCATCGCGCAAGCAGGCCGATCTTGACAAGGTAGCGGCCGAAATCGTCGCCGCAGGCGGCAAGGCCACCGCCATCGCCGCCCATCAGGGTGATTCCGCAGCGCTGGGCAAGCTGGTGGCCGAAATCGATCGCCAGTTCGGGCGTCTCGACATCCTGGTCAACAACGCCGCCACCAATCCGCACTTCGGTCACATCACCGACACCGGCATGGACATGGTCGACAAGACCCTGCAGGTCAACATCAAGGGCTACTTCGAACTGTCCTCCCTCGCCGCCCGCCTGATGCAGCGTGGCGGGCGCGGCGCCATCGTCAACATCGCCAGTATCAATGGCATTCGGCCGGGTCCGATGCAGGGCATCTATTCCATCACCAAGGCGGCGGTCATCAATATGACCAAGGCCTTCGCCAAGGAATGTGCGCCGTGGGGGGTGCGGGTAAATGCGGTGCTGCCGGGCCTGACCGAAACCAAGTTCGCCTCGGCGCTGACCAGCAACGACGAGATGCTCAAGCACTTCATGCCCAGCATCCCGCTTGGCCGTGTGGCGCAGCCCAGCGAGATCGCACCGGCTGTCCTGTTTCTGGTGTCGGATGGCGCCAGCTACGTCACCGGCAGCAGCCTGGTGGTGGACGGCGGCTTCCTGACCTGAGGCTGCTACGGGGTCTCGCTACTGCGCCTTGCGGCGGACCCGCCGCTTGCGAGCCCCCTGCCCCGTTTCCGCCGCCATCACCGCGGTGAAGAAACGACGGATCTCCGGCCACAGCCGATCCGGGCGTGTCCGCAGCTCCAGAATGTGGCGGGCTTCCAGCAGCGTCGAGTTGCGAAGCTCCTGATGCAGGACATGGGCATCGCGGAACTCGTGCAGCTTGTCGCCGCCATGACCAACGATCAGCGCCGGCATGGTGAGCTGCCGACGGGCGCGCTCAGGCGGCACGATGGCACCGACCAACACGCCGTGCAGGATCGCCCCCATGTTCCGCGGCTCCATCGACGCGGTATTGAGGATGCTGGTGAGCACCTCGTTGCGCGGCCGCGGCGCACGCCGCAGGCGCTCCGCCAACGGCCGCTGCAGCAGGGGCGCCAGCCGCGACAGCACGATCAACGGTGACAGGATCAACGCCGCCCACGGCGCCGACCACTCCATCACCGGCATCTCGAGGAACAAGCCCGAGACGCGCTGCGGCGCCTTGGTCGCCGCGTGCAATGACACGATACAGCCGAGCGACAGGCCCCCGAGCACTGCGCGCTCGAGTTGCAGGTGATCCATCAGCGCCAGCACCTGGTCGGCATAGAAATCCGCCCGATGATCCTTGGGATCGAAGCTGCGATCGCTCTTGCCGTGTCCCAGAAGGTCCAGCAGCACCACCTGAAATCCTTCCTGCACCAGCTTGCGTGCCATCCCGCGATTCAGGTAGGAATCAAGCAAGATGCCATGCAGCAACACCACGGCCGGCGCGTCATGGGCGCCGTAGCGCTCATAGGCCAGTTGGACGTCGTCGTACCAGAAGCGTCCGGTGGTGACGGCTGCAAGTTCTGTCATGCCAGTAATCTCCTCGGTCATGCCGCAGCTTACTTGAGTTCGGTCGAGCTCTTGCCCAGCAGGCGACGCGCCACGATCAATTGCTGGATCTGCTGGGTGCCCTCGAAAATGTCGAGAATCTTGGCGTCGCGGGCCCATTTCTCCAGCAGTGCGGTTTCGCTGTAACCGAGGGCACCACACAACGCCACGCAACGCAGTGCAATGTCGACACAACTACGCCCGGCCTTGGCCTTGGCCATCGATGCCTGCAACGAGTTGGGCTGGCGGTTGTCGGCCATCCAGGCCGCTTCCAGAGTCAGCAGATGCGCGGCCTCGTAGTCCGCTTCCATCTCCATGAACTGGCGCGCCGCCGACGGCTGCCGCGGGCCGGCAGCGTCGTAGTCAAGCTCGATACCCGCCCTTTCGAGCTGAACACGTGTTTCGTCGAGACAGGCACGGGCCAGCCCCACCGCCATCCCCGCCACCAGCGGTCGGGTGTTGTCGAAGGTCTGCATGACACCGGCGAAGCCCTTGCTCACATCGACGTCGGGCGAGCCCAGCAAGTTCTCGCGGGGCACCCGGACATTGTTGAGCATGAACGCGGCGGTGTCGGATGCCTTGATCCCCAGCTTGTGCTCCAGCCGCACCAGCTCGAAACCGGGCGTGCCCTTTTCCACCACGAAACTCTTGATGGCGGCGCGGCCGGCGTTGCGGTCGAGTGTTGCCCACACCACCACCAGATCGGCGCGCTCACCACTGGTGACGTAGATTTTTTCTCCGTTCAGCACGTAGTGATCGCCATCGAGGACGGCGGTGGTGCGGATCGCCGCGGAGTCGCTGCCGCAGTGGGGCTCGGTGATCGCCATCGCCGCCCATTTGCCATCGAAGCGGGCCAGCTGCTCGGCAGTCGCCACCGAGGCAATCGCCGAGTTGCCCAGCCCCTGACGCGGCATCGACAGCAACAGCCCGACATCGCCCCAGCACAGTTCCATGATGCCCAGCACAGTGCTGAGATTGGAGCCGTTGCGATTGCCGGTCTCGCCGGTGTCGTCGCGCCTGACACCGGCAGCGCCGGCACCGCCGTTGCCGCCACTGGCGTTCATGCCATCCAGTAAGGCCGCCAGCAGATCCAGTTCCTGCGGATAGGCGTGCTCGGCCTGATCGTATTTGCGGGAGTTGGGGCGAAAGATCTCCTGCGCCACCTGCTGCGCCTGGCTGACCAGCCCTTTGAATCTCTTCGGGGTTTCAAGATTGATCATGTCATCGTCCTCAGAGCAGCACGCCGCCGTCCATCACCGCTACCGCCCGCAGGTCGCGGTACCAGCGCTCCACCGGATATTCCTTGGTGAAGCCATGCCCGCCCAGCAGCTGCACGCCGTCATTGCCGATCTGCATGCCCTTCTCGGTGCAGAGCAGCCGCGCCAAAGCGGTCTCGCGGGCGAACGGCAGACCCTGCTCGGCGCGGCTGGCGGCGCGCAGGGTGGCCAGGCGCATGCCTTCCAGCTCGATGCCCATGTTGGCCACCGCAAAAGCCACCGACTGCCGATGGCTGATCGGCTCGCCGAAAGCCTGCCGTTCGTTGACATAAGGAATGACGAAATCGAGCACCGCACGCCCCGTGCCGCAGGCCAGCGCGCACCAGGCCAGCCGCGACAGCCGCACGCAGTTGCGGTAGTCCTCGATACTGCCGAGGCGGGCATCGGCCCCGACCTTCACCTGATCCAGTGTCAGTCGCACCGGCCGCGCGGCCCGCAGGCCCATGGACGGCTCGGGCGCAAACTGCAGGCCGGCGCTGCCGCCCTCGACCAGAAACAGGCAGGCACCCTCCCCTGCCAGCTCGGCGGCGACCACCAGCAATTCCGCCTCATCTCCGCGGAACACCAGTGCCTTGACACCACTCAGGCGAAAGCCATCGCCGTCGCGTTCGGCACGGGTCTGCAACTGGAACGGATCGAACAGCGGCTGCGGTTCGGTGATCGCCAGTGCTGATACCGGTGGTCGCTCGGCGGTGAGGGCGGGCAGGTAGGTGGCCTGCTGCGAGGCGCTCCCCCACTGCACCAGTGCGGATGTCGCCGCCATCGGTGCCAGGCAGGCCACTGCCAGGCTCATGTCCCCCTGCGCCAGCGCTTCGGTGACCAGCATCTGGGTGACCACCGACCGGGTCTGGCCGACACCGCCCAGCGATTCAGGAACGCCCAGAAGATGAATGCCGAGGTCTTCCGTCGCGCGCAGCACTGCGTCCGGCGCCTTGCCGGCTTCGTTGGCGTCGGCTGCAGCGGGGCGCAGCTCGCCCTCGGCCACATCGCGGACCGCGTCGCACAGCATCTGCTGCTCTTCCGACGGCGTGAGGTCGAACAGACCGGCGCTGGCAACCCGGTCCAGGCGTGCCGGCGCCCCGGCCCCGCGCACGCGCTTGAAGCTGCGGGCGGCCGTGCCCGCTACCTGAAACCCCGCTCGGGCACTATGGAACAGTGCCTGCTCGGCGCCGCGGCGGATGCCCGTCCTGCGCAGCAACGGCCATTGGGCCATTCGATTGAGGACCGCCAGCCCCCAGCCTGAAAGATCACGTCGACGCATCATCGTTCTCCTCGTGTGTACTGCACAGTAAGCAGCCGCTGCGGCCACCGCATTGACCCTGCCCCCCGCCCCCACGTCGCCGCAGTCAACAACAAAAAAGGCCGGGCAATGCCCGGCCTCTGGTTGCCACTGCCGCGCGATCAGAAGTTGGCGGCGTCCAGCGTCATCAGCGTGTCGGCGCCAGCACGGATCTGCTGAAGGTTCATCGCCGTCTCCGGCAGCATCTTCGCAAAGTAGAACCGGGCGGTGGTCAGCTTGGTGGCATAGAACTCGCCCTCACCCTGCTTGTCGAGTGCGATCTTCGCCATCCGCGCCCACAGATAGGCATAGACGAAGTGGCCGAGCAGGTGCATGTAGGGCACCGATGCTGCACCGACTTCGTCCGGATTCTTCATCGCTTTCTGGCCGATTTCCATCGTCACCTTCTGCACCTCGGTGCCGAGGGTGGCGAGCGGGCCGATGAATTCCTTCATCGCTTCATTGTCAGACTCCGCCTTGACGAAGTCGGTCACCAGCTTGCCGAACTTGCTGAGCTTGGCGCCCATGTCCGACAACACCTTGCGGCCCAGCAGGTCGAGCGCCTGAATGCCGTTGGTGCCTTCGTAGATCATGTTGATGCGGGCGTCACGGACGTACTGCTCCATGCCCCACTCCTTGATGTAGCCGTGGCCGCCGAACACCTGCATGCCGAGGGTGGTGGAGACATAGCTCTGTTCGGTGATGAAGCCCTTGACGATGGGCGTCAGCAGCGCCACCAGGTCGGACATGTCCTTGCGCACCTTCTCGTCCGGGTGGCCGTGTTCCTTGTCGATCATCAGACCGGTCCAGTAGGTGAAGGCACGGGCGCCTTCCACATGGGCCTTCTGCGTCAGCAGCATGCGGCGCACGTCCGGGTGGACGATGATCGGGTCGGCCGGCTTGTCCGGCGCCTTCTTGCCGGACAGCGACCGCATCTGGATGCGGTCCTTGGCATAGGCCAGCGAGTTCTGGTAGGCCACTTCGGCCAGGCCCAGTGACTGCATGCCGACGCCGAGACGGGCGCCGTTCATCATCACGAACATGGCGTTGAGACCCTTGTTGGGCTCACCCACCAGCCAGCCGGTGGCGCCGTCGAGGTTCATCACGCAGGTGGCGTTGCCATGGATGCCCATCTTGTGCTCCAGCGCGCCGCACTGGATGCCGTTGCGCTCGCCCAGCGAACCATCGGCGTTGGGGACGAACTTGGGCACGATGAACAGCGAAATGCCCTTGGTGCCGGCCGGCGCATCCGGCAGGCGCGCGAGCACCAGGTGGATGATGTTCTCGGCGAGGTCGTGCTCACCGGAGGAAATGAAGATCTTCTGGCCGCTGATGGCGTAGCTGCCGTCGCCCTTCGGTTCGGCCTTGCTGCGCAGCAAGCCGAGGTCGGTACCGCAGTGGCTTTCAGTGAGGCACATGGTGCCGGTCCAATGACCCGACACCAGCTTCGGCAGGTAGGCCGCTTTCTGCTCGTCGGTGCCGTGGGCCACCAGGGCGGCGTAGGCACCGTGGGTCAGACCGGGATACATGGTCCACGACTGGTTGGCACTGTTGAGCATTTCGTACAGCACGTTGTTGACCACTTCCGGCAGCCCCTGGCCGCCGAAATCGGGCTCGCAGGCCAGTGCCGGCCAGCCAGCCTCGACATACTGCGCATAGGCTTCCTTGAAGCCCTTGGGGGCGGTCACCGTACCGGTGGTCTTGTCGAGACTGCAGCCTTCCTCGTCACCACTCTGATTCAGCGGAAAGGTGACGTTCTGCGCGAACTTGGCGGCTTCGTCAGCAATCGAGTTGATGGTGTCGGCATCCAGACCTTCATGACGGGGGATGGACTGCAGCTCCTTGTCGATGCCCAGCAGCTCGTGCAGAACGAACTGCATGTCACGCAGCGGTGCGGTGTATTGACCCATGGGAAGACTCCGTAAGTAGTAGGAAGGAAAACGAATTCGGGCGCACCATACGGTGCAGTATGGTGGTAGCGTACCCCATTTGCGGCGCGGATGTTGCGCTGCAGCGACGAACGGTGATGGCGCTGCGCCCAACCGCCGCAATGGCGACGCTCACGTACACTCGCGGGCACTCTAGCTACCCGTGAACGGCCGCCAACATGTCCAATCCCTACCCGCACCTGCTTGCCCCGCTCGACCTCGGCTTCACCACCCTGCGCAACCGGGTATTGATGGGCTCGATGCATACCGGGCTGGAAGATCGCAAGAAGCATTTCCCGCGGCTGGCGGCCTACTTTGCGGAGCGCGCACGCGGCGGTGTCGGCCTCATCGTCACCGGCGGATTCGCCCCCAATGTGGAAGGCTGGGTCGCCCCGTTTGCCGGTCAGCTCACCTCCCGCAGTGCCGCCCGGTCGCATCGACAGATCACCGATGCCGTCCACGGCGAAGGTGGCAAGATCGCGCTGCAGATCCTGCATGCCGGTCGCTATGGCTATCACCCGCTGAGTGTGGGCCCGTCGCGCATCAAGTCGCCGATCACCCCGTTCACGCCACGCGCGCTCAGCGAAGCCGGTATCGAACGCCAGATCAAGGCCTTTGTCCGCTGTGCCGTGCTGGCGCGCGAAGGCGGCTACGACGGCGTTGAGGTGATGGGGTCCGAGGGCTACTTCATCAACCAGTTCCTGGTCACCCACACCAACAAGCGCGACGACCGCTGGGGCGGCCCGTACGAGAACCGCATGCGGCTGCCGGTGGAGATCGTCCGCCGGGTGCGCGAAGCGGTTGGCCCCGATTTCATCATCGTCTACCGCCTGTCCATGCTCGACCTGATTCCCGATGGCCAGAGCTGGGAGGAAGTGGTGATGCTGGCCAAGGCCATCGAGGCCGCCGGCGCCACCATCATCAACACTGGCATCGGCTGGCATGAGGCGCGGGTGCCCACCATCGCCACCAGCGTGCCGCGCGCCGCCTTCGCCTGGGTCACCCAGAAGATGAAGGCGGAGATTCGCATTCCGCTGTGCACCACCAACCGCATCAATGCGCCGGAGGTCGGCGAGCAGATCCTCGCCGACGGCATGGCCGACATGGTCAGCATGGCCCGCCCATTACTGGCCGATGCTGCCTTCGTCAACAAGGCGGCCGCCGGCAAGGCCGACCGCATCAACACCTGCATCGCCTGCAACCAGGCCTGCCTGGACCACACCTTCAAGATGAAGACGGCCTCGTGCCTGGTGAACCCGCGCGCCTGCTTCGAGACCGAGATCGTGCTCAAGCGCACACCGACACCGAAGCGGATTGCGGTGGTCGGCGCCGGCCCGGCCGGCCTCGCCTGCGCCACCAGTCTGGCCGACCGCGGTCACACGGTTGACCTGTTCGACGCCGCCAGCGAAATCGGCGGCCAGTTCAACATGGCGAAGCAGATTCCCGGCAAGGAAGAGTTCCACGAAACCCTGCGCTACTTCCGCAATCATCTCGGCGACACCGGCGTCAACCTGCATCTCAACACCCGCGTCGACGCGGCCCGGCTGCAGGCCGGTGGCTACGACGACATCGTGCTGGCCACCGGCGTGCTGCCGCGGGATCCGAAGATCCCCGGCCAGGCCGAGCAGGAGGCCACCGGCAAAGTGCTGAGCTATATCGACGTGCTGCTGCATCACAAGCCGGTGGGACAGCGGGTGGCGGTGATCGGCGCCGGCGGCATCGGCTTCGATGTCAGCGAATACCTGGTGCATGGCGGCCCCTCCCCCACCCTCGACCTGGCGGTGTGGAATGCCGAATGGGGGGTGACCGACCCTGCCGAGCACCGCGGCGGCGTGACCCGCCCCCACATCGAGCCGGCGGCGCGGCAGGTCACCCTGCTGCAGCGCAAGGCCGAAACCCTGGGCAAACGGCTGGGCAAGACCACCGGCTGGATTCATCGCAGCGCGCTGAAGATGAAAAAGGTCGAGATGATCGGCGGCGTCAACTACGAAGCCATTGACGAACGCGGGCTGCTCATCAGTTACGGCGAAAAGCGCGAGAACGCCACCCTGCTGGAAGTCGACACCATCGTCCTGTGTACCGGCCAGTTGAGCGAACGCAGTCTGCAGGAACCGCTGCAGGCGGCGGGCTGCAAGGTGCACCTGATTGGCGGCGCCGATGTCGCCGGCGAACTGGACGCCAAACGGGCGATCCTGCAGGGCACCACCCTGGCCGCAAGTCTGTAACACCAGCAACTGCAAACGAGAGCCGTTATCATTACGCATGACCATGACGACGCTCGCCCACCTTCCCCACCGGTGCCCCGCCCGGGTTGACCACATCGCCGCCCAGGCCGGTGAGGATCTCATCGCCCGGCGCCTGCAGGTGCTGGGCTTTGTTGCCGGCCGCCGGGTCGAAGTGCTGCGGGCCGGGCCGGTGGGTGGCGACCCGCTGCTGGTGCGCATTGGCGACACCCGCTTTGCCTTGCGCCGGAGCGAAGCCGACCGCATTCAGGTTCGCCCGGAGGCCGCATGAGCCCCAACCCGCCACGCCTGGCCCGCATCGCGCTGGTGGGCAACCCCAACTGCGGCAAAACCGCACTGTTCAACCGGCTCACCGGCAGCCGGCAGAAGGTGGCGAACTACGCGGGCGTGACGGTCGAACGCAAAACCGGCGTACACCGTCTCGACGACGGCCGCGCGGTCGAGATCGTCGACCTGCCCGGCGCCTACAGCCTGGAGGCCACCAGCCCCGATGAGGCGGTGACGCGTGATATCTGCCTCGGCCGCTTCCCCGGTGAAGTTGCGCCTGATCTGCTGGTCTGTGTGGTCGACGCCGTCAATCTGCAGATGCACCTGCGGTTTGCATTGGAAGTACGCCTGCTCGGCCTGCCGATGGTGGTGGCCGTCAACCGCATGGATGTCGCGCGCCGGCAGGGCGTGAAGATCGACCTCGACTTGTTGTCGCAACGCCTTGGGGTTCCGGTGGTGGGAACGGTGGCTGTGCAGCGAGACGGCACCCAGACGCTGTCGGCCTTACTGCATGAGACCCATCACGCGCCGCCTCCAGCCTTTACCGACCCGGCACAGTGGCATGACGATGCCGAAGCCCTGCGCAATGCCTGCGCCAGCACCGGCCGTGGCGATGCCTTCACCGAACGCGCCGACAACCTGTTGCTGCATCCCGCCACCGGCCTGCCGATTCTGGCCATGCTGCTGTTCGTGATGTTCCAGGCCGTATTCGCCTGGGCCGACCCGATGATCGGCCTCATCGAATCGGCTATCGGCGCCATGGGCGCTGCGGTCGGCGGTGCGCTGCCGGAGGGCCTGCTCAACAGCCTGATGGTGGACGGCGTGATCGCCGGTGTCGGCGGCGTGGTGGTGTTCCTGCCGCAGATCCTGATCCTGTTCCTGTTCATCCTGCTGCTGGAGGAATCCGGCTATCTGCCGCGTGCCGCCTTCCTGCTCGACCGGCTGATGGTCGGCGCCGGGCTCAGTGGCCGCGCCTTCATCCCCTTGCTGTCGAGCTTTGCCTGCGCGGTGCCCGGCATCATGGCCACCCGCAGCATTCAGAGCCCCCGCGATCGTCTCGCCACCATCCTGGTGGCGCCGTTGATGACCTGCTCGGCGCGGCTGCCGGTGTACACCCTGCTGATCGCCGCCTTCATCCCCGAACAACCGGTATTGGGCCTGTTCAATCTACAGGGGCTGGTGCTGTTCGCGCTGTACGGCGCCGGCATCGTCAGTGCCGTGGTCGTCGCCTGGATCATGAAGCGTTGGGGCGGCGCCCGTGAAGAACAGCCGCTGATGCTGGAATTGCCGGGCTACCGCCTGCCGCATCCGCGCGACATCCTGATCGGCTTGTGGGAACGCGCGGGCATCTTCATGCGCCGGGTCGGCACCATCATCCTGTCGCTCACCATCGTGCTGTGGGCGCTCTCGTCGTTTCCGGCACCGCCGCCCGGCGCGACCGAGCCGGCCATCGAGTACAGCCTGGCTGGTCAACTCGGTCTACTGATGCAGCCGATCTTCGCGCCCCTCGGGTTCAGCTGGCAGATCTGCATCGCCCTGGTGCCGGCCATGGCTGCCCGCGAAGTGGCCGTCAGCGCCCTGGCAACCGTCTATGCACTGTCGGCCACTGATGAACAGGCCGGCGATCTGCTGGTGCCCATCCTGGCCGCCGACTGGTCACTGGCCACGGCGCTGTCACTGCTGGTGTGGTTCGTCTACGCGCCGCAGTGCATCTCGACCCTGGCGGTGATCAAGCGCGAAACCAACCAGTGGCGGATGGTGGCGCTGTCTGCCGGCTACCTGTTTGCGCTGGCTTACGGCATGTCATTGCTCACCTACCAGGTGGCCCGGAGCCTGGGCGCATGAGCTACGCCCTGCTCGAACTGGCCGTGGTCACGCTGGTGGTATCCGGGGCCGCCGGCTATGCCCTGTGGCGTTGGTGGCCGCGGCGCAAGGCAGCCGCGGGCTGTGACACCGGCTGCGCCAGCTGCAACGGCTGTGCCGCGCCGGCGGCATCCGATACGCCAGCGCCACCCACCGAGCATCGCGTGAAGTTTCATCGCTGAGGCGGGCGGCGCGCCGACACCCGGCGATCAGTCTCCAGACACGCCGTACTGCGCCAGCACCTGTTGCTCGGTGAGCATCGGCGTCTTGTTGGCAAACTCGTAGTACGGCGGCTTCTTGTCGATATAGATCTGGCTGGCCAATTCGAAGTCGGACGAATCGAACACACCGGCCGGCACGAAGTACTCCCCGGTCGCCAGCAGCTTGTAGTACAGGTGCGTGCCACAGCGCGTGCAGAACGCCCGCTCTGCCCAGTCGGACGAGGCATACACGCCAATGTGCTCGGTGCCGGCGAACTGCACCTTCGCTCCGCAATGCACCGCCAGCATCGGCCCGCCGCCCCAGCGGCGGCAGTAGCCGCAATGGCAAGCGCCGATCTCCCTGCTTTCCGGCGCAGTGAACTGGACCACACCGCACAAACATTCGCCTTTCATCATCACCCCTCCGTTCACCGAATCTCCAACAGGCCTCGACCACTCGCCAAGTCATTGCCGCAGGATTTTCGCCATTGCCTTGCCCCGGGCTAGCTCGTCCACCAGCTTGTCGAGATAGCGGATGTTCTGCATCAGGGGGTCTTCCACCAATTCCACCCGCACGCCGCAGACCACGCCCTGGATCATCGCGCGGTTCGGGTGCAGGGCCGGCGCCTCGTTGAAGAAGGTGTCGAAATCGACCTTCAGATCGATCTGCTGCTGCAGGCGCGCCGGGTCATAGCCGGTGAGCCAGCAGATGACCTGATCGACCTCGGCTTTGCTGCGGCCCTTGCGCTCGGCTTTCTGCACGTACAGCGGATACACCTTGGCGAACGGCATGGCGAAGATGGCGTGTCGGGGCATGGTCCGGGCTCCTGTGTGACGGGTCAGTCGGCCGCAGCGGGCGCCCGCAACGCCTTGCTGTAGAACCCCGACGGGTCGAAGCAGCAGACACGTCGCTCACCGGCCGCCAGCTTGCTACAGGCATCCGCAATCCGTTTGGCGCGGGTCTTCGCCTGTTTGGCACTGACAATCCAGTGAATCCAGTCCACCCGTGCCAGGGTGGTCGTGTCATCCCACACCGCGCGGGCGGCCGGGGCTGCCTTCAACGCTTTAGCCAGGTCGTCGGGCACGCAAGGCTCCGGTTCTTCGGCAACCGGCGCCAGCTCAAGGGTCACCGTGTCGCCCGGCGCCACGCCGGCAGCCTGGTGCAGCGCCGGGGTCACCTTCAGCCAGTGGCTGAGCTGCCCGTCGGGTTCCAGCGTGGCCTGAAACGGATGGCCGTTGAGGGTGCCATCCACCGACGTGCGGCCACGACGCGGGAGCATTTCACTGACCGCCTTCGGCAGCACGACGAAGGTCCAGTCGGCCTCAACGGCCGGGCGCATCAGCACTGCGTTGAATCGGTACGAAGATTCGGTTCGAGACATTTGATATCAGCTGCGAACGGTAGCTTTTTCTTGAACATATCGTATGTCGCCGCCATGCTCGCCACCACCTACCGCATCGGAGCGACGCATGATCACCATCACCGCCTTCAAGTGGGTACCGGAATTTGCGCAGGGCCAGGTTCGCGATCTGCGCGCCCGCTGGGCGCTGGAAGAAGCCGGCCTGCCCTACCACGCCCGCCTGTTGGCACAGGGCGACCAGGACACACCGGAGTACCGCGCCTTGCAACCCTTCGGCCAGGTGCCGATTCTCCAGGAAGGTGACCTGACCCTGTTCGAGACCGGTGCCATCGTGCTGTACGTCGGTGAGCGCAGCGAAGCCCTGCTCCCCAAAGACCCCGCGGCCCGGGCGCGCGCCACGCAGTGGGTGGTGGCATCACTCAACTCCATCGAACCATTCATGAGCCAGGTGGCACTCATCGACCTGTTCTACGCCAAGGAAGAATGGGCCAAGCTGCGGCGTCCCGGCGCGGTGGAGTTTCTGCAACGGCGCCTGTCGGCGCTGTCACGCACACTCGGCGACAAGCCCTATCTCGACGGTGACCATTTCAGTGCCGGTGACCTGATGATGACCACCGTGCTGCGCATCGCGAATTACACCGACATCGTCACCCGCGATGCCCGCCTCGCCGCCTACATCGAGCGCTGCACCGCCCGCCCCGCATTCCAGCGTGCGCTTGATGCGCAGATGGCGGATTTCAAGCAGGTCGGGTGACGTCCGGGGCTGGCAGGACATCGCAATTGGCTCAGGCTCGATGAATCTTCGCCGGGCTGGGCGGATGCCTGAACGTGAGGTCAATCGGGCGGCAGCCGCTTTTTAGGGGTTGTCTGGCGCGACGTATGCGCCCTCGCACTGCGGCAAGTCATCGTTGATCGGCCACCAGTTTGCCTTTGAGCCGGTATAGAAATGCACTGCCGGCGCGACAGATAACGGTTCATTGAGCAGGCCGGCACGCACGCGCAGCACACCAGGAACCGTGTCCTTCCTGCTGTAGATCGGCGAGCCACATGTTCTGCAAAAGACCCGCTCCTTGCCTGGTGAGGACTCGAACGACGTGAGCAGATCGGCGCCGCTGACAAGATGAAACGCGGCCGCTGGAACCGGCGTGTTGGTCGCAAACGGCGTCCCCTGAGCCTTGCGGCACTGTGAGCAGTGACAGACCTGGATGGGTTCTAGGGCCGCGTCAATCGCGAACCGCACGCCCCCGCAGAGACAACTGCCTGTGTGCACGATGAGCCCTCCCTCGTTCAGCACAACGATCGCTTTTAGCGGCAGTACGCAGTCTGTCCGCTATTGTTCCGTCCAACAACACCGAGCATCGGATCGACTTTCATCGCTGAGGACGGTCGGCGTCCCTATCCACCTGCCACCTGGATCTGCACCGAGAAGTCGAGACGACTGCTGACCCCGCTCCCAACGAAGGCACCACTTACCGGCATGGTGTCGCGGGCATTCGCGGCCGCGGCGATGGTCACGTGGGTGTCCGCCAGTGCATCGCCGTGAGTCGGGTCAAACCCGCGCCAGCCGGCGCCGGGCAGATAGACCTCCGGCCAAGCGTGAAGGTCTCTGCGATCACTTTGCAGATTGCCTCTCTGGTAGCCGCTGGCAAACCGTGCCGCAATGCCCTCGGCGCGGCAGCAGTCGACGAACAGTACCGCCAGATCGCGACAGGCACCGCGGCGCGTTCGCAACGTTTCGATGGGCGTTTGCGGCGCGCCGACCAGTCGATGCACCTGCTCGAAGGTCTCGAACATGTGCTGACACAGGCTTTGCAGAAACCGAACCGTATCGCGTCCGGCCGCCACGCTCTGCTCAGCCGCAAAGGCGGTCACCGCTGCATCGGGCTGGTCCCGCCGCAGATAGGACTGCACGCACGCCATGTCCGGGGGGTGGGCGATCGGCAACACCAAGGCTTCCGGCGTCAGCACGAAGTCGAACGCGTTGCGCCTCAGAGTTTCGACCTGCATCTGCAGATTGATCTCGAAACGATCGGTTTCGCCCGCGAACCAGACTTGTGAGACCTGATTGCCCTCGAGGTCCAGGTGCTGGTTCCAGCCCAATGGCTGCGGATAGACGGTCAGACCATGGCTGATGACCCGCTGGGCGCCATCGCATCGGGGGTGAAAGCGCAGCCGCTGCGGGCCCAGCCGAGCGGGGCCCGAGTAGGTGTAGGTGGTGCGATGCTGAATCGTGAAGAGCACGTGGTGATCCTGGGTCGCTGCGCGGGCCGCAGTGAAATCAGTCTGGTAGCCGTTCGACCTGGACCGATTGGCGCGTGGCGAACGTCGCCGGACCGAACTGGTTGAATACCGCCACATCGGCCGCATCCCGACCGTAACCGACCGCAACGTAGCCACCGGTGACCTCGGCCTGTGTCGGGTCGAAGGTATACCACCGTCCGCCCACATAGGCTTCGAACCATGCATGCAGGTCCATCGGCTGCAAGCCGTGGAGATAGCCGACCACCATGCGCGCCGGGATGCTCAGTGCGCGGCAAAGAGCGATGCCGAGATGCGCGAAATCACGGCAGATCCCCACCGTTCTGGCATTGACCTCAATCGCCGACAAGGTTTCACCGGTACTGCCCGGCACGTACTGGTAGGTCTGTCGTAACCAAGCCTCGATCGCCGCGACCTGGTTGTAGCCGAGCACCTGCCCTGCGGTAATGGTGCTGGCCATCTCGTTGAAATGATCCGATTCACAATACCGGCTCGGCAGCAGGTAGCCGAGCACGCCATCCGGCAGCCACTGCACCTCCACGAATGGCGCACCAGGTGCGCGGTCGACGTGGTCGGCCGTTACCACCTCGGCTACCGTTTTCACCGAAAAATCGCCGGGCGGCGCCACCAACCGCTGACACAGATTGCCGTAGCCATCTGTGAACTCGAAGACCGGTACCTGCGGTTCGATCTTGTACTCCTCGCGGGCGATCCACTGGTGGGCGCCACTGCGCGGCCGCAACATCAGAATGAAGGGTGTCGAAGTGGTGATCTCGAAATGCAGTTCACAACGGGCACAAAGCCGCATGCATCAACCTAAGGCCGAAGCCGAATATGCCACCAGAATCACAGCGACTGCCGGATCCAAGTCTGGTGGGAGTGGGCGCCGCAGCAGCATACGCCTTGGTGGCGAGGAATAGGGGGAGACCACGATTAGCGGCCAACAACCAGATAAATCGTGGTCTGTCCCCTATTGTTCGCGTGTCCCCTATTGTTCGCGAATTGTTCGAAGTGACCTAGCTGTCGCGATGAATGGCGCACAGCTTGTTGCCATCGGGGTCGCGCACGTACGCCAGATGCATCGCACCCAAGGTACTCGTCCGCAGCCCCGGCGGCGCCTCGATCGACGTCCCACCATGCGCAACGGCGACGTCGTGGAACGTCCGTACCTCCTCGGCGGAGCGACACTTGAAGCCGATGGTGCTGCCATTTGCAGCCGTTGCCGGTTCGCCGTTGATAGGCTCGCTGACACAGAACGTCCCGCCGTCGTGGCGATAGAAAAGCCGCGTGTGTCCTGTGTCCGCCTGATTGCGCAACGGCTGGCCGGCGCCGAGCACGCCGAGCACCGCGTCATAGAACAGCTTGGACCGCTCGATATCGTTGGTGCCGACCATGATGTGATTGAACATGCTGTGCTCCTGATCGCCCGGCCATTGCCAGGCACGGTGATGAACGTGATTGAATGGTTGAAGAAACAGGAATAATAGGAGAAAGGTCACGATTAATCATACAGAACGCTCGGCTGCCACCCTGGACAAACCTGCCTTGCTCGGCGTCGCCTGCCGCACCTGAACAATACAGGCCAAATCGCAATTTCAGACGATCATAAAAACACAAAAATTGTGGTCTGCCCCCATGTTATTTATAAGAATGGTGCCCACACTATAGATCGCCTTTTTAAAATAATGATGCAAACAAAAATAATGGGAGACAATAGCGTGGCCAACGAAACCGCTCCAAAACAATAAAAACTAACATTCGATGCCAAAATCCAAATTCCGATAGATGGATGCCGCTTCAATACGGCCTTGGCGTGCGCGGAGAATAACAGGCAAAGCAGTGCGAACATTGCCGCGCAGTACATCCAAATGTTATTCACCAATAAGCAATATGGGACGATAAATCCGCAGATCATTAGAAGCCTAGCGTCGGACCCAGAAATGCTCTCTCCGGTCAACAATGACGGATGATAAATGTCCAATTTCTGCATTGATAGCTACATTGTGAAGGTCAAAGGAGCTAGAAGCAGCCCCAAATAATAGGGGGAAGACCACGATCAATAGAAATTACGCCGATAAATCGTGGCCGGCCCTCTATTGTTTGCTGTTCTACCAGCCAGCCCAATTAATTCTCTAGAATTTCACCGTTTCAAATAATGCACGCCAAAAGTCAGCCACCATTTGCATTTTCTTTACCTCAAGCATTGCAAGCACTGGGCACAACACAAGTCCTATCAAAGCCAAAATCCTAGTTGTTTCTCTTTTGAGGTACGACGACATCCACGGGAAAATAACAAAAAGAAGTAGCACTGCAGGATAAATAGAGAATCTGACACGATAGCCATTTACAACTCGAAGTCCCAAGTCCTCAGGCGGAGAGTAAATTGTCAATGCTAAAACCAAAGCGATTATATATAGAATTATTCCAATAATAGAAATCGGATCCATCAAATCTTCCATGACAAGATAGCGCTCCGTGATAATACCGTAAAATCGAATGATGGCCCCGAATAGGAATACTATAAAAATTGATGAAGCTATCGCGGTCATTTTTCTCAAACTCGGTTTGAGCAACAATAGGGCGCAGGCAACGATTAATCATGAAAGCTCTACATGAGCAATAGGGGACAGACCACGATTAACGGACAACAATCTGATAAATCGTGGTCTGTCCCCTGTTATTCGATTCGACTTAGAGCTTACTAGGCACATAACCCGAAGCTTTGCGGCACTTTTGGGGCCGCGAAGCGGTGGACGAGTTGTCCGCCAACAGCGTCTTATTAGGCATTGTTGGGCTCACATAAATCGTTTTCTTTGAATAACATGGCCAACTTTTCGAAAGATTTCTGATACCTGGCATCTCCGTTATCCAACAGCGCTCGGACATCATCTATAAAGTCCCATAATACTCGCCTCCAGCTAAGGAAACACTGATCAAGTCCCCTCAAACGCTTTTTGCGATTGACTGGACATGAGAAAATATTGCTGACGAATTCCACGGGGATGAGGGTGATGAAGCAGCGCAGCTTTGCTGATGCCGAATATGCCGCCAAGCCACGTCAGACGCGGCAGGATCGGTTTTTATCGAAGATTGATGCCGCAACGCCCTGGCCTGCACTGCTTGCGGTCATCGATCCCTTCTACCCGAAGGCGGGCAATGGTCGACCTCCCCTAGGCTGTGAACGCATGCTGCGGATGTACGTTGCCCAGCAATGTCTTGGTTTCTCCGACGAGGGGATCGAGGATGCGATTTACGACTCTGGCGCAATTCGCCGGTTTGTCGGCATTGATCTGGGACGGGAGTCGTCCCCGGATGCCACCACGGTGCTGAAGTTCCGGCGGCTATTGGAAACCCACGGGCTGACGAAGCTGATCTTCGAGACCATCAAGGGACACCTGGCCGAACAGGGACTGCTGATGCGGGAAGGCACCATTGTCGATGCCACCCTGATTGCTGCTTCGCCTTCGACAAAGAACAAAGCAGGCGAGCGAGATCCTGAGATGCATCAATCGAAGAAGGGCAACCAGTGGCACTTCGGCATGAAGGCCCATATCGGCGTAGATGCCGCCTCGGGACTGGTGCACAGCCTCATTGGCACGGCGGGTAACGTGGCTGACATCACCCAAGCCCATGCCCTGCTGCATGGCGAAGAGCGACACGCCCATGGTGATGCGGGCTATCAGGGTGTGGAGAAGCGGGAAGAGTGCAACCCCGAACACACCGTCGCCTGGCAGATCGCGATGCGACCGGGCAAGCGACGCAAACTCCCTGACACCGAAGGCGGACGGCTGCTTCAGCAAACCGAACAACTGAAATCCAGCCTGCGTGCCAAGGTCGAGCACCCATTTCACATCATCAAGAACCTGTTCAGGCATCGGAAGGCTCGCTATCGGGGCTTGTTCAAGAACACCGCCCAGCTTTACAGCCTGTTCGGGCTGGCCAATCTGCTGATTGCCGCCCGACGAATCCCCGAGCCCAGCAGATGAATTGCGTCTGCAGCAAGCAGAATCAGTGGGCAAATATGCGAAAGAGCCCGAATATCGGGAAGAACTGAGCGATTCTCATGCCAAACGTGCTGAAAACCGCAAAGTCAGCCGACTCTTGGCGCCCAAGTGCGGAGCGGCGCAAAATTCAGACACTTGATCAGTGTTTCCCTAAAAGAGCTGTGATTCAACGAATCTTGAAGAATCAGCGTAGAGGTCAAAATAGTGTTTGAGATCACCGTGATCTGTGAGGGAAACCTAGGCGATGGCTGAAGCTTTGTAATGGTGTAAAAGTCTTGCTCACCATCATTAGCCATAGGATGGACGTGGGTTGAGGCATAGTCGTAGCCGTATTTGTGAAGAAACTCCATTCCCATGTCTTTAGCGACATCCTCCGCCCTCGGGCGCCGCCACTTAGGCTTGTCCTTTTCGAGAGCTTTGATGCGTGCCTTTTTCTCATCACTAATTTTATACACCCAGCCTACAGCCTGATCCTTGAAAAGGCCATCGCTTTTTACACGGTTTTGGCTCTTGAATTGTTCGAAAAACGACCAATCATCGAAGGCTTGAAAGTCGTCATTCACTCCGAGGCTGTGCAAATGAAACATTCTATCGACCAGGGCTCGATGTATAACCCAGGCATTTTGAGTGTCACCGTTATCCCAAAGAGAAAAAACGCTTTTAAGCGTCATGGCTGAGCGGGCAACGAAGTTTCTGATAATTACGTTCTTAGTGTCACAATCGTGTTTGGCGAATGAGAAAAGCACCATTCCACTGACCAAATAGAGTGCATCTGTAGCAGTTCGGTACATCTCAATAGTTTGATACTGCTTCTCAGCCATATCTTTGCCTAACGCCTGAGCTAAGGGGCGCCAGCGAAGCTGGGCATCCCGTGCGGAGCACGAACTTGAGCGAATTGTTAGGGAAACACTGATCAAGTCCCCTCAAACGCTTTTTGCGATTGACTGGACATGAGAAAATATTGCTGACGAATTCCACGGGGATGAGGGTGATGAAGCAGCGCAGCTTTGCTGATGCCGAATATGCCGCCAAGCCACGTCAGACGCGGCAGGATCGGTTTTTATCGAAGATTGATGCCGCAACGCCCTGGCCTGCACTGCTTGCGGTCATCGATCCCTTCTACCCGAAGGCGGGCAATGGTCGACCTCCCCTAGGCTGTGAACGCATGCTGCGGATGTACGTTGCCCAGCAATGTCTTGGTTTCTCCGACGAGGGGATCGAGGATGCGATTTACGACTCTGGCGCAATTCGCCGGTTTGTCGGCATTGATCTGGGACGGGAGTCGTCCCCGGATGCCACCACGGTGCTGAAGTTCCGGCGGCTATTGGAAACCCACGGGCTGACGAAGCTGATCTTCGAGACCATCAAGGGACACCTGGCCGAACAGGGACTGCTGATGCGGGAAGGCACCATTGTCGATGCCACCCTGATTGCTGCTTCGCCTTCGACAAAGAACAAAGCAGGCGAGCGAGATCCTGAGATGCATCAATCGAAGAAGGGCAACCAGTGGCACTTCGGCATGAAGGCCCATATCGGCGTAGATGCCGCCTCGGGACTGGTGCACAGCCTCATTGGCACGGCGGGTAACGTGGCTGACATCACCCAAGCCCATGCCCTGCTGCATGGCGAAGAGCGACACGCCCATGGTGATGCGGGCTATCAGGGTGTGGAGAAGCGGGAAGAGTGCAACCCCGAACACACCGTCGCCTGGCAGATCGCGATGCGACCGGGCAAGCGACGCAAACTCCCTGACACCGAAGGCGGACGGCTGCTTCAGCAAACCGAACAACTGAAATCCAGCCTGCGTGCCAAGGTCGAGCACCCATTTCACATCATCAAGAACCTGTTCAGGCATCGGAAGGCTCGCTATCGGGGCTTGTTCAAGAACACCGCCCAGCTTTACAGCCTGTTCGGGCTGGCCAATCTGCTGATTGCCGCCCGACGAATCCCCGAGCCCAGCAGATGAATTGCGTCTGCAGCAAGCAGAATCAGTGGGCAAATATGCGAAAGAGCCCGAATATCGGGAAGAACTGAGCGATTCTCATGCCAAACGTGCTGAAAACCGCAAAGTCAGCCGACTCTTGGCGCCCAAGTGCGGAGCGGCGCAAAATTCAGACACTTGATCAGTGTTTCCTTAGAACTCAAAGTTGGCACCATACAAATAATAATAATAGGGGACAGACCACGATTAACGACCTGCGCCCAGAGAAATAGTGGTCTGCCCCCTATTATTCGTATTCGCGCTGTAGCCGGTCGGCTGGAGCGTAGGGCTAGATGCCACATTGCCTGCCTTCGCTACCCCTTTGTTTAATTCCTGCTGCGGCCTCAAGCTCTCATTTAATAATCCCAAGCCGACGCCACTAATAACCAAAACAATAAATAGGCCGGATGACTTTAGCAACTTAACGCGATATTTATTACCTTCATCCGTAAAGAACCAAGGTATAAAAAGTGATATTGGAAGAATTTTTCCCCATTCCCTCTTAGGATGATAATTAGCCATCGTCTTGAACATGTAGACAGCCGAGAACCCACCAGTAATTACACCTGCTATCCAAATGGCCACAAACAAGACGATGGTTACTATTGCTGTTCCTTCGGTATACATGGCAACTAACGCCTGGCTTTGCGGCGTACCGGAGCCCAGCGTAGGTACATCCTGAAACAGCCATTTGTTAGCTTGTGTATGTTGATCTCATTTACCAACAGTTGGTCACCAGTCCATATTCGCGGCATTATCATGAACTCCAGTCAGATACTCCACATAGCTCTCCATATCTTCAACTGATGCCATGGCTTTAGCATAGGTAGAGTCAGAAGCAAAAGGCAGAATGCTGGGTAGAATAATAGGGGACAAACAACGATTAATGGCCTACGCCCAGATAAATAGTGGTCTGTCCCCTAATGTTATTGCGTCGACACTCATGTTCATACAGGTTTCGGATGCGCCCTTTCAACGTCCTCATTCGCATGCAGGATGTGTCGGTCAGGTGTCATCGCCGCGCCTCCACCACCGGCGGTGTCGGCGTATTCCCCGCATACCAGTTGCTGAACTGATGCAAGGCGGACATCCATGGGCGCACGCCATCCCAATCGGCCTGGCTGCGTTGTGATAACGCCACTGTTTGCGCCGCCACGGTCTGCTCGGCGGCACAGGTTTCCCGGGCCTGCTGGTCAGCATTGGCGGCGACCTGGTCCAGCTGCCCCAGCCCGGCCTCCAGCTTGGCGATGGTGGTTTCCGGCACGCCCATGGCCCGCATCTCGGCGACCTGCTGGGCCATGTCATCCGTGGGTGGCGCTGCCGCGCGGAGTTCGGCGGCCACCCGCGCCTCGCAATCCGCAGCGGACTCCCGCATCGGCGTCGGCGCACGGCCTGTCTGTTGGGCGCGAAGGGCGTCGTGTGCCTCGTAAATGCGGGCTTCAAGCGTCTTGAACGAGTCAACCTCGTAGCCATGGCGCGCCAGGTATTCCGCCTCCTTGCGCGCATAGGCCAGCGGCAGATCCTCGTACGCGCCGGCGTTGGCCCGAATATCGTTCTGGATGTGCGCAAGGGCAATCCGATGCACCAGAAACTGCTTCACCTCGGCGCTGGAAAGGCCACCGGCCCACGACGGCATCGAAAGTGCCGCGACCAGTAGAACAAGAAACCCGATGCCACGCCGCCCCGACTTCGTCATTCCTTCACGCCTCCGCAACCGAACCGATGAAGCCCGACCTTGCCGCAAACCGCCGCGAGGGTCGACCCCGATTCGGGTCAGAGTGTCGCAGGGCCCGAATCGCTTGATGCCGCTGACTGTGCAGCAGCGCCTTCTCCCACCAGAGCCTGTCGAGGTGAAATGGCCCCCTCAACCAGGCGTTGAACCTCTGCAACGGAATAGGATTTCGCTGCCTTGATGCGAAGCAGCGGCAGGCCGGCCGACTGACAGGCGCCGTTGAGAAGGTCATCTCGCTTCTGCGCTCTGGACGACCCGTGACTGGAATCATCCAACTCGACCGCCAGCTTGATCGCCAAATCAGTTGGTTCACACACGATGAAGTCGAAGTGCTTTGACGAAATCGCGTTGAACGCCCGCTGCCAATCGGACCGCCTCAGCCCCTTCGTCGGCGCAATCACATCCGCAACCCGCACCTTGGAGAAGACCACACCCGAGCTACCAATCGCCTGCACTAGCACCCCATAGAAGGACCGCTCGGCCTTCGACAGCAGGTACTTGGATCGCTGGTACGTATATTCGCGGGAGCCGCCCTTGCCCTTGGCGAGGGCCAGGATGACGATCACCACAATGATGAGGATTACAGCCAGCATGATCTCCATGACGTTCCTCTAAGTCCCTTCGGTCCGCGGTAGACGAGTCGCCCAACACAAAGGCGAGAGATCGGGATCGATCTTTGATAATGATTTAATCGTGGTCTGACCCCAATTATTCGGCTGCCGCGAAGCGGCGGCTGGGACGTCGGAGTGCAACCGTTTGTTAGGCATCATTTTTCTCTCGCTTGGGCAGCGAGCGAAAAATTGTGGTTATGGCACCACCTATTACAGCTAGTAAGACCGTACCAATACCACCAAGCATCCATTTCTGTTGATCGTACAGCCTACCGACCTCCGCACGACTTGCCTCTCGATACTCTTCTAAACGCCTGGAAGATTCGTCTAGGTCCTTCCTAAGCAATGGGATTGAAAGCGCCCGTTCAGGACTTTCCACAATGGCCGCTTCAATTCTTTGTAAGCGCTCATCTACTGTGGCAACAGCAGTGGCCAACTTTTGCTGTTCTAGGGTTATTGAAGCGGATGGGTCTGGAGCAGCCAATTCTTCAGTGACCTTTGCAATCTCATCTGTTTGCCTACGTACAAACGCAAGCTCTGCCTTCAAAGCTTTTAGTTCCAGGCTCTCGGGTTTACGAGCCTTTGAATCAAATAGGCTCGAAAGCTGTGAGAACGAAAAAAACAAACCAACCAGACCAACTATAACCGTGGCAATTGCACTCTTAAGCAACTCAGCACGTCTCGCTGCATCCTTTTCTTTGAACTCTCGCCTCAGCGCTTCTAACTCTTTCTCTGGGTTTTTATCCACTGCGACCTCCCTAATGATGCCTAACGCCTTGCTCACCCGAAAAACGTGAGCGCAGCGAGTATTTTTCCGGTGCAGCTAATTGTTAGGGCTTTCCGATTTAAAATATTCAACCAATTGATTGTATTCGTCTTTATTGCTTTTCTCAGATTTATTGAGCCAATCATTGGCTAGAGAATCATTCCCCTCAAGGGAGCGAATTCTAGCTATAAAGAACTGTAATGCGGCCTCGCTTTGCGAGGTCATTCTCGGTGCTATCTTCAAGGTTTTCTCCAGGAAGTCTCCGTATTTATGTATTTTAGTTTTATCTATCTCAGACTTGGCCATTGAGTAAATAAAAGGGCCTTGATTGTAATAGTAAATTTTATCGTTGCTTACATAATATTGAGCAACTTCACGTAAACCTACAACCGCAGCAGCTATTGACAGATTAGTACCTTGCTCGCTTCTTGAGCTCATAATGTTTGTAGTTAAAGCCAGGGATACAGCAACAGCCGCCATTAATGCCGGTGCAACTATTCCGCTTGCCATTGAAAAATAGCCTTTATCTGCCCTTTCGCCTTCTTCAATTAATTTGAAGTTATCAGGGGAGCGAACTGTTATTTCTGGCTTATTGGGAATCGAGTATTTTCCCTCTAGGATTGAGGTGATAGACAAGTAGTCCTTGAATTTTAAGAAAGGTATCTTAATTTCTAAAATGTCTTCACTCTCTGTGACCTCATAATCCATCCCTGTAACTGTTTTCACCCCACCGTTTTTAATCTCAGAGCCTCTTGCTCTAAGTTTTACTACAATGTCTTTAACAGTTTTTGCAGATGGATTTGAGATCTCAATGATATTCGCGCCTATCTTCTTGTCATCTAAGTCGATAGGAATAGATTCCTTGATGGAATATTTGAGCTTTGGTTTTACCCGTTTGAAGTACTCCAGTAAGGCTCCTGCTAACACAGTTACCAAAAGAGTGATAAAAGCAGTAATTGCTATAGATCCGATATTTTCCATTTACTTTAAATCTCTCAGTTTTGGTGCCCTAACGACGGCGTTCACCGGCGGGCCGCGCAAGGCGCGGCCCGTCCGAGTGGAACGCCTGGTTAGATTTCATCTGGCCCGCGCTCGGGTGGTATTTCTAGGTCGAATATGAGTTTCATGCCGTCACACCGAAACTCCCAGTCATCTTGCAGATCATCGCTCCCGTCTATGTCTTTGCAGCCGTAGTAGGCGCTATACATGAACGAAACAGATACGACTCCTCCCGTGGAATCGCCGGACACATCGTTGACCTCGAGTGTTTCCTCAACGAGTTCTCCTCGCATGTCGTGCATCTGCGCCTGGCGCGCCATCACCTCGTAGAATTCCGCCTCGTTCTCTTCTACGGCCTGCTTAACCAGAGCTCTAAAGGCTTTGTTTGAGCGCGGCTTCTCACTCAGTTCCAACTCGACGTGCAGGAATTTGTGCATGAGATCTAACGTTTGAAATAACCGGCGCAGCTCTGTTGCGTCCGGCGCGCGTTTTTTGCGCGCGAAGTTGATTGCCTTGTTAGGTTTTTTGACTCTCGACCCATGTTATTACCCAATTACCTGCTTCCTTTTTTGCAGACTCAATTGATTTTGATTCGCCACCCCAAATTGCACACTTTATATCAGGGTGGTAAATGCTCCAAACATAAAGACCTGGATTTGTGCTTCTTCCTATTTGTACTGTTACTGTACGGTCAGTTGAGAAATAGTGATAATCATTTTTCTCATCTGTTTTTTTATGGATAAGCATAATTATTTTTTAAAACCTAACAGTGATTAGACAGCCTGCCGTGCGATTGAATAACGCCGCACGCTTCATAACTCCAAGTCACAAACGACGCCGAGTACATACGTTCCTCAGTTATTTCAACAACTTGTGAGGATGCCGCTGTGCCCTCCCCGTAATCGCTTGCCCGCGTCATTTCACGCATCCAATCACCCAGCAAGCCAAGCTTGAGCGCCCCAGGTGGGCTGCCCTCAGCATTCGCGCCTCGCTCTCGCCCACGGCAATCTCCGCCCGCCGATCTGAGGCAGGTCGAATCGAAACGAAGTAAGCGTGCGAGCAACACACAGTGCGCTGCACCCCTTGGGCGCGCCCTCCACATCCTTTTGCCGTATCAAGACCTGCATCCCGGCGGTCCTTTGTGTTGCGTTAAACGGTTTATGCCCCATCGCGCGCTCGCCGGCAAGCGCTTAACGAGCCCCCTTCTCGCCGAGTTCAGGCAGGATTCACCCCTCATCGCCGATCATCGTCGGCACAAAACTAATTCAATCCAATACGCCCCGCCCGCTCACCGATGCCGGGGTTTGACGACAGGAGTGAACGGACGTGACCAACGCCGTCCCTGCCTACCGCCGGTGGTTGCCGTGGGTGCTCGTACTGCTGGTGCTTGTCGCACTGGCCGGCCTGTGGCGGTTCTCGCCGCTGGGGGCGTGGACCGAGCCGGAGAAGTTGGCCGGATTATTGGAGTCCCTCGTCGAGTCACCGTGGGCACCGCTGAGCATTGCGCTGGCCTATCTGGCGGCCTCGGCCACCTTGTTCCCGGCCATTGCGCTGAATCTGGCGCTCATTCTGTTGCTGGGGCCGCTGATGGGCGTGGCGACGTCGCTATATGGCTTGCTGATTGCGGGGGTGACCGCCCTGCTGCTGGGGCGCGGCCTTGGCCAGGGCTGGTTGCGGCGTCAGTCCAATCCGCGGCTGAAGCGAGTGCTGGGGATGGTTCGCGACAGCGGGCTGCCGGGGATGATTCTGCTGCGCATGGTGCCGGTGGCGCCCTACCCAGTCGTGAACTTCGCGGTCGGTGCCAGCGGCATCGGGGTCATGGTGTTCGCGGTCGGTACGGTGCTGGGTGTGCTGCCCAGTCTGGTGGCGATGGGCCTGATCGGCGTGCAGCTCAAGGACGTATGGGCCAACCCGGATGTGCAGGGCGTGCTGGTGCTGGTGGGCATCGTGGCGCTGTACGTCGTGCTGGCCTGGTGGCTGAAGCGGCGCCTGTCCGAAGTGCTTTCAACCCAAACGCAAGGAGACTGATCATCCGCATTCTCACGCTGAACATGCACAAGGGTTTCTCGGTCCTCAACCGGCGCTTCATCCTGCATGAGCTGCGCGAAGCCATCCGCACCGAGGCGGCGGATGTGGTGCTGCTGCAGGAGGTGCTGGGTGAGCACCGCGAGCATTCCACCCGCTGGGAGCACTGGCCGGAACACAGCCAGTACGAATTCCTCGCCGACACCCTGTGGTCGGCCTACGCCTACGGGCGCAATGCGGTGTATCCGGCGGGGCATCACGGCAATGCGCTGCTCTCGAAGTACCCGATCACGCGTCACCAGAACCACGACGTATCGACCCACACCCAGGAGAAGCGCGGCCTGTTGCACTCGGTGCTGGCGGTGCCGCAGTGGCCGCAGCCGCTGCACGTCATCTGCGTGCACCTGGGCCTGTTCGAACGCCACCGCCACCTGCAGTTGCAGATGCTGTGCGACTTGATCGCCCGTGAAGTGCCGGCCGATGCGCCGTTGCTGGTGGGGGGTGATTTCAACGACTGGCGCCAGAACGCGCATGCGCTGCTGGCCGACGGCGCCGGGCTGGAAGAGGTGTTCATCACCGCCTATGGGCGCGCCGCGCGCACCTTCCCGGTCCGCTTCCCGGTGCTGCGGCTGGACCGCCTGTACGTGCGCAACCTGCGCGCCAGCACGCCCACCGTGCTCAACACCGCACCGTGGACCCGCCTGTCGGACCATGCCCCGCTTCGGTTGGAGATCGAACGATGAGTGAGCGTCAGTGGACGCAGGGCAACGAGCTGACCCTGCTGGAGAACGGCGAAGCCTTCTTCCCCGCCGTGTTCGAGGCCATCGAGGCGGCCCGCGACTACGTGATGCTGGAAACCTTCATCTGGTTCGATGACGAGGTGGGCCGGGCGTTGCGGACAGCCCTGATCGATGCGGCCGGCCGCGGCGTGAAGGTGGATATCACGGTGGACGGCTACGGTTCGGCCGAGCTTGGCCGTGATTTCGTCGACGGCCTGACCGACGCCGGCGTGCGGCTGCATGTCTTTGCGCCGCTGCCGCCGATGCTGGGTTACCAGATCAACCTGTTCCGCCGCCTGCACCGCAAGCTGGTGGTGGTGGATGGTGAGGTGGCCTTTGTCGGCGGCATCAATTATTCGGGCGAGCACTTGCGCAGCTTCGGCGCCAAGTCGAAGCAGGACTACGCGGTGAAGATCCGCGGCCCGGCGGTCGCCGACATCGACCGGTTCTGCTGCGATGCCATCGGCGATGCGCCGAAGGGCCGCCGCAGCCTGCGCGGCCTGCTGCGGCGGCTGCCCCGCGGGTGGAACCGGCCCGAAGCCGGCGCGCAGGTGCTGTTCGTCGCCCGCGACGACCATAACCACCGCAGCGCCATCGAGGCCATGTACCGGCTGGGCCTGCGCAAGGCGCGACGCGACATCATTCTGCTGAACGCTTACTTCTTTCCCGGCTACCGCTTTCTGCGCGCCATGCGCCAGGCGGTGGAGCGCGGCGCCCGCGTGCGGCTGATCCTCCAGGGCGAGCCGGACAAGGACTATGTGAAGTTCGCCGGCTCCACGCTGTACGACTACCTGCTGAAGATCGGCGTGGAAGTCTGGGAATACATGGAGCGCCCCGCCCACGCCAAGGTGGCGGTGATGGACGATGAATGGGCCACGGTGGGTTCCAGCAATCTCGACCCCTTCAGCCTGTCGCTGAACCTGGAAGCCAACGTGTTCGTGCAGGACGCCGCCTTTGCCGGTGAGCTGCGCGGCCGCCTCGAACACCTGCTGGAACATCACTGCCGCCGCGTCACGCGTGAAGAGGTCAAACGCCGCGGGCCGCTGTGGCATCTGTGGCGCTGGCTGGCCTACCACCTGCTGCGGCACTTTCCGCGGCTGGCGCAACTGGTGCCGCTGCGCAATGAGCGAGAGCAGGTGACGCGGGTGGTCGGCACCCCCGCAGAAACGCCGCCACAGAATGAGGCAAACGCGGGGTGATCAACCGCCCAGACGCGCCAGCTCGGTCGCACTGAACCCTGCCGCCGCCCGCGCGTGGAGGTTGAACGGCGGGTGCAGTTGCATGCCCTGTTCGGCCAGCAGTTGCGGGAACAGTGCATCGGCATCGAGCCCGCGCTGGTCACAGAGCCAGCGGTACCAGTGGCTGCCGATGGCGACGTGGCGGACTTCTTCGCGGAGGATGATGTCGAGGCAGGCGATGGAGTCGGCATCGCCGGCCTGCTGCAGACGTTCGATCATGCCGGGAGTGACATCCAGCCCCCGCGCCTCCAGCACCCGCGGCACACAGGCCATGCGGATCAGCGGGTCATGGGCGGTCTTTTCAGCCGCCTCCCAAAGGCCGTTGTGGGCCGGGAAGTCACCGTAGCGGAAGCCCAGTTCGGCCAGCCGCTGGCTCAGCATCTGGAAGTGTCGGGCCTCGTCACGCGCCACGCTCAGCCAGTCGCGGTAGTAGGCGGTGGGCAGGCCGGGAAACCGCAGCATGGCATCCAGCGCCAGGTTGATGGCGTTGAATTCGATGTGGGCGACTGCATGCACCAGGGCGCCCCGCCCTTCGCGACTGCCGAGACCGCGCCGTGGCACATCCCGCGGCGCGACCAGGGCCGGGGTGGCCGGCCGCCCCGGCACCTGCGACCAGTCGAGCGATGCAACCGGCGGGTCGAAGCCGTCCTCCGGTTCCGCCAACGCGGCCACCCGGGCGCACTTGTCCTCGGGTGCGCGGGCGGTCAGCGCCGCCCACACCGCGGTGATCATCCGTGCAGGGCCTGCGCCAGATCGGCGATCAGATCGTCCGGGTCTTCGAGGCCCACCGACAGCCGCACCAGCCCCTCACCGATGCCCGCCGCCGCCCGCGCCTGCGGCGAAATGCGGCCGTGCGTGGTGGATGCCGGGTGGGTGATGGTGGTACGGGCATCGCCCAGGTTGGCGGTGATCGAGCACAACCGCGTGCCGTCGATCAGCTTCCAGGCCGCTTCACGTCCGCCGCGGACGTCAAAGCTGACGATGCCGCCGGGACCGCGCTGCTGTTCCCGGGCCAGTGCGAACTGCGGATGGCTTTCGAGCCCCGGGAAGTACACCCGCTCGACACCCGACTGCGCCTGCAGCCATTCGGCCACCGCCTGCGCATGACGGTTGTGGGCTTCCATCCGCACCTTCAGCGTTTCCAGGCCCTTGAGAAAGACCCAGGCGTTGAAGGGGCTGAGACAGGGCCCGCAGTTACGCATGAAGGCGAACACGTCCTTCCCCACCCGCGCCTCGTCGCCGATGATGGCGCCACCGAGGCAGCGCCCCTGGCCGTCGATGTACTTGGTGGCGGAATGGATGATGAAGTCGGCGCCCAGTTCCAGCGGGCGCTGCAGCACCGGCGTGAGAAAGCAGTTGTCGACGGCCAGCGGCACATCGCGGGCACGGCATAGTGAGGCCAGGCCGGCAATATCGACCAGCTCCACCAACGGGTTCGAGGGGGTTTCGACAAACACCAGCCGGGTGTTGTCGCGGAAGCCGGCCTCCCAGTCGGCGAGGTCGGTCATGTCGACATAGCTCACGCTGATGCCGTAGCGGCTCAGCCAGTTGTCGAACACCTGGATGGTGGACCCGAACAGCCCGCGCGAGGTGAGTATGTGATCACCGGTCTTCAGCAGCGCCAGGCACAGCGTGAGAATGGCGGACATGCCGCTGGCCGTGGCGACGCAGCGCTCGCCGCCCTCCATTGCCGCCAGCCGTTGTTCGAACGCCTGCACGGTGGCATTGGTGAACCGCGAATAGACGCAGCCCGCCTCGTCGCCGGAGAACACCCGGGCGGCCTGGGCGGCGCTGTCGAAGGTATAGCTGGAGGTCAGCTGGATGGCGGCCGAATGCTCGCGGTTGGCCGCGCGGGGTTCGCCGGCACGCACCCCAAGGGTGGCGGGCGACCAGTCCGGGTCGAATGGCAGGGTCATGACAGTACGCTCCACAACGAAAAAAGCCCGCCAGCAGCTGCGTGCTCAAACGGGCTTTTCATCACACGTTTAGCGGCATTTATAACGCGCCCGCAAGCTGGCTCAAATCGGCGCGAGCGCAACCATACGCCGAAACGGGCACGCGACTCAAGCGTTCTGGATCTCGATCACCGAGGTCGCCGCCTTGCTGCGCTTCTGCTTGGCGGCATCCGAGCGGAACAGCTCCAGCTGGTTGAGGTACTCGCTGGTGATGTCCTGGGTGATGTATTCACCGGTGAACACCGAGGTATCGAAACGCTGGATCTTCGAGGTCTTGTGCTTGACGGCGTCGATCAGGTCTTCGAGGTCCTGGAAGATCAGCCGGTCGGCACCGAGCAGGGTTTCCAGCTCGGCTTCGGTGCGGCCATGCGCCACCAGTTCCGAGGCGATCGGCATGTCGATGCCGTAGACGTTGGGGTAACGCACCGGCGGCGCCGCCGAGGCGAAGTACACCTTGCGGGCACCGGCCTCGCGGGCCATCTGGATGATTTCCTGGCTGGTGGTGCCGCGGACGATGGAGTCGTCGACCAGCAACACGTTCTTGCCCTTGAACTCGATATCCACCGGGTTGAGCTTCTGACGCACGCTCTTCTGCCGCTGCGCCTGCCCGGGCATGATGAAGGTGCGCCCGATATAGCGGTTCTTGATGAAGCCTTCGCGGTAGTTGACGCCCAGCCGCGCGGCCAGCTCCGCACCCGCCACCCGTGAGGTATCGGGAATCGGAATGACCACATCGATATCGTGCTCGGGCCAGGTGCGGAGAATCTTCTCCGCCAACTTCACGCCCATCCGCAGGCGTGCTTTATAGACGTAGACATCGTCCATCACCGAGTCCGGGCGGGCCAGGTAAACGTGCTCGAAGATGCAGGGCGAATAGATCGGGTTGACGGCGCACTGCCGCCGGCTGATCACGCCCTCTTCGGTGATGTAGATGGCTTCACCCGGGGCGATGTCGCCCATCAGCTCGTATCCGAGTGCATCGAGCGCGACCGACTCGGAGGCAATCAGATAGTCGACCCCCAAGGCCGTCTCGCGGCGCCCGTACACCACCGGGCGAATGCCGTAAGGGTCGCGAAAGCCGACCAGGCCGTAGCCGGTGATCATGGCGACACAGGCGTAGGCACCGCGGCAGCGGCGATGGACCCCGGATACCGCTGCGAACACGTCTTCGGCCGTCAGCCGCAGCGTGTTGCGCATCATCAGCTCATGGGCGAAGACGTTGAGCAGCACCTCGGAATCGGAATCGGTATTGAGGTGCCGACGGTCTTCGGCAAACAGTTCCTGTTTGAGCTCGTCGGAATTGGTCAGGTTGCCGTTGTGCGACAGCGAGATGCCGTACGGCGTGTTGGTGTAGAACGGCTGCGCTTCGGCGCTGGTGGAACAACCGGCGGTGGGATAGCGAACATGCGCGACGCCCATCTGCCCCAGCAGGTTGCGCATGTGCTCGTCCTTGTTGAAGACGTCACGGACCAGCCCGTTTTCCTTGCGCAGGTAGAGACGGTGGCTCTCGTTGGTGATGATGCCCGCTGCATCCTGACCGCGGTGCTGCAGCATGGTCAGGGCGTCAAACAGCTCCTGATTGACGGGGGCGGACTGAGAAACGATGCCGGCAATTCCACACATGGAAGATCCTCGTCAAGAAACCGTCGTTGCCTCCGGCGCGGGCGCCGGGCGCAATGCATCCAACCAGCGATCCGGCACCACCGCACCGATCGCATCCCCAACCGCGTCGAAGTGACCGATCAGGGCAGAGTCCAGCCACCAGCGCGCTTCACGCGCCTCGGCCAGGTCACTGAGCAGCGCCGCAGCACCGATCAACAGCACGGCCCGCAGCAACCCGAATCCACCGCCCAGCGTGCGGTCGGCACCTGACAGGTGGGTGTTGCGAATCCAGCTCGCCAGGATCGAGGTGACGATCGCGCCCAGCGCCAGTGTCAGCAGGAACACGCCACCGTAGGCCACCAGCATCCGCAAGGCGGGGTCGCTGATCCACCCCTCGAGCCAGCCCGCGACCGGCTGCGCAATGATGAAGGCGAGGACGAAGGCCAGCAGCCATGTTCCCAGCCCGAGCACTTCCCGGGTGATACCGCGAATGACGCCGGCCAGTGTCGAAAGCACCAGCGTGGCAATAATGACGTAGTCGACCCAGTTCATGCGCTAGTGCAGTGCCACACCCGGCGTGCGGCGCGAATACGGACCTGCCGGCATCATTTCTCGCTCACGTATTGCCATACCGTTCACATGTCGCTCCTGGCCGGCCGCAATCCGCATTGCGGCGAAATGAGAGGGCGGCGTCAGCGCTTTCCCCGTGGCTGCCGTGAAAGCGCGCGAGTTTATCACCCGCACCGGGCGCCATGCGCCGAATTCACGGTCGAATGACCGTTGCATTGGCATGACCCAGCAGCACCGCACGCGCCTGTGCCGACTCGGCCTGCGTCTCGCTGGAATAGGGGCCGACCCGAACCCGATGAATGGTCTTGCCGTTGACAGCCGCACTCAGCACGCGCGCCGGCAGGTCAGCCACCCGCAGCGTTTCCCGCACCTGCTCGGCGCCTTCACGGGCGCTGTACGCCCCCACCTGTACCCACCATCCGCCGCTGGGCGCGGCACTGGGGGCGACGGTCGGCGCCGGTGTCGGCCGCGGCGCCGGCGTGGCCACCGGCGGCGTGCGCGCGACGACCGGGGGCTCGGGCTGTGCCACTGCCGGTGCGGGATCCGGCACGTCCGCCATCGGCCAATCACCAGCCGCGTCATCGGTGGCGTCGGGCGCGGCCGCTGGCGGAGTCGGCACGGCCGACGGCTGAACGGCAGCGGCGTCAACCGTGGTACGCGCCGGGGCATCGGGGTTCCGCAGGTCGAATACGGTGGTCTGTTCACTGCGCTCGCCCGGCGGCGGCGGTGCCGGCAGCAGCGCCGCCAGCAACCAGGCCAGTCCAATCAGCAGCAGCCCTCCCACCAGGCGGCGCTTCAGCGTGTCATCCATCGAGAGCCTCCAGCGCGGCGGCAACAGTCAGAAAGGATCCACAGACGAGAACGGTGCTGGCACCCTCGGTTGCGGCCAGCGCTGCCGCCATGGTCGCATGGGTGCCCTGGACCGGCACCTGCCCGCCCAGACGTGCACGCAGAACCTCCGCGGTCAGCCCCCGCGGCGGCGGCAGGTCCACCAGGTGAACGGCGCTCACCACCGTCGCCAGGATGGCGCCGATCGCCTCCACCGGCTTGTCATCAAGCATGCCGAGCACGGCCATGATCGGGCCCGGCTGCTGACGCAGCACCGGCACCAGGGCGCGCATGGCTTCCGCGTTGTGGGCGACATCCAGCAGCAGGCGGCCCCGGCGCTCACAACGGCCGGGCACCTGCCACGCCGCGAGAGCAGCGACGATGACCTCGGGGGGCAGAGGGAGACGGTCGCCCAGCGAATCCAACAAGTGCAGCACCGCCGCCGCATTGCGCACCTGATGGGCCCCCGGCAACCGTGGCATCGGCCATTGCCGGTCACCCCAGCGGCTTGCCGGCAGTTGCCATCCATCGGCAGCCATCGGCAGCTGCGCCGGCAGTCGCGAGGGGTTGATGCCATTTGCCGTCAACGCATCCGCCACTGTTGACGGCCATTCCGGTTCGGCCCAGATCGCCGGACGTCCGGCGCGAAACACGCCCGCCTTCTCCCGGGCGACCGCCTCGATCGTGTGCCCCAGCCAGTCACCATGGTCGAGCCCGATACTGGTGACCAGTGCGGCGTCGGCGTCGATCAGGTTGACCGCGTCGAGGCGACCGCCGAGCCCGACCTCGAGCACCTGAATCTCGCACCCTGCCTCGCGGAACAGCCACAGGGCCGCCAACGTGCCGAACTCGAAATAGGTCAGTGGCACATCGCCGCGCGCGGCCTCGATGGCGACGAAGGCGGTGATCAGGGCCGGGTCATCGACGTCGACGCCGTCGATGTGAATGCGCTCGTTGTAGCGACGTAGATGCGGCGAGGTGAAGCGCCCCACCCGCTTGCCGGCACGCCGCAGGATGTCGGCGGCAAGCACCGTACAGGCGCCCTTGCCGTTGGTACCAGCGATGGTCAGGGTGAGCGGTGGCTGCTGGCGCAAGCCGAGCCGGTCGGCGACCTCTGTGACCCGCGTCAGACCCAGTTCAATGGCCCGGGGATGCTGGCGGGTCTGCCAGTCCAGCCATTCGTCCAGCGTCGCGTTCGGGCCGGGTGCTGCGCCGGCCCAGGGGCCCAGCATTCAGGCAGCGTCCGACACGAAATGCGTGAGCATGGCCAGCAGACGATGCAGGCGTTCACGCATTTCACGGCGATCGATGATCAGGTCGATATGGCCGCTCTCCAGCAAGAATTCGGCGCGCTGGAAGCCTTCGGGCAGTTTCTGACGAACCGTCTGCTCAATCACCCGCGGTCCGGCAAAGCCGATCAGCGCCTTGGGCTCGGCCACGTTGATGTCGCCGAGCATGGCCAGACTGGCGGACACGCCGCCCATCGTCGGGTGGGTCATCACCGACACGAATGGCAGCCCGCGGTCGGCAAGCTGCGCCAGCGCCGCCGAGGTCTTGGCCATCTGCATCAGCGAGAACAGCGATTCCTGCATGCGCGCACCACCCGTGGCGCTGAAGCAGATCAGCGGTACGCCGTGCTCGATCGCCGCCTGTACCGCGCGAACGAATTTCTCGCCCACCACCGAGCCCATCGACCCGCCCATGAATTCGAACTCGAAGGCTGCGGCGACCACTGGCAGTCCGATGAGCTTTCCGCGCATGACGATGAGCGCGTCCTGTTCGCCGGTCTGGCTCTGCGCTTCCTTCAGACGATCACGATACTTGCGGCTGTCCTTGAAGCGCAGGGGATCGGTCGGCGTGACGCCCTGCCCGATCTCCTCCCGCGGTTCCGGGTCGAGAAACTGGTCGAGCCGCAGGCGGGCGCCGATGGCGCGGTGGGTGCCGCACTTGGGGCAGACCTCCAGCGTGCGTTCCAGCTCGGCCCGATACAGCACCGACTGGCAGCTGCCGCACTTGGTCCACAGGCCCTCAGGCACATTGCGCTTGCGGTTCGACGGGCTGTTGAGCTTGGAGGCAGTCAGTTTGTCGAGCCAGCTCATGTCAGTCGGTCCAGTGCGATTCGGCGGGAAGGGGACATTGGCGTCATGGCCTCATGATAGTGAATCGAGCGCTCGGCGAATGTCCGCAAGGGTCGCCCCCAGCAATGCCGGCAGTGTCTCCGGCGCTTCCTGATGCTGTTGGATCAGGGTGACCAGGGCACTGCCCACCACCACACCATCGGACACCGCGCCCACGGCCCGGGCCGAGGCGGCGTCCCGAATCCCGAAGCCGACGGCCACCGGCAACGCGGTGTGGCGACGAATGATGTCGATACGCTCACGGACGCTGTCGACATCCAGGGTGGCGGCACCGGTCACGCCCTTCAACGACACGTAGTAGAGATAACCGCTGGCCACCTCGGCCACCTTGGCGATGCGGGCATCGGCGGTGGTCGGCGACAACAGGAAAATGCTGTCGAGCCCGGCCGCGCGCAGCGGTGTGAGGTAGGCCTCGGCTTCTTCCACCGCCAGGTCGACAATCAGGATGCCGTCGACGCCAGCGTCGCGGGCGGCGGTGGCGAAGTCCTCGATCCCGAAGCGCTCGATCGGGTTGAGGTAACCCATCAACACCACCGGCGTCTGCTCGTCGCGGGTGCGGAACAACCGCACCATCTCCAACACCTTGCGCAGGGTGGTACCGGCCTGCAAGGCACGCTCGCATGCCAGCTGGATGACCGGACCGTCCGCCATCGGGTCGGAAAACGGTACACCCAGCTCCACCACGTCAGCACCGGCTTCCACCAGCGCATGCATCAGATCTGGGGTGTGTCGGGGATGCGGATCGCCCGCGGTGATGAACGGGATCAGTGCCTTGCGTCCCTGCTCGCGCAGTCGGTCAAGCGTCGGTTTCAGTCGGCTCATGGGGTTCGGCTCGAATGGCGCGCAATGGAGAGGAGAAGAAGGCGCGTCACGTCAGTTCGATACCGTCCATGCGGGCGACCGTGAAGATGTCCTTGTCGCCACGGCCGGAAAGGTTGATGACGATGTGCTGGTCGGGGCGCATCGTGGCGGCCAGCACTTTGGCGTAGGCCACCGCATGCGCCGACTCGAGCGCCGGGATGATGCCTTCGACCCGGGTCAGCTCGTGAAAGGCGGCCAGCGCGTCATCATCGTTGATGGCGGTATAGGTGACCCGACCAGTGTCCTTCAGCCAGGCATGTTCGGGGCCGACGCCGGGGTAGTCGAGACCCGCGGATACCGAATGGGTGCCGATGATCTGGCCGTCGGCATCGGACATGACGTAGGTCTTGTTGCCATGCAGGACGCCGGGGCGGCCAGCAGACAGCGGCGCCGCATGATCGGGCGTGTCGATTCCATGCCCCCCGGCCTCGACACCGTAAAGCGCCACTTCGGCATGCGGAATCAGGGGGTGGAACATGCCGATGGCGTTGGACCCACCGCCGACACAGGCGACCATGGCATCGGGCAGTCGGCCGATCTGCTCGGGACACTGCACCAGCAGTTCGCGTCCGACCACCGCGTTGAAGTCCCGAACCAGCATCGGGTACGGGTGCGGGCCGGCGACGGTGCCGATGACATAGAAGGTGTCATCCACATTCGTCACCCAGTCGCGCAGGGCTTCATTGAGCGCATCCTTGAGCGTGCGCGTGCCCGAGTGCACCGGAATCACTTCTGCGCCCAGCAGCTTCATTCGGTAGACGTTGGGCGACTGTCGCTGGACATCTTCGGCGCCCATGTAAACCACGCACTTCAACCCCAGCCGCGCGGCGATGGTGGCCGAGGCAACGCCATGCTGCCCGGCGCCGGTCTCGGCAATGATGCGGGTCTTGCCCAGATGCTTGGCCAACAGGGCCTGGCCCACCGTGTTGTTGATCTTGTGGGCGCCGGTGTGATTCAGGTCTTCGCGCTTCAGCCAGATCTGCGCCCCGCCCCAGCGGGTGGTCAGGCGTTCAGCCGGATAGAGCGGACTCGGCCGCCCGACGTAATGCTTCAAATCGCGGTCGAGTTCGGCGCGAAACGCAGGATCGTCCTTGAGCGCGGCATAGGCTTCGGTCAGACGCGCCAGCGGCTCCATCAGGGTTTCGGCGACGAACTGCCCGCCGTAAGGGCCGAAATGGCCGCGGGCATCGGGATAGTCGTAGGACATGTCAGGACCGGTTGGGAGGTTGCGGCATCCGGCGGGCGTCTGCTTCGCGTACCGCCGCGACGAAGTCCGCCATTTTGCCGGAATCCTTGATCCCCGGTGCGGATTCAATGCCACTTGAGACATCCACCGCATATGGCCACGCCTGTGCGACGGCCTGCGCGACGTTGCCGGCATCAAGGCCACCGGCGACAAACAGCGGGCGCCCGATGTCGGTTCGCGCCCGCGCCCAGTCGAAGGCCTGGCCACTTCCACCCATTTCACCGGGGGCATGACCGTCGAGCAGCAGTGCTGCGGCACCCGGATGCGCGGCCGCTTCCGCCACCAGATCGATCGCGGTATCGCGCATCGCCACGGCACGCAGGTATGGCGTGTTCCAGCGGCCACAGAAATCCGCCGTCTCACGTCCATGGAACTGCAGCCAGTCCGGGCGGAACTGCGACAGCGCCGCCGCCACGTCAGCGTCGCTGGCATCCTTGAACAAGGCCACACTGGCCACCCCGGGGGGCAGTCGTTGTCGCAAACTTTCAGCGTGATCGGCAGTGACGTACCGGGGGCTTGCGGGAACCAGCACGAAGCCGACCAGATCGACGCCCAACAACACCGCCGCATCAACATCGGCCGCGCGGGTCATGCCACAAAACTTGATGCGGGTCCGGTAGGGGCCGGCGGGGAGGCTCATGCGGTCGGAAACCAGGGCGTGGGCGGTGGCGGAAGGTCGAATTCCGCCGCGTAACGAGGGCCGACGAAGTATAAGCCGTCAGCCGCGGCGGTCATGCCGGCAAGCCGCCGGTCGCGCGCTGCCAGCACTGCCGCGACCCAAGAAACCGGTTGCCGGCCGTACCCGACTTCCGCCAGCGTGCCGACGATGTTGCGAACCATATGGTGGAGGAAGGCATTGCCGCCGACATCAACCAGCACGAAGTCACCCTGACGGCGAACGCTGACGGTTTCCAGGCGCCGCACCGGCGAGGGCGCCTGGCACTGCGAATCGCGAAAGCTGCTGAAGTCGTGTTCGCCCAGCAGCGCCTGTGCAGCCTCGGCCATGGCCTCGACATCCAGCGGACGCAGCAACCAGGTCGCGCGGCGGGCCAGCAGGGCGCTGCGGGTGCGCCGGTTGTGGATGACGTAGCGGTAGTCGCGACGAATGGCACCGAAACGGGCATGGAACGCCGCCGGCACCGGTTGTACCCAGCGCAGGCTGATGTCCTCCGGCAACAGGCTGTTGACGCCAAACAACCAGCTGTCGGCGCGACGCGGGGCGGCGCTGTCGAAATGCACCACCTGCTGCAGGGCGTGCACCCCGGCATCGGTGCGACCGGCGGTGATGACCGCCACCGGTGCATCGGCAACCGTCGACAGGGCCGCTTCGAGGGTGCCCTGAACCGTCGCCCGGCCGGGCAGCGACTGCCAGCCCGAATAGGCGGTGCCCTGATACTCCACCCCCGCAGCCCAGCGGGTCAGCGTGGCCATGTCAGCACCGCCAGCAGCAGCAACAACAACAGCAGCCATTCCGAGCGCGCGGGAACTGCACACCCGACGGCAGTGGCGTCGTCGTCTGGAGGCTGCTGCTCGAGGCCGGCAATCCAGGCCGACGCCAACGCCAGGCCGCCCTGCCCGTCGGCCCGTAGCGCCCGATAGCGGGCTTCGACGCCGTCGAGCGCGGCCAGCGTCAAGGCCAACCGGCGGGTAAAGCGTTCGGTCGGCACCCGGCACATCCGCAGCGGTCGCAGCAGTTGATCAAACGCGCCGACCAGCTGCGGCACCGGCGTGGTTGCCATCAGCCAGTAGACCGCAGTGACCAGGCTGAGCAGCACCAACACCCGTCGGCTCCCTTCCAGCAGGCCTTCGTGGCTGAAGCCCGGGGTCCAGACGGTCAAGGGTTCGCCGGGGGTAAACCCCAGATAGAGCACCAGGATTGACAGCAGTAGCCACCGCAAACGGCCGATGCCGAACCACAGCCGCGGTAGCGCTGCCGGGCTACTGTGGCGATAGCCGGCGAGCAGCAACAGCGTCAGCACCGTCAGGTCAGGCAGCGGTAGCCCACCCAGGGACGGCGCCACGATCAGCAGCGCCAACAGCCGGGTCAGCGGCTGCAGACCCCGGGTCCGTGCCGCGCCATCAGCCAAGGCGCGAAATCAACGCCCGGGCGTCGGACTTCTGGGCCTCGCTGCCCTGGGCCAGCACCTCGTCGAGCAGCACGCGGGCCATCTCGTTGTCACCCATGTCGACATAGGCTCGCGCCAGATCAAGCTTGGTGCCGGCCTCGTCACCGGAAGAGATGACATCGCTGTCGGATTCAAGCTCGAAATCATCCAGCTTGAATTCCTCGATGGTGGCGCTGTCGACTTCAATTCCATCGTCGCCGCCTTCCGCAGCGGGCTCGACACCGAGGTCGAATTCGGCCAGGTCCAGTTCCAGGGGGACCGACGCGGCATCGCCTGCATTGGCGATGTCGGATGCGGGCGGCGGCGTTTCGGCTGGCGGCTCGGTATCGAGCTCCGGCAAGGACAGACCATCGCCGGGCACGTCGGCCACGGGGGCATCGACCGGCGATTCAACCGACAGCAGCGATTCGTCTGCGCTCTCCGGGCTCGACGGCGGCGGCGATGCCAGTGTGTCGTCTGCGCCGAAGTCATCGAGCCGGAACTCGAGCGAGTTGTCGGAAACGGATTCGGTGTCGTCGCCGGCGGCGGCCGGCGCATCAGCGCGGTTCTCATCCGACAGGTCGAGCGCGGGTGTCGACGCCATCACGGCATCAATATCGTCGAGCTGGAAGTCCAGCACGTTGTCCCCCGGTGGGGCTTCCGCCGGTTGCGGTTCCGACGTGGCGGCGGCGCCCGGCGTGGCAGGTGTGTCGAATTCGAGATTGAAATCGACCTCATTGTCGGTGGCGGCGACGGTGTTGTCGCCCGCGGCGGAGGTCTCCTCGACGTCATCGAAGCTGAGGTCGAGATCGGCCGACAGGGCACCATCATCGGTGCTTCCGGCATCGGCGAACAGCGACGAATCCGGCGCGATCTGGCTGCCGAACAGGGCCAGCTTTTGCCAATCGGCCGGTGAGACGTGTGGTCGCGCCGCCTCGGCGGCCTCGACAAACTCCAACGGCCGCCCGGCCGCGAAGTACACCTCGGCCAATTTGGCATGCAGGGCCCCATCGTCTGGTGCCTTTTCCAGCGCTGCCTTCAGGGTCAGGGCGGCTTCGTCATACAGGCCGTAGGCCAAATGAATATCGGCTTCGGCAACCGGGTCCTGCGCGTTCAGATCGATCTGGACGGTATCAACCGAAAACTGGGCGGTGGCCTCGAAGTCGGTGGTCTCCGGAACAGGCTTGCGGCCGCTGTCGAGCGGCGCATCGAAGACCTGGGTGGCATCGAAATCGGGGACCGCGTCATCATTGCCTTGACGATCATCCTCGGCGCCGGTCTTGGCGTAGGCCGCCATCACCGCAGCCTCGGCCTCGTCAGCCATGGCATCGGCGTCGGGCACCGAAGGCTTGGCCCCAGCGGCGGCAGCCGGCATGGCCACCGATGAAGGGCTCGACGGCATCACCTCGGGCGGCTGACGCTCACTGGTCTGCGCGCGGCGGCGGCGCCAGAGCACCCCAACCACGACGGCCACCAGCAGGGCCAGCAGCAGCAATGGCAGCAACAGTGCATCCAGCAGGCCAGGCTGTGCTGGCGGCGCGGCGGGGGCCGGCGTCGCCACTGGCGCCGGTGCCGGTGTTGGTGTGGCCAGCATCTCCGCCACGCGCTCGGCCCGACTGCCGGGCTCGGCCCGCTCTGCGGTCGCCAGCGGATCGGTCTCGGAGACGGCCGTTTCCGTATCTTCAGCTGTATCTGTATCTGTATCTGCAGCTGTATCTGTCGCCATTGCGGCCGAGACATCGCCCTCGGCGTCGCCCGATGCCGCCGATGGCGGAGCGTCTGCTGACGCATCGAGGTTAGACAGACGCTCGGTGTCGATCTCCGCAGCCGCGACCGGCGTCGGAGCCGGGGTTGCCGGCGGCGCTGTGGGTGTCGGTGTGATCGTCGGCCGCGGTGTGGGGGCCGGGGTCACCGCAGACGTTGCGGCCGGTGCCCGGCCAGCGGCAGCGCGCAGCGCCTGCACCTGTGCGGTCGCCGCCTCGGGGGATACCGCGCGCATGCTGTCCGCCGACGGCACGCTGAGCACCTGGCCCTTCATCAGGGCATTGATGCTGCCGTTGTCGAACGACCGGGGATTGGCGTTGTAGAGCGCCAGCATCACCTGATCGACGGTCACGTTCTGAAGGCTGCGGACCACCTTCACGGTCACCGCCCAGAACGTTTCGCCGGCCGCGATCGGTCCGTACTCACTGACTGCGGCGGCTGTCGTCGTCGCCGCGCTGTTTGCGCTGGGGGCCGGAGTCGGGGTCGGGGGCGGCGCTTCCGCCAACACCGTGCCCGGCGGCAGCGGAACGAAGGTCACCTTCGGCGTTGACGCCGGTGCCGGTGCGGCCGTGACCGGTGTCACAGACGATGGTGTGGCCCCGGTGGAGCTGGACGCCGCTGCCGCATCCGCAGCCGCCACCCCCTCGGTGGCCAGCGTCGGCGGGTCGAGCAGCACGGTGTACTCCCGCAGAATCCGGTTGCCGGCGGAACGCACATCGAGCAGGAACATCAAAAAGGGTTCGCGTGCAGGGCGGTTGCCACTGACGGCGATATACGGAGTTGCGCCGGGTTTTACCTCGAACCGCAGATGCGACAGATAGTCTGCCCGTTCGATGCCCAGACGCTCGAACTCGGCGTTGTCTGCGAGGCGGGCTTGCAGGTTTTCCGCATCTTCCGCCGAAACGGCGAGCAGCGGGATTTGCGCGATGAAGGGCTGGTTGAGCCCCGACCGCACGTCGATGTCGCCCAACCCCAAGGCCAGAGCCATCGAGGACCAGCAAGCCATGCCCAACCCAGCGGCGGCGGAAATTCGGCGGCGCATACCCCTCTCCCACGACAACGACATGCCCGCTTCATGTCGGAGCTTATTGACAGAGCGCGTGAACTTGCGCGGGTAAGCTGCTTTATACCTTATAAATATTCCTGAACCAAGATTTCGGCCACGGCCACCAGAGCATGGGCGCCAGTGGCGCGAATATTGTCGGCGACGCTCCACAGCCGCAGCTGCGCCGGGTCACCGGAATCGAGCTGTATTCGATCGAGGAAGATCTCGGTTTCGCCGGAGGCATCTGTCACCGCCGTCGCGATCTGGGAGGGCGTCTCCCCGCCCAGCCGCAATCCTGGCGTCGCGGCCAGCCGTGCGCGGATTTCGGCCAGTGGCAACGACCGCTTCAGCCCCAGCCGCACGACCTGGCCGTGGCCATAGAACACCGGCACGTCGATGTCGGTGATGCGCACCTCCAGCTCGGGCGCCAGACGGGCCAGGCTGCGAACGGCATCGGCCTCGGACCCTTCGCCGTCATCGGCATCGACCGGGATGATATTGAAGGCAATCTGCTGGCTGTAGACCGTCGGAGTCCAGTTGCGAAAGTTGAGCACGTCGGCGGTCTGTCGTCCGAGCTCGCCGACCGCGGCGGTGCCGCGCCCGGAGGCCGCGCGCAAACAGGTCAGGTCGAGCTGAAACGGCTCGACCGCGGCACGCAATGGTGCGATCACCCGCAGCAACTGGGAGACGGCAGCATCAGGCAGCGCAACCCGGGACGGCCGCTCGACACCGCGCAGGGTCGCGTCATTGAAGCCGGGCACCACCAGCGGGACCGCGCCATCGTTGCGGAATGCCGCACTGGCGTCCACCACCAGGCAGCCAGCGGATATCGCACGCGCGCCCTCGGTCACGGCAGTGGCGGCATCGGCGGTCAGCAACACCAGCTGCACCTGTCCGTAGTCGAAATCCGCGGCCGCCGTCACCGGCAACTCGCGCTGCCGATAGTCGACGGTGCCGCCGGCAGATCGCGCTGACGCCAGCGCGTGAACACGCCCCAGCGGAAACGGGACGGTCACCAGCCGGTCGAGAACCGCCCCGCCCAGGAGCCCGGTGGCCCCGACAATGGCGATATCCACCCCGCGGGTGACCACCGGCTCAGCCCTGCAACAACAGGATGCGCAACATCCGGCGCAACGGCTCGGCCGCGCCCCACAGCAATTGGTCCCCGATCACGAAGGCGGAGACGTACTGTGGTCCGAGATTGAGCTTTCGAACCCGCCCGACCCCGATCTGCAGACTGCCGGTAATGGCGGCCGGGGTGAGTTCACGCGCCGTTTCAGCACGGTCATTGGGGACCCACTTCACCCAGTCGTTGCCGCTGCGGATCAGCGATTCGATTTCCTCGAGTGGCACATCGCGTGCCAACTTGAGCGTCAACGCCAGACTGTGACAGCGCATCGCGCCGACCCGCACGCACAGGCCGTCGACCGGGATCGGCTGGGTGGTGCCAAGAATCTTGTTGACCTCCGCCTGCCCCTTCCATTCCTCTTTCGACTGGCCGTTGTCGAGCTGAGCATCAATCCACGGAATCAGCCCGCCTGCCAGTGGCGCGCCGAAGTACTCGGTGGGCACCTCGTCGCGGATCGCGCTCGCCACCTTGCGGTCGATATCGAGAATGGCCGATGCCGGTGTCGCCAGCGCGTCCGCCACCGCGCCGTGGATGACGCCCATGCCCTTGAGCAGTTCGCGCATGTGGTTGGCGCCGCCACCGGACGCGGCCTGATAGGTCATCGAGCTGACCCATTCCACCAGTCCGGCCCGGAACAGCCCGCCCACACCCATGAGCAGGATCGAATTGGTGCAGTTGCCACCAATGAAGTTCTTCACGCCACGACCGAGCGCGATATCGATCACGCCCCGGTTGACCGGGTCGAGCACGATGACCGCATCGTCCTTCATGCGCAGTGACGAGGCAGCGTCAATCCAGTAGCCGTTCCAGCCGCGGGCACGCAACTGCGGGTAGATCTCGAGGGTGTAATCACCCCCCTGGCAGGTGATGATGATGTCCATCGCCGCCAGCGCTTCAACACTGCCCGCATCCTTCAGCGGGGGCGTGACGCGACCGTCGATCTCGGGGCCTTCCCCGCCCGCATTGGAGGTGCTAAAGAAATGCGGCTCGATCAGGGCGAAGTCGCCTTCATCCTGCATCCGCTGCATCAGCACCGAACCGACCATGCCGCGCCAACCCACCAGACCGACTTTCTTCATGACTGTTCCGTCCTGCGAATAGAGAATTGCACCTGCCCCACCGAGCGCGATCAGCGACGCAGGGCGGCGACCACTGCATCGCCCATGGCGACAGTGCCGATCACCGGTTCGCCAGGCTGGGCGATATCGCCGGTCCGCAGGCCCTGATCCAGCACCTGCTGTACCGCAGCCTCGATGCGATCCGACAGATCGGCGCGATCAAAGCTGTACTTGAACATCATCGCCACCGACAGCAGCGTCGCCAACGGGTTGGCCTTGCCCTGCCCGGCGATGTCGGGGGCGCTGCCGTGAATCGGCTCGTACAGCCCCTTGTTGTTCACATCCAGGGATGCCGACGGCAACATGCCGATGGAGCCCGCCAGCATCGAGGCTTCGTCGGACAGGATGTCACCGAAGATGTTCCCGGTGACGATCACGTCGAACTGCTTCGGCCGCTTGACCAGCTGCATGGCAGCGTTGTCGACATACATGTGTTCCAGGGCGACATCGGGGTACTGCGCCCCCACCCGGGTGACCACTTCCCGCCACAGGCGCGAGGTTTCGAGCACATTTTCCTTGTCCACCGAGCACAGGCGCTTGCTGCGCTTCTGCGCCGCCTGGAAGGCCACATGGGCGATCCGTTCCACCTCGGGGGCGCTGTAGTGCATGGTGTCGTAGCCCTCGGCATGCCCATCCGCCGTGGTGCGCCGCCCCCGGGGTTCACCGAAATAGATGTCACCGGTGAGCTCGCGCAGGATCAGGATGTCGAGCCCGGCAATCACCTCCGGCTTGAACGAGGAGGCCGCCGACAGCGCCTCATAGGCCAGCGCCGGGCGCAGGTTGGCGAACAACCCGAGGTCCTTGCGAATGCCGAGAATGCCGCGTTCCGGTCGCAGCTCGCGCGGCAGTGCGTCGTACTTCGGGCCACCGACCGCGCCCATCAGGATGGCATCGGCCGCCCGTGCCGCCTGTTGCGTGGACGGCGGGTACGGATGGCCTTCGGCGTCATACGCCGCACCGCCAAGGTGGCCGAAGGTCCATTCGATCGGCTCGCCTTCATCCTTGAACAGCGCCAGCACCTTGACCGCTTCGGCCATGATTTCGCTGCCGATGTAGTCGCCGGGGAGAATCAGGATTTTCTTGTTCATGGTTCGTTGAAGACTCGGGATTCGGGAATCGGGAACGGGGCGTTCAGAACAACCACGGCGCTTCGATACGACGCCGTGCCTCATAGGCACGGATGTCATCGGCCTGGGTCAGCGTCAGCCCGATTTCGTCGAGGCCGTTGACCAGGTTGTGCTTGTGATGCGGATTGATGTCGAACGCGAAGGCACTGCCGTCGGGCAGCCGCACCTGCTGTGCCGGCAGGTCGATGGTGATTTCGGCATTGGCATCGGCTTCTACTGCAACGAACACCGCCTGAACCTGCTCCGGGGTCAGCACCACCGGCAAGACGCCGTTCTTGAAGCAGTTGGAGAAAAAGATGTCGGCATAGCTGGGCGCGATGACGGCGCGAAAGCCGTAATCGTCGAGTGCCCACACGGCATGTTCGCGCGACGACCCGCAGCCGAAGTTGTCGCGGGCCACCAGGATGCGACTGCCGGCGTGGGCCGCGTCATTGAGGACGAAGTCGGGATTGGGGCGACGCGTGGCCGGGTCGATGTCCAGGGTGCCGGGGTCGAGATAGCGCCAGTCATCGAACAGGAACGGGCCGAAGCCGGTGCGACTGATCGACTTCAGGTATTGCTTGGGGATGATGGCGTCGGTGTCCACATTGGGACGGTCCAGCGGCATCACCTTGGCGGTCAGGGTGGTAAAGGCTTGCATGACAACCTCTCAGACGGCGAGCAAGAAATGGGTGTTGGCAGCGGCCACCGGCCGTGCCTCGTCGTCCTGCCAGGCCACCACTCGCACATTGGCGAGACGACGACCGTGTCGGGTAATGCTGGCCCGTGCCAGGACGTCGGCCGGACCCGCGCTGCGAAGATACTCGACCGTGATGTTGATGATTTTCGGTACCCGCAGAATCTCGGGCAGCAGCAATAACTCGCAGGTGGCGGTGAGTTCCATCATGGCGCCCAGCGTGCCGCCGTGGAGGGCACGGATGGTGACGTTGCCGAGGCGGCTGTCGTCATAGGCCATGCGCCCCACCAGACCGCTGTCATCCCCGGTCAGCGAGAAGCCGAGAAACCGGGCGTATGGCAGTTCCGCAATACGGGGCGCCAATGCCTCGATGCTGCGCAGCGGCGGCAACAGCAGACTAGTGTTCATCGCCTGCCTCCTTCGGCGCTGTCCGCCGCTGCGGCTGTCCTTCCTCATGGAACACCATGAAGGTACCCGCCGCGGTGGCGAGACCGTCATCAGGGTTGCCGTCATGGACCACCGCCCGGGCGAAGGCCACCTGCCGGGTCATCCGGTAACACTCGGCCGTACAGCGCAGGGTCGCACCCGGTCGTGCCGGCCGCAGGTAGTCGATGCGCAGGTCCAGCGTGGCGATACGCCGCAGGGTCTCGAGATGCGTGAGGATGGCCCCGCCACAGGCGGCATCCACCAGGGTGGTGATGACCCCGCCGTGCAGCACCCCGGTCTCCGGGTCCCCGACCAGGTCTTCCCGCCAGGGCAGATCCAGCACCAACCGACCGGGCGTGGTTTCCACGAAACGGAAACCCAGCGCAGCGCTCTGGGGGACCCAGTCGATGAAATACTGCTGCCCCTGAGCCGGGCTGACGACACGCAGGGGGTTCACGACTGCCCCTGCACCTGACGCACATCGACGAAATGACCGGCGATGCCGGCAGCCGCAGCCATCGCCGGCGACACCAGATGGGTGCGCCCACCCTGCCCCTGGCGCCCCTCGAAATTGCGATTGCTGGTGGAGGCACAGCGCTCACCCGGCTCCAGCCGGTCGGCGTTCATCGCCAGGCACATGGAGCAGCCGGGTTCGCGCCACTCGAATCCGGCGTCCAGGAACACCCGATCCAGTCCTTCGGCCTCGGCCTGCTGCTTCACCAGTCCGGAGCCGGGGACGACCATCGCCAGTTTCACCGAGTCGGCCTTGCGCAGCCCCTTGACCACATTGGCCGCCGCCCGCAGATCTTCGATCCGGGAATTGGTGCAGGAGCCGATGAACACCTTGTCGATGCGAATATCGACGATGGGCGTGTTGGCCGTCAGCCCCATGTACTGCAACGCCTTCTCGAGCCCACTGCGCCGCACCGGATCGGGCACTGCGGCGGGATCAGGCACGCGGGCCGAGACCGGCCCCACCATTTCCGGCGACGTTCCCCAGGTCACCTGAGGCTCGATCTCGGCGGCGTCAATCTCGATGACCGTGTCGAACCGCGCCCCCGGATCGGACTTCAACTGCGACCAATTGGCCACGGCGGCATCCCACTGCGCGGCGCTGGGGGCGAACGGGCGCCCCTTTACATAGGCAATGGTCTTGTCGTCCACCGCCACCAGTCCGGCGCGGGCGCCGCCCTCGATGGCCATGTTGCACAGGGTCATACGGCCTTCCATCGACAGATCCTCGATGGCTTCACCGGCATATTCGATGACATGTCCGTTGCCGCCGGCGGTGCCGATGCGGCCGATGATCGCCAGGGTAATGTCCTTGGCGGTGATGCCCGGGCCGACGCGACCATTGATCCGGACCTGCATGGTGCGGGCCTTCTTCAACACCAGGGTCTGGGTGGCCAGGGCATGTTCGACCTCCGAAGTGCCGATGCCGAAGGCCAGCGCACCGAAGGCCCCATGGGTCGAGGTATGGGAATCGCCACAGACCACGGTCATGCCCGGCAAGGTCGCGCCCTGTTCCGGACCGATGACATGGACGATGCCCTGTCGCACATCCATGAGATCGAACTTGGTGATGCCGAATTCGGCGCAATTGCGGTCCAATGCCGCCAACTGAGCGCGCGAAATAGGGTCGGCGATGCCACCGGCCCGATTAATGGTGGGCACGTTGTGATCCGGCACCGCCAGATTGGCGTCGATTCGCCAGGGGGTCCGGCCGTTCAGGCGCAGACCCTCGAAGGCCTGCGGACTGGTGACTTCGTGAACCAGATGGCGGTCGATATAGATCAGTGCCGAACCCTCACCGTCGTCCTTGACGACGTGGGCATCCCAGATCTTCTCGTAGAGCGTCTTGGCGGTCATGGCGGGGACTCCTGGCGGGCAATCGGAACGGAATGGCTGCGCATCCTAGGCGCTTCGCTTGCATTACTCCAATGAATCGTTTTTATATTATTGATCTCCATTTGGAATAGAGTGACGAGTGGACTTCCAGACGCTGAGCGCCTTCCTCGCCGTGGCCGACGCCGGCTCGTTCTCCGCCGCCGGCGAGCGGCTGTTTCTGTCACAGCCTGCCATCAGCAAGCGGATCGCCACCCTGGAGGCCGGGCTGGACCAACCGCTGTTCGACCGCATCGGTCGCCGCGTCACCCTGACCGATGCCGGCCGCGCCCTGCTGCCATACGCACGGCGGGCACTGGATGATCTCGAGGATGCCCGCCGGGCGCTGACACACCTGCGGGGCGCCGCCAGCGGCCGACTGACGGTCGGCACCAGTCACCACATCGGCCTGCACCGCCTGCCTGCAGTCCTGCGGCAGTTCACCCGCCGCCATCCGCAGGTGGATCTCGACCTCAGCTTCATGGATTCCGAGCAGGCCTGCGAGGCGGTGGCCGCCGGGCGGCTGGAGCTGGGCATCGTCACCCTGCCGCTGACACCTGAGCCGCGATTGCATACAGAGCTGATCTGGCCCGACCCGCTGGCCGTGGTGGTCGGGGTCGACCATCCCCTGGCGCATGCCGGCAGCGTTGTGCTCCAGGACCTCGCCGCCCACCCCGCCGTTCTGCCCGATCACCAGACCTACACCCACCGTATCGTCCGCAAAGCCCTTGCCAGCCACGGCCTCACGCCCCACGTGCGGCTGGCAACCAACTATCTGGAAACCCTGAAGATGCTGGTCGGGATCGGGCTCGGCTGGAGTGTTCTGCCTGCCTCCATGCTCGACGCCAGCCTGCGCCCGCTGACCCTCCCCGGGCTGCAGCTGTCGCGAACACTGGGCATGGTCTGGCACCAGCGCCGCACCCGTTCACAGGCGGCCGAGGCGATGATCACCTTGCTGCGGACCCAACAACCCGCCAGCGCCAGTGCTGTGTCGCTTTCGCCGGGAATGTAGAACCGCTGCGATCGTGACCCACTTGGCAGCGATCATCGTCTAAATGCGCCAAATGTCCCCAAGTGGCTCGGTACCGCCGGTCGGGCCGACGGTGCCGTTCATCGCGCGTTATCATTAACGATTGATTGCCACGTCAGCAAAGGCTTACGCGGTGGCGTGGGTTCCTCCTAGGGCCAGCCTCCGGACCGACTGTTAACGTGGGTGAACCGGCGGTCAGGTCGTGCGTGAGCGGGGCTTCCGGCGCAGGACGACGGTAGGTTCCGTCATTTAGGGGACACGGGCACAAGGCCCGATTCATACACAGCACGCCCCTGATCGGGCGCTGGGCACGGTATCGCAGCCATGACGGCGGCACACCGATGCCGGCGTCTGTTTGTTGGGCACCCGACCCGTCTCGATACGAGCGGGGTCATTTGTAGACCAGGAACGAACTAACCGCATGAGCAAGGACGTCGTCTTCATCGTCATGGACAGCTGCCGTTACGACAGCTACGCCCGCGCCCGCACGCCCAATATGGACCGCATCGGGGTCGGCGAAAAGCGCTTCAGTTTTGCCTCCTGGACGTCACCCTCGCACTACACCTACCTGATGGGCATGGTGCCGCACACCAGCCCCCAGGGCGTTTTTGCCTCGGAGGTCTACAAGAAGGAATTCGCGCACTGGGTGCATCGCCTCGGGATCGACGGCCTGTCGTTCAAGGATTTCGTCCCGCAGCTGTCGCTCCCGCACGTGCTGCAGGAAAACGGCTACCGCACGGTGGCCCGCGTATCGCTGCCGGTGCTCAATCCGTTATCGCATCTCAACCGGCATTTCGACGACTACAAGCTGATGCCGAACCACAACGATTTCGGCGGCATCATCCAGCAGGTCGAATTCGACGAGGACGAACCCAGTTTCCACTTCCTGAACCTGGGTGAAACCCATTATCCGTACATGCTCGATGGCGATTCGCTACCGCACATTTCCGGCGTCCATGGCGTTTTCAAGCGCCTCGATGACGATCTCGGTCAGGCGACCGAAGACCGCTTCTTCGACGACGAGCAGATGAAGGACCTGCACACCCAGCAGGTGAAGACGGTGGAACACGTCGACACCCTGCTCGACGCCCTGATTGCCAAGGCGCCGGTCAATACCCACTTCATCATCACCGCCGACCACGGCGAGTGCTTTGGTGAAGGGGGCTACTTCGGGCACGGCCCGATCGTTCACGAAAAAGTGATGGAAGTGCCCTTCCTTGAGGGCATCAAGCGCTAACGCGCAGGTACCGCCATGTCGTTGACTGACTCCCCCGCTCCGCCGTCCTTCGAAATCTTCGGGCTCAACCCGGGTGACCTGTCACCCCGTCTGGCACTGGCGCTGGCCCGTGCCGGTGCCACCGGTGTGCTGGACCTGGTGCACGCCCAGGACGCGGCCGGGGCCGACATGCAGTTCCGGACGCTGGCCAGTCAGACCGAGGCCCGCATCGGCCTGCGACTGACCTCAGCGCACCGTGATCGGGTCGCGGCACTGCTGTCCGCCGTCGGCGATCGCAGCGTGGTGCTGATGCTGGCCGCCGAGGCGCCGGAGGTTCAGCGCCAGACCGCGGAGGCACTGCGCGCAGTCCATGGCGGGCTGATGATCTGGGCTGAAGTGACCCATGCCGACACCGCCGCCGCGCATGACGGCGGACCGATGGATGGCCTGATCGCGCTCGGTCACGAAGCCGGCGGCTGGGTCGGAGACGACACCAGCTTCATCCTGCTGCAAAAACTGCAGGGCCGCTGTCGCCTGCCGATCATGGTTCGGGGGGGCATCGGGGTCCGCGCCGCGGCCGCCTGCCGTGCCGCCGGCGCGGTCGGTGTGGTCCTCGACGACTGTCTGTTGCTGCTGCGGGAATCCCCGCTGCCGGCCACCACGCAAATGGAACTGGCGCGCCTCAACGGTGCCGAGTGCAAGTTGTTCGGTGAGCGCGTCGACACGCCGGTACGGGTCTACGGCAAGCCCTCATCGCCGGCCCTGAAAGCGACCGAAGCCGATGATCGGGCTGCAGAAGGCGGACAGCTGGATGTCGCCACCTGGCGGCAACAGCTTGAACATCGCCTCGGGTGGTCCGGTCGTCCCGATCAGCTGATGCCACTGGGACAGGGCATCGGGCTGGCGGCCCACTATCGCGATCGGCACGGCAGCGTCGGACGTCTGGTGCAGGCCCTGCGCCGCGCCAGTCAGCAGCAGATCGAATCGGCCGCCCGCCTCGGCTTTCTGGACGAAGGCGCACCTTTGGCCACTGCCCATGGCACCCGCTTCCCGGTGGTTCAGGGGCCGATGACGCGGGTGTCGGACGTCCCCGACTTTGCCGTTGAAGTGGCCCGTGGCGGCGCCCTGCCGCTGTTGGCGCTGGCATTGATGCGGGGCCCGCAGGTGCGGGAAATGCTGGAGCAGACGCGCGACCGGATTGGCGATCAGCCCTGGGGTGTCGGTTTGCTGGGTTTCGTTCCGCATGCCCTGCGCGAAGAGCAGTGTGCGGAGATCTGGAAATGCCCGCCCCCCTTCGCACTGATCGCTGGCGGCCGGCCCGACCAGGCGGCCGAGTTCGAGAAGCGTGGCATCCAGACCTACATCCACGCGCCAGCGCCCGCATTGCTGCGACTGTACCTCGATCAGGGCGCACGGCGCTTTGTGTTCGAAGGGCGTGAATGCGGCGGACACGTCGGCCCGCTGGCCAGCTTCGCGCTGTGGGAGCAGATGATCGAAGTGCTGCTCGCCGAGGTGAAGCCGGGCGAAGAGAAACAGGTCCATGTGCTGTTTGCCGGCGGCATCCACGATGCCCTGTCCTGCGCCATGGTGGCGGCGATGACGGCCCCGCTGGCCGCGCGCGGCATGAAGGTGGGCGTGCTGATGGGGACTGCCTATCTGTTCACCCGCGAAATCGTCAGCACCGGCGCCATCGTTCAGGGCTTCCAGGACGAGGCATTGCGCTGCCGTCGTACGGTCAACCTGGAGACCGGCCCGGGCCATGCGTCGCGGTGTGTCGATACCCAGTTTGCCCGCGAGTTCTTTGAAACCCGCCGCCGCCTGATCCGTGAAGGCCGCAGCGCCGAGGAGATCCGCGACGAACTCGAGGACCTCAACCTCGGGCGCCTGCGGATCGCCTCCAAGGGCGTCAACCGCAACACCGAGGGCGAGATCGTCAGCATCGAGGCGGCTGAACAGCTCGATCAGGGCATGTACATGATCGGTCAGGTCGCCACCCTGCGCGCCGAGCCGGTGGCGGTCGAGGCGCTGCACCTGGAGGTCTGCCGGGGCGCCCAGGTGCACCTGCAGGCCTGGGCGGATGCCCGCGCTGATCGTCGTGAAAAAGCCAAGCCCGCCGACATCGCGATTGTCGGCATCGGCACGTTGCTGCCGAAAGCCGATGGCCCGGATGCCTTCTGGCACAACATCCTGCATCAGGTTCGCAGCATCGGCCCGGTCCCCCCGGAACGCTGGGATCCGGAGCTGTATTTCGATGCTGACCGCAAGACGCGCGACAAGGTCTACTCGCGCTGGGGCGGCTTCCTCGACGAAGTGCCCTTCGACCCGATGCGCTACGGCATTCCGCCCCGTTCGATGAAGTCCATCGACCCGATGCAGCTGCTGACCCTGGAGGTCGCCCAGCGCACCCTCGCCGATGCCGGCTACGGTGACGGCGGCGTCGATCACGAACAGACCTCGATCATTCTTGGCGCGGGTGGTGGCCTCGGCGACCTCGGCCTGCAATACGGCGTTCGTGCCGAACTGCCGCGCTTTGTCGAGAACCCCGACCCGCGGGTGTGGGAGCGACTGCCGGAGTGGACCGAAGAATCGTTCGCCGGCACCCTGCTCAACGTCGCTGCCGGGCGGGTCGCCAACCGGATGGATTTCGGCGGGCTCAATTTCACCGTTGATGCCGCCTGCGCGTCGTCGCTGGCGGCGATTTCGATTGCTGTCAGCGAGCTCGAGGCCGGCCGCAGCAACCTGGTGCTGGCGGGGGGCATCGATACGGTGCAGTCGCCGTTCGGGTTCCTCTGTTTCTCGAAGACACAGGCGCTCTCGCCCACCGGCAGCCCGCGGACCTTTGACCGCGCCGCAGACGGCATCGCCATCAGCGAAGGCCTGGCGGTCGTGGCCCTGAAGCGACTCGCCGATGCCGAGCGTGACGGCGATCGCATTTACGCCGTGATCAAGGCGGTCGCCGGCTCCAGCGACGGCAAGGCGCTGGGGCTCACGGCACCGCGACCGGACGGGCAGATCCGCGCGATCAAGCGCGCCTACGCCAAGGCCGGCTTCTCGCCGACGTCGCTGGAACTGTTCGAAGCCCACGGCACCGGTACCCCGGTGGGCGACCGTGCCGAAGCGGAAACCATTACCCGTGCCCTGCGCGCCGAACAGGCCGCCCCCAACACGGTGGCCCTCGGGTCGGTGAAGACCCTGGTCGGACATACCAAAGCCAGCGCCGGCGTCGCCGGCCTGATCAAGATCGCGCTGTCGCTCTATCACCGGGTGCAGCCGGCACATCACGGTGTCGACAACCCGATCGACACCCTGGCCGCCGCCGACACGCCCGCCTATCTGCTGAAGCAGCCGCGCCCCTGGGTAGCGCATCCCGATCATCCACGACGTGCCGGGGTCTCGGCCTTCGGCTTCGGCGGCACCAATTTCCATGCCGTTCTCGAGGAATATGGGGGTGCCCAGCCGGCCGCCGCCGGGCATGACCGCTGGCCGCATGAACTGCTCGTGTTCAGCGCCACCGACCGTGCGCAACTGCAGCAGCAGATCGAGCAGCTGCGGCCGGTGGTCGCCGCACCCGGGAAGTTGATGCTGTCGACGCTGGCGTTCGCCCTCGCCCGTGTCGCCGAAGGGCGTGTCAACGCCGCCCTGCGGCTGGCCGTGGTCGCCAGCGACTTCGCCGGCCTCGCCCAGGACCTCGACCGGATCAGCGCCCATCTGCGGGACGGTCAGCCTCTTCCGGCGAGCGCCCGCTTGCAGGACCCGTTGCCGCAGACGCCGCCACGCGTTGCATTCCTGTTCCCCGGCCAGGGTGCCCAGCACGTCAACATGGGCCGCGAGGCGGCGCTCTATTTCGACGAGGTCCGGCGCTCACTGGAGCTGGCCGATCAGGTACTCGCCGGGCGCCTGCCGCGGCGTCTGTCGCAGTACATCCTGCCGCCGGCCGCGTTCACGCCCGATGCGGATGCCGCACAACAGGCGGCGCTGACCGACACCCGTGTGGCGCAGCCCGCCATCGGTGCGGTTTCACTGGGCTACCTGGCACTCGCCGGCCGTCTCGGGCTCAAGGCCGATGCTGCTGCCGGCCACAGCTACGGGGAATATGTCGCCCTCGCCGCCGCCGGCGTGATCAGCCCGGCCGACTGTCTGCGGCTGTCCGCGGTCCGCGGCGCCGCGATGGCACAGGCCAGCGATGCGGCCGTTCCCGGAACCATGGCCGCCGTGCAGGGCCGCCGCGAAGACATCGATGCCGCGATCGCGCCGTTCGACGGGGTCCGCATTGCCAACCACAACGCGCCGGGCCAGAGCGTCATTTCCGGCCCGCGCGCGGCCGTCGAAGCCGCGGTGAAGGCGCTGTCGGAGGCCGGCCTGCGCAGCACGCTGTTGCCGGTATCGGGCGCCTTCCACACCGAACTGGTGGCGGATGCCCGCCCCCCGCTGTCGGCAGCGATTTCCGAAACCGCGTTCCAGCCGGCCGGACTGACCGTCTTCCACAATGGCAGCGGCGCCCCGTACCCGGACACGGCCGAGGCACAGAAATCCACGCTCGACGGACACCTGCTGTCCAGTGTCGAGTTCGTGCGCGAGATCAACGCCATCGCCGACCTCGGTTGCACGGTGTTCGTCGAGCTCGGCCCGAAGAGCATTTGCGCCAACATGGCGCGCGCCATTCTCGAAACGCGCGACGGCATCACCACGGTCTCCCTGGATGGCCAGGGCGGCGGTCTCAAAGGCCTGCTGGGCGGAATTGCCGACCTCTGGGCGCGCGGCGTCGACCTCAGTCCGCTGCGCCTGTTTGACGGCCGTGACCTGCCCTGGCTGGAGATGGCCGATCTCGCCAAGGCCGCAGTCGTCCCCGCGTTGCCCGCCCATATGTGGATGGTGAGCGGTGGCTGCGCCCGACCGCAGGGTGACCCCGAGCGCCGCACCGGCACCTTGCCCGCGCTCACGCGCGTCACCGCCGATGCCGCACGTCAGCGGTCCGAAGCCGCGCTTGCGACTGCTGCCACACCCCCCGCACCGGCCGCAGCACCAGCGCTCGTAGCGGCCACCCCGGCGCCGTCCGCCGGCTCGCCGTTGGGCACCGATGCCCTGGTGGCCTATCAGCAGACCATGCAACAGTTCCTGGCCTTGCAGGAACGCGTCATCCAGCAGGCACTGGGGATGCCCGCGAGCGCCTCGCCGGCCGCCGCGATTGCACTGCCAGCGGCGCCCGCGCCCCAGGTTTCACCCGCCGTACCGGCCACCGCAGCTGCGGTTGCGGCACCCCCGACTGTGAGCGCGCCACCGGTGGTTGGCCAACCGGCGCCGGTTCCGGCCGCTGCTGCGGATGTCGCGCCGGCCCTCGATGTGCGCGCGCTGGTGCTCGACATCGTCGCCGACCGCACCGGCTACCCGCCGGACATGCTGGCGCTGGATGCCGACCTCGAGGCCGATCTCGGCGTCGACTCGATCAAGCGAGTGGAGATCATCGGTGCCGTGCAGAAGGCGCTGCCCGCCGCTGCCGGCGAGCAGATTCAGGCGCAGATGGAACGCTTCACCCAGGCCCGCAGCCTGCAGGCGGTCATCGACACCCTGACCGCGCTCGTGCCGGCTGCGCCCATCGCCGCCGCTGCAATCACGCCCACCGCGGCTTCACCCGCCGCAGCAGAACCGGCGCTGGATCTCCGCAGCCTGCTCCTCGAAATCGTTGCTGACCGCACCGGCTATCCACCCGACATGCTGGCGCTGGATGCCGACCTCGAGGCCGACCTCGGCGTCGACTCGATCAAGCGGGTCGAGATCATCGGCGCCGTGCAGAAGGCGCTGCCCACCGCTGCCGGCGAGCAGATTCAGGCGCAGATGGAACGCTTCACCCAGGCCCGCAGCCTGCAGGCGGTGCTGGATGCGTTGGGCGCAGTGGCACCCGCCGGGATGACACCGACGGCCACCGCATCGGTCGCCCAGGAAGCGTCATCGGCGCCTCACCCGGCCGTTGATATCCGGGCACTGCTGCTCGATATCGTTGCCGACCGCACCGGTTATCCGCCCGACATGCTGGCGCTGGATGCCGACCTCGAGGCCGACCTCGGCGTCGATTCGATCAAACGGGTCGAGATCATCGGTGCCGTGCAGAAGGCGCTGCCCGCCGCTGCCGGCGAGCAGATTCAGGCGCAGATGGAACGCTTCACCCAGGCCCGCAGCCTGCAGGCCGTGATGGATGCGCTGGCATCGGTGATGCCGACCGCGCCGGCCACCCCTGCGGCCGCCGGTGCCGCGCCCACCACGGGCGCGGTGGTGGCCACCGCCGCGGTTGACCTTCAGTCCCTGTTGCTCGATATCGTCGCCGATCGCACCGGCTATCCGCCCGATATGCTGGCACTCGACGCTGACCTCGAAGCCGACCTCGGGGTTGATTCGATCAAACGGGTGGAGATCATCGGCGCCGTGCAGAAGACCCTGCCGGCCGCCGTTGCCGACCAGCTGCAAGCGCAGATGGAACGTTTCACCCAGGCCCGCAGCCTGCAGGCCATCCTGGCGGCACTGGCAGGCTTGCAGCCGACCGCCACGACGCCACCGGCAGCGGCAGTGGCAACACCGGCGACGGTGCCAACAGCCGAAGCGACCACCATTCCGCGTTACGTGGTGCGCTGCCGTGCCGCGGCCCTGCCGCCGCGCCGTGTCCGCTTGACCGGCACCGCGCTGGTGGTGGCTGGCCCGCAGGCGATCAGTGATGCGCTGTCGGCACGACTGCGGGCGGAAGGACTGCAGCCCGTCGCCATCGTCGATACCCAGGCGGCCGCCATCGCCGCCGCTGTACAGGCAGCCCGTAAGGCCTACGGCCCGATTGCCGCCGTGCTGCATCTCAGCGGGCTGCATGCCGATACCGACGACAGCAGCCTTGAAGGCTGGCGCGCCGGGTATCAGCGGCACCTCCTGTCGATGCTGCATCTGGCCCATGCGCTGGGCGATGATCTCGGCGCGGTGAGGCTGCTGGCCGGCTCTCGCCTGGGCGGCAGCTTCGGTCGCGACAGCGTCGGCGATGGCGCGTTGCTGGCCGGGGGCCTCAACGGTGTGCTGAACTGCCTCCGCCACGAGTATCCGGGTGCGGTCATGCGGGCGGTCGACTTCGACGGCCAGACCGACGCCGAGATCGTGGCCGCCTTGTGCGACGAACTGCTGTGCGAGGACACCGCGCCGGAGATCGGCTACATCGGGCACGAGCGCGTCGGCACGGTGGTCATAGAGCAGCCGGCGGGTACCGGCGACGGGCTGACACCGTCGGCGGACTGGGTCGTGCTCGCCACCGGCGGTGCCCGCGGCATCACTGCCGAGCTGCTTGAATCGATGGCGGTGCCCGGAATGCGCATGGTGCTGCTCGGCCGCACCGCAGAGCCCGCAGACGAACCGGCTGCCCTGGCGTCGCTGGATACGCCATCCGCATTGCGCGCACACCTGCTCGCCGAGGCACGTGCAGCAGGACGGACCCCGCGACCGGTGGAGATTGACCGCGAGATTTCACAGCTGCAGGCCGCGCGGGAGATTCGCAACAATCTCGCGCGTCTTCGGGCCGCAGGCTGCACGGTCGACTACCGCCCCTGCGATGTCCGGGACGGCGCGGCCTTCCGAGCGCTGATCGCCGACCTCTATACCGAACACGGACGTATCGATGCCGTGGTCCACGGTGCGGGTGTCATCGAGGACAAGCTGATCGTCGACAAGCGGGCGGAATCGTTCGAGCGGGTGCTGGGTACCAAGCTGGATGCGGCGCAGGTGCTGGCACAGGCTCTGCAGCCGGCCAGCCTCAAGATGCTCTGCTTCTTCACGTCGGTGGCCGGCCGCTTCGGCAATCGCGGGCAGTCCGACTATGCCGCAGCCAACGAGACCCTGAACCGTCTCGCCTGGCAGCTGCACCGCCGGTGGCCGGATACCCGGGTCATGGCGATCAACTGGGGTCCGTGGGATGCGGGCATGGCCAGTGAAGGCGTCAAGGCCGCCTTCCGGGCCCAGGGCATCGAGCCGATTCCGGTTGCTGCGGGCCGTCAGTACTTTCTCGACGAACTCCGTCACGGCGCGCGCGCCGATGTCGAATTGGTGGCGGGCCGCGGCACCTGGGGCACGCCGGCCGACCCCGACGCGCACGGCGTTGCCGCCGCCGGGCCGGAGGGTCTGCCACTGATCACCCACGCTCCGCGCATGGGCCCGGGCGGTGCGATGACGCTTGATCACGTCTTCACGGCCGACAGTGACCCCTATCTGCTCGACCATCGCATCGACGGCAAACTGGTATTGCCGGCGGCCGGTGCCGCGGAATGGATGGCCCAGTTTGCGGCTGCGGCCTGGCCCGGCTGGCAGGTCAGCGAGCTGCGGGATCTGCGGCAGTTCAACGGCATCTCTGTCGACAGCGATGGCGAACGCTTGATCCAGTTGCGGGCGCGCGCGTCATCGCATTCCGATGCCGGCACCCAGTCGATTACCGTGGAAATGGTTGATCCGGCGCAGAAGCGTCCCTGCTATCGGGCGACCGTGTGTCTGGTGGAACAGTTGGCGGAAGCGCCACTGCTCAACCTTGCCGCGCTCACCGAAGCACAGCCGGTAACCGCCTCCGACGCCTACGGTCGTTATCTGTTTCACGGCCCGCGATTCCGCCTGATCGACCGTATTGACGGGGTCTCGCAGACCGGCGTCGATGCCATGGTGCGACCAGCCTCGGTGAAAACCTGGCTCGACCGCGACGGCAGCTGGCTGTTCGACCCCGGCTTGCTCGACCTGCCGCCACAGCTGGCCATCGTCTGGTCGCGCATCCATCACGACATGACCGCCCTGCCCTCGGCCATTGGCCGGGTCCAGCGGTTTGCCGGGAAGGCCAATGGTCCGCTGAAGTTGGCGCTGCGGATGCTGCCGGATGAGCAGGCCCAGTCGATTCGCTATGACGCCTGGATCATCGATGGCGATGGTCGGGTGCGCCTGGCGATAGAGCGCTTCGAGGGGCACATGAGTGCCGCCCTGAACCGGCTGGCCGGCGAGGCCGCGCCTCGTGGCTGAAGCACTCGACATCGCCGTCATCGGCATGTCCGGCGTTTACGCCGGCTCCCGTGATGTCCGCGCCTACTGGCAGAACATCCTGGACCGGCGCTATTGCGTCTCCGAGGCGCCGGAGGGCTGGTCACGGGGCGTGCTCGATCGCGACCAGCGGGCTGCCAATCGGGTCTATACCGCCCAGGGCGGCTGGCTGCACGATCTCGCCGAGTTCGATCCGCGCGAGTTCGGTGTCATGCCCAACACCGTCGACGGCCGCGAACCCGATCACTTCCTTGCGCTGAAGCAGTCGCGTGATGCCCTGCGCGATAGCGGCTATCTCGACAAGCCCTTCAACCACGAGCGGGCCGGCATCATTCTCGGCCGTGGCAACAACACCAATCGTGGCGCCGCCAACCTGCTCGCCCATGGCAATGAGATCGACCAGATGGTCGACATCGTCGCGAAGGTGCGTCCGGACTTCAGCGAGACCGAGCTGACTGCGCTGCGGGAGGGTCTGCGCGCGCAACTGCCACCCTTCAACCCGGAGATGCTGCCAGGCCTGATTCCCAACATTACCACCGGCATCATCGCCAACCGCCTGGACCTGATGGGCCCGAACTGTATCGTCGATGCGGCCTGTGCATCGTCACTGGTGGCCCTGGAACAGGCGTGCCGGGAGCTGCAGCTGGGGCGCTGCGACCTGATGCTCTCGGGCGGCGTCCATGCACAGACGCCACCCCACAGCTACATGATCTTTTCCCAGATCAACGCCCTGTCGCGCGAGCGTATCCGTCCCTTTGACGCCGCCGGCACCGGCACCCTGCTCGGCGAAGGTTGCGGAGTGGTGGTGCTGAAGCGCCTGGCCGATGCCGAACGTGATGGCGACCGCATCTATGCCGTCATCAAGGGTATCGGGGTCGCCAGTGACGGTCGCGCCAAGGGGTTGTTCGCGCCGCGCATGGAAGGTCAGGTAGTGGCGATGCGCCGCGCCTATGAGAGCAGTGGCATCGACCCGATGACGGTCAGCCTGATCGAGGCACACGCCACCGGCATCCCGCTGGGTGACCGCACCGAAGTGCAGTCGCTGACCGAAATCTTCGGCCCACGGCGCGGTTTGCCGACCATCGCGCTGGGCTCGGTCAAGAGCCAGATCAGCCATGCCATCCCGGCCTCCGGTGCCGCCAGCCTGATCAAGACCACGCTGGCCCTGCACCACAAGGTGCTGCCGCCAATGCTGATTGGTGACCCGGCACCACACCTGGCCCTCGACAAGACGCCGTTCTATCTCAACGCCATTGCTCGCCCCTGGGTGCATGACCCGCGGCAACCGCGACGTGCCGGTGCCAATGCCTTCGGCTTCGGCGGCATCAATGCCCATGTCCTGCTTGAAGAGTACCGGCCCGCCGGGCGCCCGGTGCAGGTCGCGGTATTGCATGCTCCCAGCGACGGCGAGCTGGTGATGCTGGCGGCCGCCGATCGTAGCGCCCTGCTGTCCGCGGTCGATGCGCTGGCCGCCCGCCTGTCACAGGCACCGGCACCCTTGCTGGCATCGATTGCGGCGGCTTGCGCTGAAAGCGCACACGGGCAGCACCGTCTGGCGATCATCGCCACCGATCTTGACGACCTGCGCAAGAAGCTCGGACAGGCACGTGACAAGCTGACCGCTGCCGATGCGCAGCCGTTCAAGACCCGTGGCGGGCTCCACTACGGCGTCGGCCCCCGCCCCGGCAAGCTGTGCTTCCTGTTCCCCGGGGAGGGCGCGCAGTACCCGGGCATGCTCAATGATGTCTGCGTCCAGTTCCCGGCGGCGCGCGCGTGGTTCGACTTTCTGGAAGAAACCGTGGTCCCCGGCGAACGGGATTCGCGGGCGCCCATCGTGTTTGCGCCGCCAACGACACTCACTGTCGATGAGCGTGCTGCGCTGGACCAGCGTCTGTTCGACATGGACGTGGCATCGGAAACCGTGTTCGCCGCCAGCATGGCCCTGTTCGATGTCCTGACCGGTCTCGGCCTGAAGGCTGACGCCATGCTCGGTCACTCGACCGGCGAGAACACCGCCCTTACGGCATCCCGCGTGCGTCGTTTTGACGACCGTCGTGAGATCGCCGATACGGTGCGCGACCTCAATCGGATCTACCGCGAGCTCGACGCCCGTGGCGAGATCGCCGAGGGCGCCCTGCTGACGCTCGGCGCACTGGATGCCGCCCAGCGCGAGGCGCTGTTGGCTCATGAGGGCGATGAGCTGGTGGTGGCGATGGACAACTGCCCGAACCAGTTGGTGGTGTTCGGCGCCCGCGACGCCATCGACCGCCTCAAGAAGACGCTTTCCGCCGAGGGCGCGATCTGCGCCGAACTGCCGTTCGGCCGCGCCTATCACACCGCCCTGTTCAAGCCGATCGCCGATGCCTACCGCCGCTACTTCGAAAGCATCGATTTTGGTCCTGGCATCGCCACGCTCTACAGCGCCCGCAGTGCGGCTCCGTTCCCGGACGAGGCAAGCGCCATTCGCGAAACCGTGGCGCAGCAGTGGGAGAACCGGGTGCGCTTCACCGACACCATCGAGCGGCTGTATGCCGACGGTGTCCGGGTGTTTGTCGAAGTCGGTCCCAGCAGCAACCTGACCGGTTTTGTCAGTGACATCCTGCGCGACCGCGGCGACACCGTGGTGGTCGGCACCGACAGTCGTCGCAAGAGCGGCCTGGCCGCGCTGCGCAGCGCGCTGGCGCAGTTGTTTGCCGCCGGTGTCGAGTTTCCGCCGACCGCCTTGTTCGCCCATCGGGACATCCCGCCACTGGCGGAGGCCAGCGCCACTGCGGCCGTGGTGCCCCCCCGGCTCAATCTGATGATGCCGCGGCTAAGCTGGCCGCAGGATCTGCCGGTGCCGCCGCTGCCGCTGGCGGCGGCGACGACACCGGCTGCCACCCCCGACGCGGCAGCCCCGGCAACGGCCAGCCCACCCACAGTGACCGCCGACCCCCGGCAGGCTGCCCTGCAGACGCATTTCTCGCTGATGCGCGATTTTCTCGACTCGCAGGCCCGGGTGCTCGGGCTGGTCAGCGGGACCGCAGCAGCCGTGCCACCCGCCCCGGCGCAAGCGGCCGCCCCATCCGTGACCGACGGTGTCACCCGCTTTCCGCTGCTGACCGGAGCCCGGGTCACGGTCGAAGGTCCGCGCATGACCTTCGAGCACACGCTGACCTTGCAGCAGGATGCGTTTCTGCAGGATCACACCATCGGCGGCCAACCCAGTGCGCATGATCCCGGCCTGTTGCCGATTCCGGTGGTGCCGTTCACCTTCAGCATGGAACTGCTGGCCGAGGCGGCACAGCGCCAACTCGACCGGAGCGACCTGCAGGTCGTCGGGTTGGACCAGGTTCGCGGCAGCCGCTGGCTGTCACTCGACCAGGGCGAGCTGGCACTGCGCATCGTCATCGAGCCGCGTCCCGCCGAAGGTCAGGAGGTGCGCGCGTTCGGGCGAATCTTCGCGCTCGGTATCGGCGGCCCGCCCGGAGGGCTCGCGGTCTTCGAAGGGCTGGTACGAATGGCTGTCAACTATTCGCCGCCGCCCCCGCCGCGCGCATGGTCGGCGCCGGATGCCCACCCCGCTCGCAACAATCCTGATGGCGAGCTCTACAGTCACGGCATGTTCCACGGCCCGCGACTGCAGGGCGTCAAACATATCCGTCGCTGGGGGGAGGACGCCATCGAGGCCGAGCTCGAGGCCCTGCCGACCCATGACTACTTTGATCACTGCCGCAGCCCCCGGTTCGAGATCGATGCCGCCATGCTCGATGCCGCCGGTCAGCTGGCCGGTTACTGGCTGACCGAAAAGCATACCTGGGGCTTCAATTGCTTCCCGTTCCGGCTGGCGCGCTTCGACGTGTTTGCACCGCCACCCGCCGCCGGCACCCGGGTGCTGTGCCGGATGACCTTGCGGATGACCGGCGACAACGTGCTGGAAGCCAGCATGGACATGATCGGGCCCGACGGCGCCCTGATCATGCGGGCTGATCATTGGGAGGACCGCAAGTTCTCGGTGCCACAGCGGCTCTATGATTACCGGCTCGAACCCCAGACCCGGATGATGTCGCGGCCCTGGCTGCGGGAGGTGCCGTCAACCTCGCGGCACCTGCTGCGCCAGATGGAGCCCTTTGCGCAGGACTTCCTCGACGAAGGCGGCGGCATCTGGCGTCGCATGCTCGCGCACATGGTGCTCGGCCACGCTGAACGCCGGACCTTCTATGCCTTGCCCGGCAACAGCGGCCGACGTGAAGAGTGGTTGATGGGTCGAATTGCCGCCAAAGAGGCCTTGCGCGAGTGGCTCAAGACCGAACATGGCCACGATGTGGCGTCGGCTGACCTGGAGCTGCTTGCCAGCGGGGACGGCCGTCCCCTGGCCTCCTGTTCGGCGCTGCCCGACGTTCCGATGCCGACGGTGTCGATCAGCCACAGCCGACGGTGGGCGGTGGCGGCATTGTCGCCACCAGGACAACCCTGTGGGCTCGACTATCAGCGGCTCGATCATGTCGACCCGGATCTGCTCGCCGCCGGCAGCCTGACCGACCTGGAACGCGCCTTGCTACGTCCCTGGCAGGGGCAGCCGCTGCTCGCGCAGATCACGGTGGCACTGTGGTCGAGCAAGGAAGCCGCTGCAAAGTCCCATGGCGAAGGCCTGGGCGGTCGCCCCGTGGACTGGCGGGTGGTGCGGCTGTCCGAAGGGCCACGACCGGTACAGGCTACGGTTGAACACGATGGCTGGCAGTATGCAGTTGAACTGCAATATCCCGGTGACACCGAAGTGGTCGCGCTGTGTACCCACCGCAGTGTGATGCCCACCTCGCTGCCCGCCTGATCTTGATCTCTTCGCATTCATTTTTTGACGTACGGACCCACGACTCATGACCTCCACGCTTTTCATCGGCCTCGACGGCTGCACCTTCACCGTACTCGACGAACTGGTGAAAGACCTGCCAGGTGAAGGCATCACCATGCCCTTCATGAAGAAGGTGCTCGAGGGCGGCGTGCGCGCGCGCCTGCGCTCCACCCCAAACCCGCTGACACCGCCGGCCTGGACCTCGATCATGACCGGCAAGGGCCCGGGGCATCATGGGGTGTTCGATTTCATTCGTGCCGAAGACAAGGGTGGTGAGGTGTTCTGGACCTTGTATGACGCGCGCGACGTCGATTCCGAAATGATCTGGTCGATCGCCAGCCGCAAGAAGAAAACCATTGCTGCACTCAATTTTCCGCTGACGGCACCGCCGCCGGATGTCAACGGCTGCATCGTGCCGGGCTTCATCCCGGCCAAGCATCTGCGACGCAACACGCACCCGCGCGAGCTGTTCGAGCGCCTGAAGCAGAACCTGCCCGATTTCAATCCGAAAGAGCTGGCCTGGGACTTCGACAACGAAAAGCAGGCGCTGGAAGTGCTTTCCCCTGAAGACACCGCCAACTGGGTCCGCTATCACCTGCCCCGTGAGGAGCAGTGGTTCAAGGTGGCCGAGTACGTGCTGGAACATGATCGCCCCGACCTGATGGCGGTGATGTTCGACGGCACTGACAAGATCCAGCACCAGGCATGGCAGTACCTCGATCCGGCCCTGCTGCCAAAGAACCCGCAGGGCCACGACAAGGCCATGCGCGATGTCTGCCTGGAGTACTTCCGCAATCTGGACCGCTACATCGAGCGGCTGGTCACCCTCGCCGGCCCCGAAGCGCAGGTGTTCTTCGCCTCCGACCATGGCTTTACCGCCAGCCACGAAGTCCTGCGAATCAACAGCTTTCTCGAGGAACTGGGCTATCTCACCTGGGCCGAGAGTGATGGCTCCGAGCAGGCACTGCGCCGCGAAGCCAGCGATTTCGCCAACCTCGACTGGTCGAAAACCACCGCCTATTGCCGGACGCCGTCATCCAACGGCATCCACATCCGCGTTTCCGAGAATCCCGGTGACCCGGGCATCGCGCCTGCCGAGTACGAGCGCTTCCGCGACAAGCTGATCGAAGACCTCTACTCGCTCAAGGACCCCGCTACGGGCGAACAGATCATCACCACGGTGCTCAAGCGCGAAGAGTGGTTCCCGGGACCGCACATGAAGCAGGCCTGTGACCTGACGCTGGTGCTGCGCGACCATGGCTTCGTCTCCATTCGCAACTTCAAACCGTCGGTGGTGGCGCGTCCCCACCCGGCCGGCACCCATCACCCCGATGGCATTTTCCTGGCCTTTGGCGCCGGCGTTCCGGCCGCTGGCGATGTCGGCCTGCGCAAGATCGTCGACGTCTGCCCGACACTGCTGCATAGCCTGGGGCTGAGCATCCCGTCGGACCTCGAAGGCGAGGTGCCGACCACCTTCTTCACCCCCGAGTGGTTTGCGGAGCATCCGGTCAAGGCGGGCGCCAAGACGCGTGCCACCGCCAAACGCGAGCCGACCGAGGAAATGGATGCCAACGAACGCCAGCAGATGATCGAGCAGTTGCAGATGCTGGGCTACATGGAATAACGGACGGCATGGTCGAGACACCTCCGCCGCAGAACCTGTTGGACTGCGGCCTGATGGCTGCTGGCGTCGGCGGCCCGGTCGGGCGACTTGATTTCGAGCGCCCGGCCTGGACCTTCACCCACCATCTCAAGGACTGCACCCTGGGGGCCTTCACCTTCTTCAACTCGGGGGGGCACACCGCGGCGTATCGGGTGCATTTCGGTCGCTATGCGCAGATCGGCGAGTCGAGCATTCTGGGGCCGCCGGAGCACCCGATGGACGGGTTCAGTTCGCATCCGTTTGCCTTCACCCGGCCGCGCTATCTGCCGAAGATGTATGAGTTCGAGGATTTCCGTCGCCTGGCGCCGGAGGCCGATGACGGCCCCTCCTACGTCGACACGGTGCCCAACGACACCTGGATCGGCCACGAGGCCTACGTCGGTGCCTGCAGCTTCGTCAAACGCGGCGTGCGCATTGGTGACGGCGCCTGCATCGGCGCTGGCAGCGTGGTGACGCGAGATGTGCCGCCCTATGCGATTGCCGTCGGCAGCCCTGCGCGCGTGATCCGCATGCGGTTTACCGACACCATCATCGAGCGGATGCTGGCGTTGCAGTGGTGGCGCTACGACCTCGCGCCGTTCAAACGAGAGGTCGACTTCACCCAGGTCGAGCCGACCTTGGCGTTTTTCGAAGGCAAGCTGGCCGAGGGTGCGCTGCCACTGCTCGTCCCCCCGACCTTCCGGGTTCAACGACGACAGGACCAGTATTCGGTCACGCCGCTGCCACAACCGTTATTCTGACCGCCGATTCCAATAGACACGCTCATGGCAACGCCTGAAGACATTACCCAGAAGCTGATCACGCTGCTCGAAGATTTCACCCAGGATTGGGACCACGACGGCGACGCCGGCATGAGTGCCGACACCCGCCTGCTGGCCGACCTCGGCTTCGAATCGGTCGACATCATCCAGCTCACCGTCGCCATCGAAGAGGACTTCAAGCTCTTTCGCACGCCGTTCGACAAGCTGCTGATGAAGGACGGTCGCTACGTTGACGACCTCAGCATCGGACAGATTGCGGCGTTTCTCCAGCCCTTTCTCGCCGCACGCTGACCGCCATGGGCTTCGCCATGGTCAACGGGGCCAAGCTGGCCTGGCAGCAGATTGGCGAAGGCCCCGATGTGGTGTTGGTCCATGGTCTGGCGACCAATCGGGCTTTCTGGTTCGGCCACGCCATGCAGCTGTCTGCGCACTTCCGCGTCACCCTGTTCGACCTGCGTGGCCATGGATACAGCGATTGCCCGACGGAGGGCTTCAATGTCCGTCAGCTGGGGGCCGACATTCTCGGCTTGATGGACACCCTGGCGATCGACCGGGCGGCGGTCATCGGACACAGCTATGGCGGTTCGGCCGCGTTGGAGGCAGCCGCGGCAGCACCGCAGCGGTTCACTGCGCTGGGGTTGCTGGATGCCCGCAGCCTCCTGTTCCAGCCGCAGATGTGGTTGCATGAGGCGGAGGCCCTGACCCCCTTCGAAGCCGCCATCAATGATCGAGGTGACGTCGACGGCGTCGATTGGAACCGCGAACCCCAGGTCGGATTGCGATTCCTCGAAATGGCCGCGCGCCACTGCGTGGCCGGCACCGTGCTCGGTGCACGTGATGCGGTCACCCCATTCGGCGAGGGGCGTGGCGCCCAGAAGGCCGCACGCCAATGGTTGCAGGTGCTTGAAACCACCGACGCTCGCGATGGTCTGAATCAGCCTGGGGCATCGATGCCGGTGATCAGCGCGCTGTCGATGCCGCGCCTGTTGATGTACGCCGACGAGAGTCGGTGCTGGAAATCGGGAGAGGGGCTGGCACGACTGTGGCCCGATGCCCGCTTTGAAGCGGTGCTGGGCGCCGCGCACTTCTTTCCGTTGAGCCATCCGGCTCAGGTCGCCGACACTTTGAGCGACTTTCTCAATCCCCTGCAAATGGCGGAGGTTCCATCATGAAACGATTCCTGCTTCTGGCCCTGACCGGCCTGACCCTGGCCTGTCAGGCCCCCGCACCTGCAAATGCTTCTGGACAGGGCATGCACGAACACACGATCAAGAGCGGCGGATTGTCCCGCAGCTACCGGGTCTACCGACCGGCCAGCGCCGGCGGTGACTCCAAGCGCCCGCTGGTGGTGGCCTTGCACGGTGGGCTCGGCACCGGCGAAATCATGGCTGAGCAGAGCCGCTTCGACGCCATCGCCGATCGTGAAGGCTTTCTGGTGGCCTACCCCGACGGTGTCAGCCGAGCCTGGAATGCCGGCCGTTGCTGTGGCAAGCCGCAGGAAAAAGGGGTCGACGACGTTGCCTTCATTCGTGAAATGGTGGCGCAGATCGCCCGCGACTATCCGGTCGACAGCGGTCGCGTCTACGGCACCGGCTTTTCCAACGGCGCCATGCTGACCCACCGAATTGCCTGCGAGGCGCCGGGGCTGTTTCGCGCCATCGCGCCGGTCTCGGGGGGCATCATGCTCGACAAATGCGACACCCGGAAGGCGGTGCCCGTACTGCTGATCCAGGGCAAGCTCGACAAGCGCATTCCCTGGGATGGCGGTACGGTCGAGGACACCTATCGGCCGTCGATCAGCGCCATCGTCGACAATCTGGCGAAGCGCAATGGCTGTGGCGATAAGGTCGAAGTGGTGCAACAGCGCGGCCAACTGACCTGCTGGCGCCGCAGCGGCTGCGACCGTGACCCGGTCGAGTGGTGTGGGCTCGAAAAGGTCGGCCACCAGTGGCCGGGCGGCAAGACCATCTGGCCGAAGATGCTCGGCGCCAACACCCAGGCATTCAGTGCCAGCGAAGGGATCTGGGCGTTTTTCAAGCAGCACTGAGTCCGTCGCCGTCCGCCCTGCCGGATGGGGCCATTTCTTTCGTTGACCCTGACGGGGTGTTCAGGTAGAAACGAGGCTGTTCAGGGACGAGCACCGCGGCTGCCCAGTGGCAGCCGCGGCACAACCACAAGACCCAGAACATGACCTCTCCCGGGTGCTGTGCGCTGCCGCCGGTCGGCGCGCGTACGGCGGCGAGGAGCCGAGGGGAAACGAGGAACCCGGATGCAGCAGAACCAAACGCCGGTGGCGTTGATCACCGGCGCCTGCGGTGGTATCGGCAGCGTAACCGCCCAGGCGTTTGCGCGGTCCGGATACCGGCTGGCGCTGTTTGACCGCGACGTCAACGCGCTGTCGGCGCTGGCGGCCACGCTGACCGCAGAGGGCGCCGACTGCGCCACCTTTGCTGCCGACGTCACCGACCCGGAAGCGCTTGAGCGGGCTTTCGCACAAGCACGTGAACGCCTGGTCCGACTGGACGCCGCCTTCAACAATGCCGGCCTGCCGGGCCGGCATATTCCGTTGGCGGAGATGACCGAAGACGATTGGCAGCCCTGCCAGTCGGTCAATCTCACCGGTACCTGGCGGTGCATGCGTCACGAGATTCGCTGGATGCTCGATAGCGGTGGCGGCTGCATCGTCAACAACGCGTCGATCTACGCACTCAACGGCGGCCCCAGCGCGGCCTACACGGCCAGCAAACACGGCATCGCGGGGCTGACCAAGACCGCCGCGCTCGATTATGCCGCCAAGGGCATCCGCATCAACGCCGTGTGCCCGGCGCTGATCTCGGCCGGGATCGGCCTGCGCGCCATCAGTCGGGCAACCGAGCTCGGCGTCGACCTGGGATCGCGGCATCCGGTAGCACGCGCCGGGCGCGCCGAAGAGGTCGCACAGTCGGTGCTGTGGCTGTGCTCTGAGGGCGCCAGCTTCATCCACGGCCACCTGCTGGCCGTGGACGGCGGTTACGGCGCCCGCTGAAGCGCGGGCGGGATACCGGCAATCGGCCCGGCACAGGAATAGCCAGGGTTGTCCCCCCGCGAGGCGTCGGCCTCGGCATTGGCGGCCTCCAGCGCGGCAAATGGCATCTCCAGCAAGCCGTCGACCAGCCGCTGATAGGCCGCCGCCATCGCTGGCAGCGCTTCAAACACGATCTGGGCGGCGTCGTCTTCGATGGTGTGATGGTAGGGGTTGGCCCCGGTCAGGCTGACCATGGGAATGCCCAGGTTATAGGCGATCTCCGCCTCGCCCGGTGCCGCGCGACCGGCTTCGAAGCGGAAGAACGGGCCCAGCCCGGCACCGCCAAAGGCGTCGTCGACCAACGCCTCCAATACCGGGTTCTCGGACATCACCATGGCCCGGGTCTGGGTCTGGGTCAGGCCCGGTCGCGGCACCGTGTCGCCGAGTAGCTCGACATGCGCTTGACTGACCAGTCCGGCACCCAAGTGGACGTAGGCCAGTACCGCGTCTGCATCCAGACACCCGAGTGATCGCTCAAGCCCATAGCCATAGACTTCGTGGCCACCGGTGGCGATCAGCACGACGGTATAGGGCAAGGGACCCGACTGGCGCACGCGGGCTGCCAGCTGCTGCGCCAGCGTCACCAGGATGGCGGCCCCCGGCGCCCGCTCACCGCCACCGGTCAGCCAGGTGTTCATGGGGGTGCCGATCACCAGCATGCGGGGATCGCGTCCCGGCAGGATGGCGATGCTGTTGTCCACTCGGCCATCGACCGGTGTCGCGTTCAGCGTCAGCGTCGCGGTGGACCCGGCAGCTGCTGCCAAACGGTTGAAATCCTGCTTGCCGACGATCAGCGTCGGCAGACTGCCCAGCGGATTGCGGATGTCGTGGTTGTGGGCGGCGATGAGATTGCCGGGCGCATCAAACGTGGCCACCGCCGCCACCGCTCCCGCGGCTTCGGCCGCGCGCAGCGTTTCGTGGGTCGCCGCCGCATCGGCATTGAACTGGCGCGTGAACCGCAGCAAGGCGATCTTGCCGTTGACATCGGGCGCCGGCAGCAGCGGGAGCCCGACGCGCGCCAACGGCGCGGTTACCCCGGCTGGGCCGGTGATGCCTTGCCCGAACCAGGGGAAGCTGGAGACCGCGATCGGACCACTCCCGAGGTCGGCGCGCAGGCCCATCGACTGTACCCGGTAGTGCGGGAAGGCGAACCGCTGCGCCTGGAGATGCTGGATTTCCGGTATCGCCGACCACTCGGTGCGGATCCAGCGATGCACGGCATCGCCCAATACACTGCCGCTGCGCGGGCCCCGAAGGCATCTTCCGGCCGCCTCCGGCGCGCCGGACCAGCACTCGTCGAACCCTGGATCGAGTTGCACCACATCAAGGTATGCCCGCGCCAGGGCGGCCACATCGGTGGTCCCGCCACCCCCCGCTGGCGGTGTCCCCGGTCCGGGTGCTGCCAAGCCCGCATCCTCGCCGCCACACGCGGCCAGTCCCAGCGCCCAGAGTATCCACCCCATCCGCCGCAGCAGACCGGGCGTCAATTCACGGGAATTCAGCATGACAGTGACGCCTCCTCGACGTCCGCAGTATCGTTCTCAGGGCTTCAGTGTGGCCCGGTCTGGTGACGCCGCAGTGTCAGGCGCATAGCCGTAGGCGCGGGCGTCGGCCGATACCGTCGGATCCAGGCCACGGCCATCGGCACGCCATGACACCGCTTCATCCAGGGTCGGCGGCACGGGCGGCAGCTGGAGACCCTCGAGAACCGGGTCGAGCACTTCCATTTCGAGACCCCGGGGGGCATCCGACGGCCCGAGTCCGGCAAAAGGACTGGCGCCGGCCTCCAGCATTGTCTCCAGTACCGCCGCGGGCACGGCCGCGGCGCCGACCGCCATCACCAGTGCCGCCAGCGTCGCCTGCGGCGCCGCCTCCAGTGTTTCCATCCGCAGCCGCACATGGGGTTGAAGCGCCCACCACCGCTCCAGATTGCGATTGCAGCGGAGCCAGGGAATCTGCGGTTCCACCACTGCCGGCGCCGGCGACACCGAATGGTCGCGATAGTCGGCTGGCACGAACAATTGTGACGACAACCAGCGGCTCCAGACCCGCCCGTGCAGCTGCGGATGTCGCAGCGTATGCACCAATGTTGCGGTCGGTGCCAGCCGTTGCCAGCGCAACAGTTCGTGTGGCCGCAGCGCGGCCTCGCTGTCGGGAATGACCAGCCGGCGGGGAGCCACGGCGGCGGCCAGGTCGGTCAACAGTGCTGCGGTAGTACGACCACGCTGCGCCTCCAACCAGGCGTCTGCCGCGGCGATGCCCCGCGCATGCTGACCCCCGGTCAGGTGCTCGGCCACCGCGCGGCGCAGGCCGTCGCCAATCGGCGCCTGGCTGATGGCAAAGATTTCCAGCAGCTCGTCAACCTCATCGGCCAGACCCAGGCGCAGCTCCGGCATCGCGGCAAGATCAGGATGCGAACCGAGCATCTGCGCCAGCAGCGAGGTGCCACAGAAGGGGGCACCAAAAACCAGGATCGGACCACCGCTCACGCCCAACCCCCGGTGCGCCCCAGCCAGATCTCGCAGCCACCGCGGGGGTTCTCGATGTAGTCCCAGTCGCCTTCGACCTGCTGTTGCGCGATCGTGGGGCCATAGGGATTGGCCGTGGCCACGAACAGGCCATGCGGAGTCGAGGCGAAGTTGCGGATGCCCCAGTTGAAGCGATTGCCGAATGCGTTGCGGGTCACCGGCTGCCAGTGCTCGCCATCCGCGCTGCGCCACACTTCGGAGCCGCCACGATTCACCGTCAGCCAGTCGCGACCCCATTGGTCGAGCAGCGCCATGACATCCGGTGGCCAGGTATGCAGCGGCAGGTAGGCGAGGTTCTGGCCCCAACTGAAGGTACCGGCATAGAGCACGCCGTCATGTACCACCATGCGCCAGACATACCCATTGAACAGCTTCTCGAACCCGGGGCCATAGCCGGAGAGCGGATAGCGCAGGCCATCCTCGGTCACCCGACTCTCGCCCATCACAAGTTCCCAGCGGTCATCCGGCCAGACCCGCAACAGCTCCGCCGCCGCAGGACCGATGCCGGTGGCACGGTGGAAGCCACCGTTGAGAACGCCCGTACCGACATACAGTGCGCCGCGAAACACGCAGAGCGAAACCCCCACTTCATTGAAGATGCCACGGCCGGCACCTCGATGAAGAACGCGGGTCCATCGATATGGAAGCGTTCCGCCCGGTGTCTTCCACAGCTCGAAGCCCGTTTTCGGGTTCACCGTGGCCGCGTAGAGGTGACCGTTGAATTCCTCCATCTCGAAGATGGTGGCATTGGCCTTGTTGCCAAACCCCTCTTCGTTGGCCGCCTGCCAGTCGGCACTCTGAATATCGTCGGTGGCGTAGATGGTTGAGTCCGAGCCGATACTGTCGGAGATCTTGCGTGCGCCCTGGGAGGAGCTGGTCGGCGTCGTATGAACCCGCCCCTGGAACACCTGCAGCGTGCGAAACGACCGCACCGCCGGGCTGAACGGCGGCCGTGCGGCGGGCGCAAAATGGCGTCCATCTTCGCTCCGCAGGATATCGGGCGGATCCGTCAGCTGGGGGGCCCACGTCGATACGTAAAGACAGGGTTTGTGATCGCTGGCGCCCTGAAAAACACCGATGCCGCGGTAGCCGATATACCGCGGCACCTGCATCCGCCCGTTGTTGGCCGGCACCAGCGGTGCCTGATAGACCCGTACCCACTGATCGACCGCCGGGTCAAAGCACCAGATTTCGGCCTGTCGCGGGATGTCATAGATGAAGTCGGGGCTGTCGACCGGCCAGGGCCGTATGTCCGGGCGCATCTGGTTCCATTTGTGCGCCGGGATGATCGCCCGCGTGGTCCCCACATACACGCGACCCTCGAACACCGCCATGCTGTGGGCATAGTGGTTTTGACCGTCGCCAAAGCCATTGGCACCGGTGAGACGGAAGTCCGCCTCGACCAGCCCGGCGCCCACTGCTGGCGGGTTGATTACGGCAGCCACGACCACACTTCGACGAACAGGAAACGCCACAGCGCCCGGGTGTAGACCACCAGGGCGATATGGCGGTCACCGGCCGCCTTGCCGACCCCGGTCATCCCGGATTTCAGCCGATCCTCATCATCCTGCAGCGAGATCTGGACCCGCACCACCTTGCCGTAACGGGAGGCCTCCGCCGCGGGCGCGATCGCCATCACCTCGCCCTCGAACTCGGTGCCCGGGTAGGCCCAGACCTTGGCCGTGGCCGGACGCCCGACCTCGATTTCACCCATGGCGGCTTCCGGCAGTTTGATCTCGGCCTGGCGCACACCGGCGTCCTCGATCACCGCCAGGACTTCGCCGCGCTCGAGATAACGACCGACGGCGAACTGCAGATCGGCCGAAATCACGCGCCCGGCAATCGGGGCGGTCAGCTCGGTCTGTGACAACTGCTCTCGATGAAAGGCCAACAGCGCCTGCTCGCGGGCGATCTGCGCCTGGGTCGCCTTGATGTTCTCTTCTCGCGCCGGGCTGGTCAGCAGCTCGAGGGCACGCTGCGCCTCGGCCAACAGCTGGGCGTCCACTTCGGCGGTGCCGCGGGCACGGTCGTAATCCTCAACGCTGACACCGCCCTGGCGATGCGCCCGCCCCAACCGCTCGGCACTGCTGCGGGAGAATTCATTGCGCTTGGTCAGGGTGGCGACGCGGCTGCGGGCCACCTCGATCTCTTCCTCTCGCGCACCCTTTTCCAGCAAGGTCAGATCGGACTGCAGCTGCGCCAGATTGGCCTCGCTGGCGGCGACCTTGGCACGTTGTTCGGCGTCGGCAATCCGTACCAGCGGCTGTCCGGCGGCAACCACCTCTCCCTCGGCCACCAGCACTTCGCGGATGTCCCCCGGGACCAATGCCCGGACGTCGGCACGCGCCTGCGGCAGGACCTCCAGGTCACCGCTGGGCTCGTATCGATACGGAAACAGGCATAACAACAGGATGCCGCCGTACAGCATCCATTGCCGGCGGGTCGGCCGCCACGCCTTCAACCGTGCCCATCCCGAATCCCAGCCCAGACCGTCGCGCGGCATGGGAGGCCGCCCCAATTGCTTGAACATGACTACCCCTATAACCGCAATGATTGCGAGAAACCCGAGGCCACCCGTGACCTCGATGAGCGCCGGCGCTGAATAGCGGGCGATCAACAACAACACCAACGCCCCGAACAGGAACGTGGCGATGTAATAGAGACGCAGCCGCGACAACGACAGCGGCGTCAACTGTTGCTGCCATGGGCGCCCCACCCCCAACATGGCAAAAAACGATTGCTGCTTGAGGTCGGGAACGCCCAGCCAGTGCGCGAGGAAAGCGTGCCCGTCATACCGCGCCAGCGGGTTGGCACGCACCAGTACCGAGGCCACGGTCAGCGTCATCAGCGCGGGCAGGCTTTCGGCCAGCGGCGAACCCTGACGGTAGATCATCAACCAAAGCAGGGCCGTGATGCCGAGCAGCGTCAGGCTGCCGGTCACCGGCGCCGCCACGATCCGCAATCGGACTCCCCGGCGGCTCAATTCAGGAATACCGTGGGTATCCACCCGCAGCACCGGAACCGGCGGCTTGCCCCAGGCCAGACCGATACGTGGGCGCGCACCGGTGAAGCGGAACACGGCTGCCGCGCAGCTCGCTTGCGACACCAAGTTGACCAACACGACTGACAGTGGAATCGACCACCACAAGCCGCCGCCCTGGACGTGCGCGCGACCGGCCAACCACCAGTCCAGGTGGTGCGCCCAGACCGCACTCAGCAGCGTCACCAGCAACAAGCCGCCCACCAAGCCGGCGGCCGCTCCGAACAACGGCCACGCAAAGAGGCGCCCGAGCGCAATGAACGGCGCGTCGGCCAGCGGCCGGTCCAGCGAGCCGGCGCGCTCGGCACCGACGTAAAACCGGTGAAGACCGCCGACCATCGCCGGCTGCGCCAGCGAGCCCGGCACGGTTGACGGCACAATGACATCACTGCGGTTGCGCCGCGCCGCCCGCGCCAAGCGGTGTGCCGGAGACGAGCCCAGGTGGTTCCGCGGGACCGGCACCGGTTCCAAGCGACCGGACTGCAACAGCCCGTGCTGGCCAAGCCAAGCCTCAATCTCGCGCTGTCGTGCGGGATCGACCGTCACCCCGGACGCCGCAGCGATCCATCGGTGGCGTTCCTCAGGGGAGCGACGGCCATCAAGCGCACGGGCAACGGCGCGGGCCTCATCGTCCAGCGGCACATGCCCCCCGGCCGGCGTCAGCAGCCGCTCAGCGGTATCAGCGCACGCCCCGGCGGCATCGACAAGACGCAGGTATGGCAGGTGTTCAGTCATGCCCCGGCAGCCCGTTCCCGGCGATGCGCCATCAGGGGGTCAGCGTCACGGCGCCCGCGAGCAGGCGGTTGAGGCTGACCGCATCGGCGCCAGCAAGGGTGCCTGCGGCTTGCTTCAGCCGTAATGACTGCAGCAGCAGTTCATAGCGGAGCGACTGATACCGCACCTCCGCAGCGAATCGCTGCTCCAGTGCATTGAAGACGTCGGCACTGGTCCGGGTGCCGGCCTCGAAACCGGCGCGGGTACCGGACTCGGCCAACCGTGCAGCATCAACAGCATCCTGCAAGGCGCCGACCTGCTGCTGCGCCGACACCATCTGCAGATACGCTCGACGGGCCTCGAACATGGCATCGGTCTGGGCTTGCTCCAGCGCCGCCTCGGCACGCTGCTGCTGCAACAGGGCCTGCTCGATCCCTGCGGTGACCTGGCCGCCCGAATAGATCGGCACGGCGGCACGCAGACCAACGCGGGCCTCGCGTTCGTCGCGCTCTCCGGCAAGCCCCCCGCCAGCGTCGATCTGATAGGCCGTACCGACCAGGTCCACCGTCGGCCAGCGGCTGCGGACCGCTTTCTTGTGGTCGAGCGTCGCAATCTGTACCGCCAGCGTCTGCTGCAACACCTCCAGGTTGTTGGTGCGCGCGCGCTCCACCCAGGCGTATTCATCCGTGGGCCGCGGTAGCAGCATGTTGAATGTCGGGGACAGGCCAAGGACGCGGGCGTCGTGTCGCCCTGCCACCGCGTGCAGTCGCCGGGTGGCAATGCGGGCATCGGACTCCACTTCAGTCCGACGCGCCATCGCCAGCTTAACGGCGGCTTCGGCGAACTGGCGTTCGGCGTCGGTGGTCAACCCGGCATCCGCCTGACTCACCACCTGATCCCGCTGCTGACGCACGGCCTCCAGTCGCGCGTTGACCAGCCCGACGGCCTCCTGCGAGGCCAGCGCGCCGAAATAGGCTTCCGCCACGTTCAACAGCAGGGTGGCGCGCTGGCCGCGTGTTGCCAGTTGGCTCTGCTGCTGACGCAGTTCGGCCTGGCCGAGCTCGGCCCACAACGCGGGCTGCAACAGTGCCTGACTGAGACTGGCGCCATACAGGTAGCGCTCATACTGGTCATCGCGGTCCACATCGACGATGCCGAAGTAGTCTCCGCTGATCGATTCATCGACGTACGCGCCCTCGGCGAAGCCGGACAGCTGCGGCAACAGCTTGCCGCGGGCCCGCTCGACTCCCCGATCCGCCACCTGCGACAGGGCCTCGGCACTGCGGGCAACCGGGTTGGTCCGCAACGCGTCCGTGTAGTAGCTCAGCAAGTCGGCGGCCGTCGGGCTGACATCGGCCCGCGACAGAGGTGACAGCAGCATCAGGGCGACCAGCAATAGGGGCCGGATGGCGCCGCGCTGGGCGGACCCACGTTGAACCTCAAACATGTGGAACCTTCATCGGTGGTGGCAACGGGTGCCCGTTCATGCGAACACGCGAGAACGGGCGCTAGCTTGCCTCAAGCATCTGCGAGAAACTGTCAGATAACGTCGCGATCCGCAGTGCCTCCTGCGGTCGTGAAATCCCTGCCCGGCAGGATACCGGGGTTGCCGTCGGAGAGTACATTCATGTGGGCACTGTTGATCGCCCTGATCGGAGTAGCCGGCCTTCTGGGCTGGCGTTTCTGGGCATTGTCGCGACTGATGAGCCGACTGGAGGCGGAGTTGGCCACGCTGGCCAGCGCCCGCGTGCTGGAAGGACCGGACATTGAGGCCCTGTTGGCGCCGGAGCGGCCGACATTGATTGCCATCGAGATCCTCAACCCGTTCGAGCTCGCCATGCGCGAATCCCGTCTGGCCGGTCCTTTCGGCTCCCTGGCCCCGGCAATGCTGCGCCAGGAGGTCTACCGGCAAGCCACCGAGCGGGTGCGCGAGCAACTGGCCGCCCAGGGCGTTCAGGCGGAGGTGACGCTTGTCCGTGGTCGCTAGCACTGCCGTGCTGCTGAGCCTCGCTGGGCTGGGTGGCCTGGCCGTGTGGCGCCTTGATCGACGCTGCCGCCAATGGGCACGCCGGGCCCGACGTCTGGCGGTGCGAGCCGGGGATGCTGAACTGCGGGTGGAACAGCAACAGCGCCTCGCCGAGATGCAGCGGCGGGCCGAACATGCCGTTGAACAGACGAACGCTGCGGTAAGGGCGATCCACAAAGGCATCGCGCGCATTCCCTTCGGTCTTCTGTCGCGGATTCAGGCGACGCGCAAGTCAGCCCGCGTCGCGCAGACCGTTCACGACAGCACCAGCGAGGTGGTTTACGAGAGCATCTCCGCGGTCAACCGGCTGGTCGGGACACAAATCCGTCGGGGCCTGCGTCAGGATAACGAAACCGCGCTGGAGCCCGGCTCCTTACCCCCGCCGACATCGACCGATCGCGGTCCGGACTGATCGGGCGGATCAACACCGCATACTTCACCTTTTTGACATGCCCATGAACCATTCCGTTGCTACACCCCGCTACGCCACGCTGTCGATCGCCTTGCACTGGCTGATGCTGATGCTGTTGGTGGCGGTTTACGCCTGTATCGAGTTGCGCGAAATCTTCCCGCGCGGCAGCGAGCCCCGTGAATTGATCAAGACTTGGCATTTCATGCTGGGGCTGAGCGTTTTCGTACTGGTCTGGGTGCGGTTGGTTGCCCGTTGGATCTACCCGGCGCCCCCGATCACCCCAACTCCGGGGCGCTGGCAGCGCCGGCTGGCATCGACGATGCATCTCGCCCTCTACGCCCTGATGATCGGCATGCCGGTCGGCGGCTGGCTCATTCTGAGTGCGGAGGGAAAGACCATCCCCTTCTTCGGCCTGTCGCTGCCGCCCCTGGTCTCGGCCGACCCGGCGCTGGCGGAATGGGTTGAATCGATCCACGAGACGGCGGGCGTCGTCGGCTACTGGCTGATCGGCCTCCACGCAAGCGCTGGGCTGTTGCATCACTTTCTGGTGCGAGACAACGCACTGAGCCGGATGCTGCCCTTCATGGGACCCCGCGAACCGCATTAACCAGCGTTCACAATCCCCTCACCTGACGGTCAGGGCAACTCGCGGACACTGCAGGCCTCCCCCACCGAGCCTGACACATGCGGCGCCTGCGAATCGGTTTCCTCCCCCTCCTGCTATGGCTGTCAGCATCGGCCTCGGCATCCCCCGCGACCGATGTCCTGCGTCCATTCGAAGGTCGCCCGGTCTACATCGACTTCTGGGCGTCATGGTGCGTGCCCTGCGCCCAATCCTTTCCATGGCTGAACCGCATGCATGCGCGTCATGGCGATCGTATCCGGTTCGTTGGCGTCAACGTCGACGAGCATCGTCAGGATGCCGACCGCTTTCTGACCCGACACCCGGCTGACTTCACCCTGCTGTTCGACCCTTCCGGTGCGCTGGCCAGCCACTTCCAGCTGCAGGGCATGCCCAGCGCGGTGATTCTCGATGCCGAGGGCCGCCTGATCTGGCAACACAGCGGCTTCCGCAGCGCCGACACCGCCGAATACGAAAACGCCATCCTCGAGGCCCTCCGCCCATGAACCGCTTGCTCACCCCTCCCCTTCTGATGTCGATTGCCCTGATGGTGACGGCTTGCGCGCCCGTGCAACCCTGGCAACGGGGAACATTGGCCCGCCCGGACATGCAACTGGTGTCCGATCCGACACAGGCGGCATTCGAAGACCATACGTATTTCAGCAAGGAGGCCTCGAGCGGTGGGCGCGGCTTCGGTGGCGGAGGCTGCGGATGCAACTGAAGAAGACCAATGCGCTGGGGGCTGCAGCGCTCACGCTGCTCGGCGGCACCAGCACGGCACAGGCAGAAGACCGCGGTTGGGTGTTCGATACCGCAACCCTGATCTACAGCGAACTGGACGGTCGCGTATCGGCTGTCGAGCCCAAGCTGCGGGCGACCAAGACGCTGGCCAATGACCGGAGCTTCTCGGTTGGCGCCACCGTCGATGTACTGGCGGGCGCATCCCCCAACGGCGCCATCGCGGCCGACACTCCGCAGACGTTTTCACGTCCCTCAGGGACCGGCCAATACACCACGGCTCCGGGCGAACTACCGCTCGACGACACGTTCCAGGACACGCGTATCGCACTCGACGGCAGTTTCACCCTGCCGGTGGGGAAGCAGACCCTCACAACGTCACTGTCAGCGTCGAATGAATACGACTACCTGTCGCTGGCGGCAGGAGCGGTGGTCTCACGCGACTTCAATCAACGCAATACCACGGTCAGCGTGGGCGCCAACCTGGCCAGCGACACCATTGATGCGGTGGGCGGCGCACCGGTGCCGCTGTCGATCATGCCGGCGCCCGGACAGCCGACCGGGCGCGCAGAGGCCAGCGAAGACAAGCAGATCGTCGATCTGCTGGTCAGTGTGACGCAGATCCTGTCACCCCAGAGCCTCATGCAGATCAGCTATTCGCTCAGTCAGTCAGATGGCTATCTGAACGACCCATACAAGATCATTTCGGTGGTCGACGGCAATGGTGACCCGCTTCGATACGCCTATGAGGGGCGCCCGGAGACACGGGTGAAGCACGCGCTGTTCGCCCAGTACAAACGATTTGTCTTCGACCGTGATGTCCTCGATATCTCGTTTCGCCTGCTCACGGATGACTGGGGAATCGGTTCCCAAACCCTGGATATGACATACCGGTGGAATTTCTCGGCGGCGCGCTATCTCGAACCGCATGTCCGCTACTACCGCCAGAGCGCAGCCGACTTCTATCGAATCGCATTGTTCGATGGCGAAGAGAATCAGCTGGAATTCGCAAGCGCAGATCCAAGACTGGGGCAGTTCGATGCGGTTACCCTTGGTCTCAAGTATGGTCAGACCCTGAAGAGCGGTAACGAATGGAACCTGCGGCTCGAAGGCTACACCCAACAGGGCAGTACGGACGGCGTGCCCTCGCAGGCCGCCACTGCCCTGGCCGGCCGCGATCTCGATCCGACGCTGGACGCGGTGATGCTGACGGCCGGCTACCGCTTCCGATGGTAGTGCGGTGGGGGTGAAGCCGTGGGCCGTGCAGGCGACCCCGGAAGGGGATGCGGTCTGCATCCGTTTCTCCGCCATGGCATCTCCCTGCGAGGTCTGGATCGAGCACGTGTCGGAACCGCAGGCGGCGCACTTTGCCGCCATTGCCTGGGGCGAGGCGCAACGGGTAGAGCACACCTGGAGCCGCTATCGCGAGGGCAATGTGGTGCACCGGATCAATACCGCGAACGGTGTCGCCGTCGACGTCGATGATGAAACGGCTCGGCTGCTCGACTTTGGTGCCCTGCTGCACCAAGAAAGCCAGGGGCGTTTCGACCTGACGGCGGGGGTACTCCGCCGGGTCTGGCGCTTTGACGGTAGGAGCCCGCTGCCGAAGCCGGCCGATGTGGCTGGGTTGATGGACTTGGTCGGCTGGCACCGTGCGCTCTGGCGAGCGCCGACCCTGCGGCTGCCCGCTGGCATGGAAATCGACCTGGGGGGCATCGGCAAGGAGTACGCGGTCGATCGTACGCTCGCACTGCTGCAAGCCGAGGCCCCAGCGGCCGTGCTGGTCAATTTCGGCGGTGATCTCGCTGCCAACCAACCGCGTACTGATGGCCGCGCCTGGCGTGTCGGCATCGGAAATGACGGGCAGCCCGCTCCCGGTACCCCGTTGATCCGGCTGACCAAGGGCGGAATCGCGACCAGTGGTGACGCACACCGCTGCATTGTCAGCAACGGTATTCGCTATGGCCACGTACTGGACGCCCGCACCGGCTGGCCAGTCCCGGGCGCGCCGCATACGGTCACGGTCGCCGCTGCCACCTGCAGCCAGGCCGGCGCCCTGTCGACGCTGGCGATGTTGCAGGGCAGCGCCGCCGAGACCTATCTCGACCAACAGTGTGCCGATTACCATGTCATCCGCTGAGATTCGTTCTTCACATCCATCCGGGGTCGAAACCACCTTGCGCCTGCTGACCATCGAGGACGACGCCGAGCAAGCCCGCTTTCTGCTGAAGGGGCTGCGTGAGGCCGGACACCGTGTCGACCATGCCGCCAACGGTCGTGATGGTCTGTTCCTGGCAGTATCGGAACCCTATGACCTGATCATCGTCGACCGCATGCTGCCGCAAATGGATGGCCTCGCGGTCATCACCGCCCTGCGCGCAGCCGGCCAGCGTACCCCGGTCCTGATCCTGTCTGCGCTCGGCCAGGTCGACGATCGGATCAGGGGCCTCAAGGCCGGGGGCGATGACTATGTCGTGAAGCCGTTCGTCTTTGCCGAACTGTTGGCCCGCATCGATGCCATCACCCGCCGTAGTGGCGATGTGGCAGAAAGCACGACGCTACGCTTGGCCGATCTCGAAATGGACCGCCTGGCACGTTCGGTACGCCGCGACGGCCGCCTGCTCGATCTCAAGCCTCAGGAGTACCGGCTACTCGAGTACCTGTTGCTGCACGCCGGACAGGTCGTCACCCGAACGATGCTGCTGGAGGGTGTTTGGGACTATCACTTCGACCCCCAGACCAACGTCATAGACGTCCACATCTCGCGGCTGCGCGCCAAAATCGACCCAGCCGGCAACCGTCCGCTGATTCACACCGTCCGCGGTGCCGGATACTGCATGCGGGAACAGGAATGACCCGCCACTGGCGGAAACTTGGCGCCACCACCCGCCTGACCTTGCTCAATGCCGTGGTCTTCGGCCTGTCTGCACTCGCCGTCATCGTGCTGGTGGTGGTGCTCACCCACCGCTACATGCGCTATCACCTGTCCGAGAGCCTGCAGGCCGAACTGGCAATTCTCGTCGCCGATTACCACATTGATGGTCTGGAGGGCGTGATCGGCCTGATCCGGGATCGCGAGAATTTCGAGACCGAATGGCACCGACGAACCTATCGCCTCGAGGATGTCGATGGCCGCCAGCTCGCCGGACCCTATCCGACCTGGCCGCCCGATCTCGGGACCTCGCGTGAGCCGGTGGAAGTCGCCAAATCAGAGGCGGCGGAAGGCAGCACGCCCTGGCTGATCACCGGGACCCGCCTCCCCGGCGGCGAACGTCTGCTGGTGGGCTTCGATACGGTCGAAGAAGATGCCCTGTCTCACGAGGTGGAACGGGCCGCCGGATGGAGCCTGCTGGTCGCGACCCTGCTGGCATTTGTCGGCAGCTATCTGGTCAACCGGGCCGCCGCACGACAGGTGGCCATCATCGACCAAAGTGCCCAGCGCATCATGGCCGGCGATCTCGACCACCGGATCCCCAGCACCGGCAGCGGTGATGAGCTCGACCAGCTTGGCGAGACCCTCAACCAGATGCTCGACCGCATCAATGAATTGATCAGCGCAACGCGCAGTGCCACCGATGCCATTGCCCACGACCTGCGCTCTCCGCTGGCACGACTGCGTGGTGCACTGGAAGAAGCGATCACCAGCCCACCTCCCGACCCCAAACGCAAGGAGTGGCTGCAGGATCAGATTGCACAGCTTGATCAGGTGCTCGGCACCTTCAAGGCGCTGCTGCAATTGGCCACGGTGGAATCTGGGGTCTTGCGGGCACGGTTCACCGGGGTCAGCATGGCGACCGTCGTAAGCGACGCGCTGTCGCTCTACGAGGCGGCAGCGACTGAGCGCGGCATCCGGCTCCGGTATGCCTCAGCCAACGCCGACACTCCGATCACCGGTGACCGCCATCTGTTGTTTCAGGCGGTCGCCAACCTGCTCGACAACGCGATCAAGTTCAGCCCGCCGGACCGCGACGTGAGCGTGCGTCTTGCGCGCCACGGCGACCGTCTGCAGCTCGATGTCGAGGATCAGGGGCCCGGCATTCCGGCCGGCGACGAAATCCGTGTTTTCGACCGCCTGTTCCGCCACGATGCGGCGCGTCAGTCGGCGGGCTTCGGCCTGGGGCTGAGCGTGGTTCGGGCGATCGCTCGGTTGCACCATGGAGACTGTCAGGTCATCCCAAGCCGCGTTGGCGCCCACTTGCGGATGCATGTTCCCCTGCGCTACAGAAACTCGCAGAGATAGGCGGCGGCGCCACCGACGGCCTCGACATCAAAGCCGCTGTCGCCCGGGATCTCGAACGCTGTGCCCTGCGCGAAAACACCCCAATCACCGCCATCGGGCCGTACTCGCAAACAGCCGCTGATTACGGTCATCCGCTCGGCAGCCGCAGTGCCAAAATGATACGCCCCGGCGGCGATGACGCCGACGGTCGCCTTTCGGCCATTCCGTTCGAAGCCGACGCTCTGAACCGCGCCGTCGAAATATTGGTTGTGCTTCAACATGGGGCTATCGCCATCGTCCGCCCGGCTCGGGCGGCGCATTGTAGCCGGCCGATGGCCTACACTTTGCGTCCAGGATGTATCCCCGCTTTCAGGACGGTTTCCGTGATCAAACGTGTCGTATTCAATCAGAAAGGTGGTGTCGGCAAGACGACCATCGTTTGCAACCTCGCTGCCATTGCTGCCAGCCGCGGCCTGCGCACGCTGGTGATCGACCTGGATACCCAGGGCAATGCCAGCCAGTACCTGATGGGGCCCAATGCAGCGCCGCCGGACAAGACCGTGGCGGACTTCTTCGACAGTGCATTGTCGTTCTCGCTGGCGGCTCCCCCGTTCGCCAGCTTTGCCAGTGAGACCGGTCACGACAATCTCGACGTCATCGCCGCCAGCCCGCGGCTCGATGAACTGGTCGTCAAGCTGGAAGCCAAGCAGAAGATCTACAAGCTGCGCGATGCGCTGCGCAAACTCAAGGGCTACGACGCGGTGTTCATCGACACCCCGCCCGCCCTCAATTTCTTCAGCCGTTCGGCCCTGATCGCCGCCGATCGGGTGTTGATTCCTTTCGACTGCGACGAATTCGCCCGACAGGCGCTGTACACCCTGCTGGAGAACCTGCATGAGCTGCGTGCCGACCACAACGAGGACCTGATGGTCGAGGGCATCGTGGTCAACCAGTTTCAATCACGCTCGAAACTGCCGCAACGACTGGTGGAAGAACTGCGTGCAGAAGGCCACCCGGTGCTAGGCCAGACGCTGTCGAGTTCGGTCAAGGTGAAGGAATCCCACGAGCATCATCGACCGCTGATCTGGGAGGATCCGCGACACCGGGTGACACAGGAATACCTGGCCCTGTTCAAGGCCCTCGGCGACTGAGGCGCCGCACCTCAGGGCTTCAGGTGCTCCTCGAAGAAGCGCTTTGCCTTGTCCAGCCAGGTGGTGGTCTCCGGGCTGTGACGGGCGCCATCATCGTCGAGGGTGGCGCCGAGCTGCGCTAGCAACTCCCGCTGCCGCTTGCTCAAGCGCACCGGGGTTTCCACCCGCACATTGCAGAGCAGGTCGCCCTGCCCGGCACCTCGGACCGACTTCACCCCCATGCCGCGCAGGCGGAAGGTCTTGCCGGTCTGGGTGCCCTCGGGAATCTTCAATGTGGCACGCCCGGTCAGCGTCGGCACCTGGAGTTCGCCGCCCAGCGCCGCCGTGACCATGCTCACCGGAACACTGCTATAGAGGTCATTGCCCTCCCGCTCGAAGAACGGGTGCGGCTTGACATTGATCTGGACGTACAAATCTCCGGGCATCCCGGCGGTGTCGCCCGGCTCGCCCTCCCCGGTCAAGCGAATGCGGTCACCGGTATCCACACCGGCCGGCACCTTGACCTCGAGCGTCTTTTCTTTCTGCACCTTTCCGGCACCGCGACAGCTCCGACAGGGGTCGCTGACCTGGGTGCCCCGACCACGGCAGTGCGGACAGGTCTGCTGCATGACGAAGAACCCCTGCTGTACCCGCACCTTGCCGTTGCCACGGCAGGTTGAGCAGGTGCCCGGCTTCTTGCCATCAGCGGTGCCATGTCCATGGCAGCTGTCGCAGTCATGCCAACTGGGGATACGGATGGTCTCTTCGGTCCCGAAGGCGGCCTGTTCGAGGCTCAGTTCCATCAAATAGCGCAAGTCGCTGCCGCGACGTGGGCCGCCACGGCCGCCGGCGGCGCCGAAGATGTCGGAGAACACGTCACCGAAGATGTCGGAGAAGCCGGCGCCACCACCAAAGCCGCCCCCGCCGGCACCACCACGGGCCAGGCCCTCATGGCCATACTTGTCGTAGATCGCCCGCTTGTCGGCATCACTGAGCACCTCATAGGCCTCGTTGGCCTCCTTGAAGGTCTCTTCAGCCGTGGCATCGCCGGGGTTGCGATCGGGATGATGCTTCATCGCCAACCGCCGATACGCCTTCTTGAGGGCATCGTCGGCAGCATCCCGGCTGACGCCGAGCACTTCGTAGTAGTCGCGTTTCATGGGGCAGCGTTCAGGCAGGGACGGGTCGGACGTGAAACGGCAAAAGGCGTGAGGCCAACTGCCTCACGCCTTTCGTGACGCTGGAGACAATCAGGACTTGTCCTGATCCTTGACCTCGGTGAACTCGGCATCAACGACGTCACCGTCACCACCGGCCTCGGGCGCAGCGCCCGGCTGACCTTCGGCGCCACCGCCAGCCTTGGCATAGGCCCGTTCGGCCAGCTTGGCGCTGGTCTCGGTGAGCGCCTGGGTCTTGGCTTCAATCGCATCCTTGTCGTTGCCCTTGAGGGCCTCGCGCAGGTCGCTGATCGCCGCCTCGATCTTCTCCTTCTCATCACCCTGGACCTCTGCCTCAAGATCCTTCAGCGACTTTTCAACGGCGTGGATCATCTGATCACCCTGGTTGCGGGCCGTGATCAACTCGTTGAACTTGCGGTCTTCCTCGGCATGCGTCTCGGCGTCCTTGACCATCTTCTCGATCTCGTCATCCGACAAGCCGGAGTTGGCCTTGATGATGATCGATTGCGACTTGCCGGTCGCCTTGTCGCGAGCCGATACGTTGAGAATACCGTTGGCGTCGATATCAAACGTGACTTCCACCTGCGGCATGCCGCGGGGCGCCGGCGGAATATCGGCCAGATCGAAACGTCCCAGTGACTTGTTGGCCGACGCGATCTCGCGCTCACCCTGATAGACCTGAATGGTCACAGCGGTCTGGTTGTCATCCGCGGTGGTAAAGGTCTCGGACTTCTTGGTCGGAATGGTGGTGTTCTTCTCGATCAGCTTGGTCATCTTGCCGCCAAGGGTTTCGATCCCCAGCGACAGCGGCGTCACGTCGAGCAGCAGCACATCCTTCACATCACCCGCCAGCACCGCGCCCTGGATGGCAGCGCCCACGGCCACCGCCTCGTCGGGGTTGACGTCCTTGCGGGGTTCACGGCCGAAGAAGCTTTTAACCGTTTCCTGCACCTTGGGCATGCGGCTCTGGCCACCGACCAGGATGATTTCCTGGATATCGGAGGCCTGCAGACCCGCATCCTTCAATGCAATCTTGCAAGGTTCGATGGTGCGGCTCACCAGCTCGTCCACCAACGATTCCAGCTTGGCGCGGGTCAGCTTCAGGTTGAGATGCTTCGGACCGGAGGCATCGGCCGTGATGTATGGCAGGTTGATTTCGGTCTGGGTAGTACTCGACAACTCGATCTTTGCCTTTTCGGCGGCCTCCTTCAGGCGCTGCAGCGCCAGGGGATCCTTCTTCAGGTCGACGCCCTGCTCCTTCTGGAACTCGGTGGCGATGTAATCGATGACGCGCATGTCGAAGTCTTCGCCACCGAGGAAGGTGTCCCCATTGGTCGCCAGCACTTCGAACTGGTGTTCGCCGTCAACTTCGGCAATTTCGATGATCGACACATCGAACGTGCCCCCGCCGAGGTCATACACCGCGATCTTGCGATCACCCTTGACCTTGTCCATACCAAAGGCCAGCGCCGCAGCGGTGGGCTCATTGATGATGCGCTTCACTTCCAGCCCGGCGATGCGGCCGGCATCCTTGGTGGCCTGACGCTGGCTGTCATTGAAGTAGGCCGGCACCGTGATCACCGCCTCGGTGACCGCTTCACCGAGATAGTCCTCGGCGGTCTTCTTCATCTTCATCAGCACTTCGGCACTGACCTGCGGCGGGGCCATCCGCTTGCCCTTGGCCTCGACCCAGGCGTCACCATTTTCGTTCTTGATGATCTTGTAGGGCACCATGCCGATGTCCTTCTGCACCACGTTGTCGTCGAAGCGCCGGCCGATCAGGCGCTTCACGGCGAACAGGGTGTTGTGCGGATTGGTCACCGCTTGGCGTTTGGCGGGCCGACCAACAATGGTCTGGCCGTCGTCGGTGTAAGCGACGATGGAGGGCGTGGTGCGCTCGCCTTCGGCGTTTTCAATCACCTTGGCGCTGCCGCCATCCATGATCGCCACGCAGCTGTTGGTGGTTCCGAGGTCGATACCGATAATTTTGGCCATGTCAGGGCTCCAGAGAAAGTCGTGTTGACGTCTAGCTGATAAGTGGGCGCCAACCGGCGCGATTCAAGGGGGTCAGTCGCCGCCGGCGTCGCCGTTGGTCGGCGCTTTGGCAACGACCACCATGGCCGGTCGCAGGAGACGCCCGTGCAGGAGGTAGCCCTTCTGCATCACCGAAAGCACATGGTTGGGGGCAACGTCCGCGCTTTCGATCATGCTCATGGCCTGATGCGCCTCAGGGTCGAACGGCTGTCCGCCAGGGTCGACCACGGTAACGCCCTGCTTCTCCAGAAGGCTGCCGAACTGTTTGTGGGTCAGGGCCATTCCATCGGTCAACGCCTGGATCTGGGCCTCCGGGCGCGTCGCGGCCTTGAGACCCAACTCAAGTGAATCGACCACGCTCAACAGGTCCCGCAGCAGGCTCTCGGCGGCGAACCTGGCCGTGTTCTGGGCCTCACGCTCCAGCCGCCTGCGGGTGTTGTCGAGCTCGGCGGCAGCACGTAATTGGGCCTCGCGTGACTGCTCGGCACGAGCCTCAGCGTCCGCCAGCGCCTGCTCCAGGGCGGTGATACGGTCAGAGGTGTCGGCGGCTTCCGGTACGGGTTCGTTGGGGACGTCGTTCTGGCTCATGCGTCTGGGCGGGTCCGAAGAGGGCGCCCCCGAGATGGAGCGCCGCAGCGATGAATGGGACCAGAACACTGGGGTCGCCGCGCCAAGATTCAAGGGCAGCCGCCCAAAAGGACCTCAATCGAGCCCACGGGAGAGGATGCGGGCCGTCTCGCGCACGAGGGGGATGATCCGCTGATAGGCCATGCGGGTGGGGCCGATGACGCCCAGCATGCCGGCCACCTGCCCTTCGACGTAATACGGGGAGGTCACCACGGCCATTTCATCGAGCACCCGGTAGCCGGACTCGTCTCCGATGAATACCTGCACCCCGTCGGCGCCAAGACACTGGTCGAACAGCGTCAACAGATCGCGTTTGCGGTCGAGCGCGTCGAACAGGCCCCGCAGCCGCTGCACATCTGCCAACTCCTGGAATCCGAACAGATTGGCGCCCCCCGCGTGGACGAAGTCCTTGTGGTCGGCCGCCTCGAAGCACTGGCCCGCCATCTGCGCAGCCTCGCGCAGCACGTGATTGACCTCGTTCTGGGCATCGACGGCTTCATCCAGCAGGGCGCGGCGCAGGTCGACCAGATTACGACCGGCAAATCGCTCATTGAGCGCATTGGCATACTGCGCCAGCTCATCGGCCCCGTAGGCGCGATCCATCTGCAGGACCCGGTTCTGCACCTCGTGCTGGTTCACCACCAGAATCGCCAGCACCCGCTGATCGGACAACGGCAGGAACTCGATTCGGCGCAGCACCGCCAGGTTGCGCCGCGGCAGGGTCACCACACCGGCCATCCGCGAAAGCTGCGAAAGCAGGCTGCTGGCGGTCTGCACCAGGTCCTGCGGGCTGCCGTTGCGACTGCGACCGAATTCGGCCTCCAGCTCGGCCCGCGATCCGTCATCGAGTGGCTCCGGCGACAACAGACTGTCGACAAAGTATCGGTAGCCGCGCTGGGTCGGGATGCGGCCGGCTGACGTGTGCGGCGAGGCGACAAAGCCGAGGTCGTCGAGATCGGCCATCACATTGCGAATGGTCGCGGCCGACAGGCCCAGCCCCGCAGCGCGCGACAGGGTGCGCGAACCGACCGGCAGTCCGTCTTGAATATAGCGCTGGATCAGCAGCTTGAGCAGCTCTTCCGCGCGGCTGTTCAACACCTCACTCATGTCTCTGCCAGTGGTTGCGTCATGGCTGACGCTAGCGAAAGGCACCCGGCGCCGCAAGCGCGACGTCGGCAGGTGCCGGTGTTGCAGGCGGTGTGAAATACTGGAGGCCCTCTATTGCCGCACTGACTTCTCCGCTGAATGACCGCGTTCAACCGTATCGGTGTCATCGCCAAGCAGGATGCCCGTGCCACCGAGACGGCCACGCAACTGTTGGCCTATCTCGAGCAGGCCGGGCGCCAGGTTCTGCTCGATCAGGTGCTGGCCGGGCGCGTACCGGCCCCTGCCGACCGCTTCCGCGAGCGCGCCGCCCTGGGCGCCGACTGCGACCTGGTGATCGTGGTCGGAGGCGACGGCACCTTGCTGTCGGCCGCCCGCACGCTGGCGCCCTGCGGGGTCCCGATTCTCGGCATCAACCAAGGGCGACTCGGCTTCATGGTCGACGTCCCCCCGGATGACATGGCAACGCACATCGGCCAGGTGCTGGCGGGGGCCTATGTGTCGGAGCAACGGCTGCTGTTGTCGGCCGAGATTGACCGCAACGGGGGGCGTCGCGGCCCCTTTCTGGCGGTCAACGATGTGGTGGTGCGAAACCTTGCGGCCATTCGCATGCTTGAGTTCGAGACCTGGCTCGATGACCAGTTCATCAGCCAGCATCGCGCCGATGGCATGATCGTCAGCTCCCCGACCGGCTCGACTGCGTATGCCCTGTCGGGCGGCGGGCCGGTCTTGCATCCGGGCCTGGAAGCGCTGTCGCTGGTGCCAATCTGTCCACACACGCTGTCAGATCGACCGATCGTGGTCGGCGCCGATCGCGCCGTCCATATCGTGCTGGGCGGGGATGCCAACGCCAGCGCGGCGGTAACGTGCGACGGACAGACGCATGAGGGCCTGCGGCGGGGAGACCGCCTCAGCATCACCCGCGCGCCGTTTCGGCTGCACCTGATTCATCCGCAGCAGTACGACTACTTCAGCATTCTTCGCAGCAAGCTCCACTGGGGCCGGGACCGCGCCTGAGACCCGCATGCTGACAGCCCTCACCATTCGCAACCTCGCCATCATCGAGCAGGTCAGTCTTGAGCTCGATACGGGCTTCACCGTGCTCACCGGTGAAACCGGCGCCGGAAAATCGATCCTGATCGATGCACTCGGCCTCCTGCTCGGTGGGCGCGCAGACACACAACTGGTGCGGGAAGGCAGTGACCGCGCCGAGGTCAGCGGTGAATTCCGGCTGGCCGCCGACAGCGCCGCGCGCGCCTGGCTGGACCAGCAGGCCCTATCCGACCCCGAAGCGCCCGATCAATTGCTGATTCGCCGCGTGGTCTTCACCGAGGGACGGACCCGCGCCTTCGTCAACGGTCACGCGATCAATGCCGGACCCTTGCGTGAACTGGGCGAGCAGCTGATCGAGATCTTCGGGCAATCCGAGTCGCAGACCCTGTTGCGGCCGGAGATTCAGCGGCAACGCCTGGATGCCTTCGCAGACGCGCCGGCCGATCTCGCTGCCGTTGCGGAGTCTGCCGCAGCCGTACACGCCATTGACGCCCGCAGAGCCGCGCTGCAGCAACAGGAAGCGCGCGACCCCAGCCAACTCGAGTTCCTTCGCTACCAGGTCCGTGAGCTGGAGCTGCTCGATCTGCGCCGCGAGACCCTCGACGCACTCGAGCAGGATCAGCGGCGACTGGCGCATGCCGACCAGTTGATCAGTGACGGCGGGCGCGCCCTGGACCTGCTCTACGCCGGCGAGGCTGCCGCCCATGCCCAATTGGGTCAGGCGCTGTCGCGGCTATCGCCGCTGGTGGCGCTGGACCCCGGCTTCGAGGAGGTGGTGCGCCTGGCCGAAAGCGCTCAGGCACATCTGGAAGAGGCTGCCGATGGTCTGCGCCGCCTGCTGGATCGACTCGATCTCGACCCGGCGCAGCTGGCAGAGGTCGAACGTCAACTCGGCGCCGTGCACGACCTCGCCCGCAAGCATCGGATCAAGGCAGAGGCGCTCGCAGATCACCTCGAACAACTGCAGCGCTCACTTGCCGACAGCGAGGGCGCGTCGGCAGCGCTCGAGGCCCTCGATCGAGAACGGGTGCTGGCCGAACAACGTTACCGGAGTGCTGCCGACAGACTGAGCGCGACACGCCAGCAGGCGGCCGCCGCCCTGGCCGATGAAGCAACCGCGCTGGTCCGCCAATTGGGAATGCCCAACGCGCGGCTGGAGGTGTCGGTGACACGGCTCCCCGACGCGCCAGTGCGCCGGACCGGACAGGACGATGTCCGCTTCGATTTCACCGCCAACCCCGGGCAACCACCGCGAGCCCTGGCGCGGGTGGCGAGCGGAGGCGAACTGTCACGGATCTCGCTGGCGCTGCAAGTGGTCATCACCCAGGACCGCAGTGCCGGCACCCTGATTTTCGACGAGGTCGATGCTGGCATCAGCGGCGGCACCGCCGAGATCGTCGGGCAACAGTTGCGCGCCCTAGGCAGCCACCGTCAGGTGCTGTGTGTCACCCATCTGGCACAGGTGGCGGCGCAGGCACGCCAGCACTTCGGCATCCGCAAGCAGGTCGAAGGTGACCAGACCTTCACCCGGGTTGAACCGCTGGCTGCGAAGGGTCGCATTGACGAGTTGGCCCGGATGCAGGGTGGCGTCGATATCAGCGACAGCGCCCGCCGCCACGCCCGCGAACTGCTGGCGCGCGCCGGCGCTTGAGATCGGCTGCGGCCTACTTCTTCTTCGGCTTCACGTACAGCACGAGATTGTGGTCATGCACTACATAGCCGTGCTTGTCGGCGATCTGTCGCTGCAGTTTTTCAATCTCCTCGCTGACGAACTCGATGACCTTGCCGGAGTCGAGGCAGACCATGTGATCGTGGTGCTCGCCCCGTTCCAGCTCGAACACCGCGTGTCCGCCCTCGAAATTGTGGCGCACCACCAAGCCAGCGGCCTCGAATTGGGTCAGCACCCGGTACACGGTGGCCAGGCCGATTTCTTCATGGGCATCCAGAAGGCGACGGTAGATATCTTCGGCAGACAGGTGCTGCTCAGCGTTCGATTCCAGGATTTCCAGAATCTTCAGGCGAGGCAGGGTGACTTTAAGGCCGGCGTTGCGGAGGTCGGAGGATTCCACCAACGTGCTCGTCAGGAATGTTGCGGTATTATGCCCGCCTCCTCCAATCCGGCAAGCCGATCCGATGCGTTCGTTGATGTGGTCCGCACTTGCAGTGTCCGTGGCGATCATCGCCAGCGGGTGCCAGCTCGTCTACAAACTGCCGACCCGGCAGGGAAATGTCATTGAGCAGAAGAAACTCGACCAGCTCGAAGTGGGCATGACCCGCGAGCAAGTGCGGTTCCTGCTGGGGACGCCGCTGGCAGCCAGTCCGTATGACACCGCGCGCTGGGACTACCTCGGGTACTACCGCTCGCCCCGTGGCACGGAGGCTGAGCGCACGGTTTCGCTGTTCTTCGACGGCGACACCCTGGCACGGATGGAAGGCACGACGCCGATGGGCGCGGAGCGAGCTGTTGAAACCCCCGATCTCGAAGCGGTCGTCGAAGCCGAGGAAAAGGCGCTTCTGGAAGCCGAGCGTGAAGAAAGCGAGGCCGACGGCGCCATCCTCCGGCAGGAAGACCCCGCCGCGCCGGGCGCGCCCTGAAATCTCAGGCCTTTCCCGCGGCGGCCCGCTGTCGACGGACCTCCTTGGGGTCGGCCTTTAGCGGTCGATAGATCTCCACGCGGTCACCGTGGGCGACGCGGTCGTCAAGCCCCACCAGGCGAGCGTGAATCCCCACCCTGTTGTCCCCGTCAAGGGCAATCTCCGGATAGCGCAGCAGCGCCCCCGACTGTTCAATGACTTCGCGCACCGTCGTGCCGGACGGCACGTCGACCTTGAGCACCACCTGCTCTTCCGGCCGTGCGTAGGCCACCTCAACCTGCAACAGATCTCCGCCCACTGACTGTTCTCCTGAATTCATTGACCCCGGCCCGGCCGCTACGGCAGCTGCCAGAGCCCGATCAGCTTTTCCATCACACCAAGCGCCTGCAACAGCAGGACCAGCAGCCCCAACCGGGCCGGATAGCGCAGGCAGAACGACCAGGCCGCGAATCCCCGGCCTTCACCATAGGCCGCCCGGGCCAGTTCGCGCGGGATAATGCGACCGCAAAATACGCAAAGCAACAGACCCGCGACCGGTGCTGCCACCTGCGCCGTCATGAACTGTAGGGCTTCGAAGACGGTGACACCGGCAAAGCGCAAGGGTGTGTCGCCATGGAAGCTGAGCAAGGTCAGCACGCCGAACGCCCAGATGACCACTGACGAGGAGGTGGCAGCGAACACCCGGGTAACCCGCCAGCGTTCCATGGCATAACGGGTCACCGGCTCCAGCAGTGCCACTCCTGAGGCCAGTGTCAGCGTCAGTGCCAGGCCATAAAAGGCGACGCCAACGATTGCGCCTTCGACCCCGACCGGCAATGCCGACGGCAGGCTCTGGAAGATCAACCCGAGCCCCCTTGCCGGCGGCACTGACGCGGCGCCCAGCATCAGGAACAGGGCGCCGCCGAGAATCAAAGAGAACAGTAGATCGAGCGAAATCACTGCCAATGCAGTCCGTACCAGTGGCGTCCGCGTCGGCAGATAGCTGCCGAGCGTGATCATCACGCCGACACCCAGGCTCAGGGTGACGAAGGCCTCCTGGAGCGCTCGCAGCCCGGCAACGAGCCAACCGGCGGTAGGCGCCGATGGCGCCAACCAGGCCAGCAGGCTGTCGCCCGGCAGTCGCCACACCAGCCAGGCCAACAGGAGCAACGCGGTGAGTAGCGCCAGCGGGATCACACGCAAGGCAATTCGCTCGATACCCTCGCGAAAGCCATGGGCAACGACGATACAAGCCATGACCATGAAGATGGTATGCCAGGCGAGGCCCCGCTCCGGCTCGCGCGCGAGCTGCAGAAAGGTCTCGGTCAGCGCCGCCGGTGATATCCCACCCAGGCCACCGGCCGCCGCACGAAAGACATAGCCCAGACTCCATCCCGCCATCACACTGTAGTAGGACAGGATCAGCGCTGCGGATCCCACCATCAGTCCGCCCAGCCACGCCCAGGCCGCGCGCGCACCAGCGGCTTCGGCCAGATGCCGAAGGCCAGTCACCAGATCCTCCCGCATCCATCGCCCAAGCGCCCACTCGGCGACCAGCAAGGGCAACCCCAGTACCAGCATGGCGACCCCATACAAGGCGAGAAACCACACGCCCCCGTTGGCATCGAGCAGGCTCGGCAGCCGGACGAGATTGCCGATACCGACACACGCGCCGACGGCAACCCAGACGAACGCTCGGGTCGACTGCCAGGTGCCAAAACGGCTCTCGCGAATATCCATGCCGGGAGTGTAAGAGCTTGTTGACACAACCGGCAGCCGTGGAGGTGCCCGACGTTCGTATAATCCCCCCATGAAACCAAAAAAGGATGTCGGCGCCGAGAACCGGCAGATCGCGCTGAACCGACGCGCGCGGCACGACTATTTCATCGAAGACACCTATGAGGCCGGATTGGCCCTGCAGGGCTGGGAAGTGAAATCGCTGCGGGCCGGCCGCGCACAGATCGCCGAGGGCTACGTCATCATTCGCCACGGCGAGGCCTTTCTCATTGGTGCCCACATCACCCCCCTGCCCCAGGCCTGCACCCATGAGGTGGCGGAAGCGACCCGAACCCGCAAGCTGCTGTTGCATGGGAAGGAGCTTGCGACACTAATCGGCAAGGTCGAGCGTGCTGGCTATACCCTGGTGCCGCTGGACCTGCACTGGACCCGCGGCCGGGCCAAATTGGCCGTGGGACTGGCCAAGGGCAAGAAGCAGCACGACAAGCGGGCGTCGTTGAAGGAGAAGGACTGGCAACGCCAGAAGGAACGGGTAATGCGGCATGCGAGCTAGGTGCCGGGCACAGCACGCGACTGCTGCGCGGTCGCGGCGCGCATCGCTACGGGCAACGCCAGAAGGAACGGGTGATGCGGCACGCCAGTTGAGTGCGGAGGCCTACCCCAAACGCGCCGCGGAACTTGTTGCTGGCCGTGCTACTCTAAGCTTCACATCGGGGATGACTGGCTTCGACGTCGGTGCCGAAACCCGCGGTGCATGCCGAGCTGCAGATCTGCTCGTTAAACGGTCTGCAAACAAGCTAGTTGCGAACGACGCTAACTACGCCCTCGCCGCTTAATCCGGCGAGCGTCTGACCGGTCGGTGTTGGTACCGCCGAATCAGATGTCGACTCATACCAACTCGCGTTGAGGGTCGCCCTTACCCGATGCGCTAAAACCCCAAGGGGATAAGTGTCTGCGATCCGTGCCGGTCCGGGAGCAGGCGACGAAAACCAAAGATTCGGCTACGCATGTAGATCTGTAGGCGTAAGACTGGCGGACGCGGGTTCAATTCCCGCCATCTCCACCATCTCGATGCAGGCGCCCCGGGCAACCGGGGCGCCTTTTTTTGTCGTGCCGCCCGATCAGCTAGAACAGACGCCCTCAGCGCGGGTGGGAAACGGCACCGGAATCTCGGGATGCCGGGTATCAACAAGCGGCACGCCGTCCGGATGTTGTGCATAGCCACGCAACCACGCCACCACCCATTCGGGATCGCGCTCATGCCGGGGATCATGGCCAGGCATCGCGGCGCGCAGCAGGGCCGGCCCGACATTGACCACGAATCGTCCAAGCCAGCCGGCAAGTCGTAGCCGCGAACGCAGACTGCCCCAACGACCATCGGTACGCAGCATCACCCGGTAGCCACGCATGCTGAAACGCATGACGTCGAGGGAGCCGTGAAATACGCCGAGCATTCGAGCCAGGTAGCCGCTGATTGTGCCGCCGAAACACGCTTGATAGACGTCGAACGCAACCCGCTTGTGTTCGGTCTCTTCCACCATGTGCCACAGCACGAACGACACCACTCTCGGATCGGCATTGCGGAACAGTCGTACCCGATCCTCGACCAGCCAACGGGTGACGCCCATGGTCATCGATTCGAAGCCGGCGGTGTAGGCCATCCGGCAGCGTAGCGACCGTCTGGCGAGGCGCTCGTAGGACAACGCCATCTGCGCCTCGACCTCAGCCAGTGCCGGGTATCGCTGACGTTTCAACAGATCATTGAAACGACGATGCGCACGGAAATGCTGACCCTCCTGCGACATGAAGGCCTGGCCATCCGCCTGTAGCTGCGGGTCGGTACACCCCTCGAGGGCCTCGCGCAACGAACGGATGAGGAAGGGTTCGAGGTAGGGCATCGTCAGCGACGCCCCGTTGAGCATCGCCGCCCATTCGGGCTCGTCGGGGATCCATACCGGATCGAGATCCTCGGGGAATTCGAACGGGATGCGCCGGACCAGCGGCACAACGTGTGTTTCAGTGGGACGATTCATGCCGGATTCTCCTCCAGTCAACGCATTGGACCGACCGCTCAAGAGACGGCCCGATGCTGTGATGCGCGCTCGGCATCGGTCAACGGTGCTTCCAGGCCCTGCATCAGGGTTCGCACCATTTGCGGCACCAGGGTGTCGACATCGCGGCCCATGACGAACTGGCCTGCCACCTGCAGCGACACCAGACCATGGGCACCGGCCCAGAACAGATGGCTGGCGGTGAGCGGGTCCATTGCCAGCCGCAACTCGCCGGCGCGCTGCGCGGCGGCGACCGTACGCGTGCAGACATCGAGCGCGTCACGTTTGGCGACCGCCAATTCCAGTGATCGCGGACCTCCCTCCGGCTCCGGCAACCGGAAGAACATGAGCGCATAGCGTTGAGGCCGCTCGATTCCGGCGCGAATGAAGACTTCTGCCAACGTACGTAACCGCTGGCGTGGCGAACCGTCGGCGCCGATAGCGTCGAGCATGGTGCGTTCGATCCAGCGGAACGCCTGCGCCCGCATCGCGGTCAGCAGGGCATCCTTGCTTGGGAAATAGCGATACGGCGCCGAGTAACTGCATCCCAGCGCAGCGGCGATCTTGCGAAAACTGACCGCTTCGAGCCCCCCGGTTTCGAACAGGGACATCGCCGCTTCGAGGATTTCGCTGCGCCGCTGCTCCACTTGCCGCTCGCTGAAGGACTGTCGTGCCATGCAGAATAGTTGACGGTATTAATTTAATAGTGTCAACCTTTGTCAGATTCGCTTGTCTGCATGACCCATCCACCGGGAGGAGAGCCCTGATGTCGCTGCAGCCCCTGAGTACCCAAGAGCGTGCCCGCATCCTCGGCCCCGCCGCGCTGCTGTTCGCAGCCGCGCTGGTGATCGGCCTGATCTTCACCTTCGAGGTGATCGGACACATTGCCGCCTGGCCGCTGGTACCCCAGCTCGACTTCGACATGCCGGGCACCGAAGCTGCCTGGCGTCGCACCCATCTCGGCGCGTTGATGAATGCCATCGCCATGATCGCGTTCGCTGCGGCGGGATCGGCGCTACGCCTCGGGGAGAGCGGTCGGAAGGTGTACATCATCAGTGTCTGTATCACCGGCTGGGCCAACAGCCTCGGGTTCCTCACCGGCGCGTTGTTCGGGGTTCGGGGTCTGGCCTTCGGCGATGGATGGAGCAACTCACTCAACTACCTGTTCTTCCTGCTCGCGGCGGTGACCGCCTTCGTCCAGAGCTGGCTGTTGTGGCAGGGGGCTCGGGCCGCAGGCCGCGCCGAGAACCAACCATGAGCCCGCTGCGCATCCTGCTCGGGCTGCTGAAGGGGCTGTTCCTGCAGTCCCCTCGCCTACTGCGATTCGCGGAGAGTTTCCTGCAGTCCTGGAACGCCCACGACGCACCAGCCGTACTGGCGCGTGTCGGCGCAGGCGACTACCGCGATCCGCTCAGCCGCGGCGCCTTGAGCGGCGCCGCACTGGAAAGTCACGCACGTGCACTGTTTACGGCATTTCCGGACCTGCGTTTCGTACTCACCGGACCCGTGACCATCGGCCCCGATTCGATCGCCGCCCGCTATCGTCTCGAAGGCACCCACACGGGGCCGCTGCCCGGCGGCCTGGGGATCGAGGCGGTGGCAGCGACCGGCCGCAGGCTGTCGCTGGATGCAACGCTCTTCGTCACCTTCGACGATGACGGGACTCCATGCGTGAACAATCATTTCGATACCGAGTCTCTCGCCGATCAGCTGGGCTTCTACGCCCTGCTGATGCCACGCGAGCAAGGCCATTATCAATTCGGGGCCTTCTATCGGCTGAACAAGGGCAACGTCGCTCCACCCGAAGCCATCGGCATCACCTGGCTGCAGGTTCGCGGCGGAGACGGTCCGTTCGATACCGCCGCACGCGTGACCAATCAGGTTCTCGAAAGCTTCTCGGATCGGCCAGGGTTCATCACCGGCATCATTGGCGCGCGCCCGCCCGACCGTGATGGCAACTCATCAGGCTTTACGCTGTCGGCGTGGGAGAACATCGAGGCGCTGGAAGCCAATCTGCTGCCCAATGAAGACCACCAGCGCGTCGTTCACCAGTTCATGAAGGAGGGCCTCGCGTACGGAACTCATTCGCGGGTCTACAGCCTGGTGCGCGCCAAACCGATGATGATCGCGTGCACCGCTTGCGGAAAGAAGAACAACGCGCACAAGACCAAGCCGCAGTGCTCAGCCTGTGGCGCGGCACTCGAGGCGGCCCCAGCCTACTGGTGAGTTCCCCGCCGCGGGGCACACGCCAGCCATCGAGGATACTGGTGGTGCCCGGGTCAGGCGGACAGCGACCGGACGGAACGCGCGGGTTACCATCGGCGGACAGGGTGTGACGGAATCTTCCGGGACGCCCGCGGTCCATTCCCGTCTCGCACCGTCCAGGAACTCGCCCCGTGTGGCTCTCTGACACCTCGGTCAAACGGCCGGTCTTCGCGACCGTCCTCAATCTGCTGCTGATCGTTTTCGGCATCTTTGCGGCCAGCACCATGTCGGTGCGGGAATACCCGGATATCGATGCGCCGGTGGTTTCGGTCGACACCAATTACCCGGGCGCCTCCGCCGCGGTTGTCGAAACCCAGATCACCCAGATTCTCGAGAACGAACTGGCCGGCATCGAAGGCGTCCGCAGCCTGACCAGCAGTTCGCAGGATGGACGGTCCCGCATCACGGTGGAGTTCGAGACCAACCGCGATATCGATGCCGGCGCCAATGATGTCCGTGACAGGGTATCGCGGGTGCTTGATCGCCTGCCGGAGCAGGCCGAGGCGCCCAGTATTGCCAAGGCGGACTCCGATACCTCCCCGGTGATGTGGTTTGTCCTGACCAGCGACCGGCTCGACAATCTCCAGCTCTCAGACTATGCCGAACGGTATCTGGTCGACAGGCTGTCGACCGTGGAAGGGGTCTCGCAGATTCGACTGGGCGGCGACCGTCGCTATGCGATGCGTGTTTGGCTGGACCGCCAGCAACTGGCCGCCCGTCAACTGACGGTCGAGGACATCGAAGCCGCCCTGCGCAACCAGAACGTCGAGCGCCCGGCGGGACGGGTGGAATCGCTGGACCGCGAATTCACGCTGCGCACCACCCGACCGTTCAGCAAGGCCGCCGATTTCGAGCGTCTGGTCATTCACCAGACTGCCGACGGCTATCCGGTGCGGCTCGGAGACGTCGCCCGTGTCGAGCTGGGCGCCGAGAACCCCCGCGGTTCATTTCGCGCCAACGGCGTGCCTTCACTGGGTATGGGCATCATCAAGACCTCCACCGCCAACACGCTGGCGGTCGCGGACGGCATCAAGGCGGAAATCGAGCGGCTGCGCCCCGGGCTGCCGGAGGGCATGAAGATCGGGCTCAACTATGACGCCTCGGAGTTCATTCAGGGGGCACTGGATGAAGTCGCCAGCACGCTGCTGTACGCAGCGGTGTTCGTCATCAGCGTGATCTTCATTTTTCTCGGCAACGTGCGGGCGACCCTGGTGCCGGCCGTCACCGTACCGATCTCGATCATTACGTCCTTCATTCTGCTGAATCTCTTCGGCTTCTCAATCAACATTCTGACCCTGCTGGCGCTGGTGCTTGCGATCGGTCTGGTCGTCGACGATGCCATCGTCATGGTGGAGAACATTCATCGCCGCCTCGAACTGGGCGAGCCGCCCCTGGTGGCAGCGTATCGAGGCGCCCGCGAGGTCGGCTTCGCTATCATCGCCACCACCGCGGTTCTGGTGGCGGTGTTCACGCCTCTGGCGTTTCTCGATGGCAATGTCGGGCGCCTGTTCCGTGAGTTCGCGCTGGCCATGGCGGCGGCCGTGGCGTCTTCGTCGCTGGTGGCGCTGACCCTGTGTCCAGTGCTGGCCAGCTGGCTGCTGCAACGTCAGCGCGACGACCAGAAGAACCGTTTCCTGCGGGCAATGGACCACAGCTTCGACCGTCTGGCGGCTGCCTACCGTCGCCTGCTGACGAGCATCATTCGCCACGCCTGGGTCGGCGCCGTGGCATTGGCGGTGCTGGCGGGCGGCGCCTGGCTGCTGCTGTCGAATATCCACCAGGAGTTCGCACCTTTCGAAGATCGTGGCGGCTTCTTCGTCAGTGTCACCGGGCCTGAAGGCGCCAGCTTTCCCTACATGGAACGGGTGATGGATCAGGTCGAAGCACCGCTGCTGCAAGGCCTCGATGCCGAGATCAAACGAGTGCTAATCCGGGTTCCGGGATTCGGCGCCGGTGATGAAGTGAGCTCCGGCATCGCCATCGCCACCCTCGACCACTGGGACAACCGGTCCCGCAGCTCCGAAGTCGTCGCCAACGATATCGGCCGTCAGCTCGACAGCCTCACCGACGCACGCGCGGTAACGATCCAGCGCAGCGGTTTTCAGACCCGCTTCGGTCAACCGGTCCAGGTCGCCATTGGCGGCGGCACCTACGACGAGCTCGCCCAGTGGCGGGACCGGGTGTTGGCACGGGCTGCGGAAAATCCCGGGCTGCTGCGGATGGATTCCGACTACAAGGAAACCAAGCCGCAGATCATGCTCGACATTTCGCTGGAGAAAGCCGGTGACCTCGGGGTGCCGGTGCTGCAGATCGCCCAGGCGCTCGAGACCTTCATGGGCGGCCGTCGGGTCACCACCTTCGAGGATGCTGGTGAGGAATACGACATCATCCTTCAGGCCCCCGACGATGCCCGACGGACGCCGAACGTGCTCGACGACATCTACGTACGCTCGCCCCGCACCGGCGCGCTGGTACCCCTGTCGAATCTGGTCTCGCAGCGGGAGAACGCGGCAGCGGCCCGCCTCAACCGGATTGACCGCCTGCGCACGATCACACTGACGGCCAGCCTGGCGCCGGGCTATACACTGGGGGAGGCGCTCGACTATCTCGAGGGCATCATCCGCGAGGAGCTGCCCGAGACAGTGCAGATCAAGTACGCCGGCGAATCACGCGAGTTCCAGGACTCGTCGCAGGCGATCGTCTTCACCTTCGCCATGGCGCTGTTGATCGTCTACCTGGTGCTGGCGGCACAGTTCGAGAGCTTCATCCACCCCCTGGCAATCATGTCGACCGTGCCGCTGGCCATCTTCGGGGCCCTGCTGGCGCTGTGGAGCCTCGACATGTCGCTCAACATCTATTCGCAGATCGGGGTGGTCATGCTGGTCGGCCTGGCGGCCAAGAACGGCATCCTCATCGTCGAGTTCGCCAACCAGCAGCGCGATGCCGGCAAGGCCTTCGATGATGCCCTGCTGGAGGCCGCCGCCATCCGTCTGCGGCCGATCCTGATGACCAGCCTGTCGACGCTGGCCGGCGCGCTGCCGCTGATTCTCGCCAGTGGCGCCGGCAGCGAGGCACGCATCATTCTGGGGGTCGTCATCTTCTTCGGCGTCGCCTTCGCCACCGTGCTGACCCTGCTGGTGGTGCCGTGCTTCTACGCCCTACTCTGCCGTCGAACCGGTTCCCCCGATGCCCGCAGCCGGGCCCTCAACGCCCAGGCCGTTCATCCGGAGGTGATCTGAGCAGCGGGTACAAGCGGCCTAGCCGACGCCCGGAAGAAACATCTGGCCGACCCCGACCAGCATCCCCAGCGCTGCGCCGACCGCAATCAGTAGCCATTCGTCTTCCTTGAACGCCGGCCGCAACATGGCCTCGAAGTCATCCGGCGGCAGCGCCTGCAGCCGGGTGATCAGCGTGTTGCGGATATCCATCGCATCGGTGGCATATGACTCGACACGTCGCAGGTTCATCGGCAGCCGCTCGATGATCTGGCGGACTGCCGCGGTCTTCGCCACCCGATAGCCTTCACTGCCGACGGTGAGCGGCACAAACCGGCGCGCCAACCCGATCTCGGCGTCAATCGCCTGCTGCGCATGACGTTGAATCAGGGCCACCACCCGGTCCGCCTGTGGTCCCTTGAGGATGGACTCGATGATGTTGGCCGGTGTCAGAATCTCGTCCGCCACCAGGTTGCCATAGTCACGGGCCACTTCCTTCTGCCGCTTCATGAACAGTCCCTGAAACGTCACCGGCCCCAATTTGACCGGGTCACGGGGGTTGAAGATCAGGTGCAAGGCGATCCAGTTGGTGGCGTACCCGACCAGCAGGCCGGCGACCGGCAGCTGCCAGGGGGTCTGGAAGATCGTGAAAATCAGCGTCTGGACAACGCCGAACAGAAACCCGAAATAGAGACCGGAGCGACCAATGAACTTGAACTCCGCGTGGCCGGTTTCGAGAAAGATGCGATTGATCAGCGTACGCTCGCGGATCAGTTTGGACACCACCATGTCCTTCAGATTGAACACTTCATGGACATTGCGACGCACATCGCGGGTGATGTCACGCACCACTGCCGGAACCTCGGCCTTCAGGTTGTTCAGCAGCCGCCGCCGGATCACCGCCGGCAGACTGACCCACAGCGTCGGATGATGTTCGTTCATCACCTCGTCGGCGATGTCCTCGACCGCGGCCGTCATCGGCCCTTCCAGCTCGCGGGCGAGGCGTTCGGGGTCGATGCGGGAGAAAATTTCCTCCACCGTGATCAGGTGCTGGGTGATGGTATCGACCGCGATCGACGCCATCTTCCCCGACTTTCGGGGAATGATGCCCTGCCACCCCAGATACGGTGGAATACCGACGAAGCGGATCGGCAGGAACATCATCTTGATCGCCAGCACATTGGTGACATACCCCACCACCGCCGCCATCACCGGCAAGGCGGCATACAGTAGGGGTTTGTCCGCCAGCTCGTGGGCGATCGTGCCCAGCAGGTCGATAACCGCTTGCATCAGCGGGGTGTCGCCGGACGGTCGGCGCAGGCCGCCCGGAACTGTGTCCCCAGCGGCGTGACCCGCAGACTACGTCGGACCAGGCGCGCCTTCTGACCGTCTTCCTCGATCCGGGCACAGACCGCTCGCAGATCTGCACTGGTCTCGATCAACTGATATTGGTCAGCGGCACTGAGCCGTTCGGCGCCAGGTTCCAACAGGCCAGAGGTACAGAGCCGCTGAAGAAAGACTGGCGCCAATTCCGGCGCCCGCATGCCGGCATCATCGCCGGCGGTTGACAGACAGGGGGCGACCCGTTCGCCACCGCTGCCGAGCAGCCGCGATACCGCTTCCACATGAACCACCGGCAAGGCCCGCGGCAGGTTCAGTACATGCGCCGCAAGGCGGGCTTCGTCGGGCAGCATCTGCAGAATCAACTGGGTGAAGAAGGCTTCCTGAGACCGACCCCCAGAGAGCTCGGCCGAGCGTGCCAGACGTTCCTGAAAGCGGGCGGCAGGACTGGGGCGCGGGTGGCTTGCCGGCAGCGCCTGCAGCCCCGGCAGGCTGTCGAGCCGTCGTTTGAGCGCCGTCAGAGCTTGCTGCTCAAGCGCATCCGCCCCCTGGCTGGCCAGCACCCGGGCGGCGTCACGGCCGCTGCGGGCTACGCTGCGGACACTGCGAAACAGTGTACCCAGGCCGCCGCCCGCGGCCTCGCGTTCGGAGGGCGGTTTGAAAGCGGAGTCGCGGGCGTCGTTCATCGGCGTCACAGGTGCAGGCGGGCGCGGACGACCACCTGCCGTCCGCGTGCCGCAGTGTACTGGAGGGCGCCCGACGGGCGCCGGCTCAGAAGTTGAAAACCACGTTCACCAGTGCATTGTCGCGATCGCGTCGGTTGTTGTCGCGGCCGCCACCGGTGAACCAGTTGTAACCGAGGCGCATCGACAGCGCCTGGGTGAACAGGATATCGGTCGACAGCTCGAACTGTTTGCGCCCCTCGACGAAGTTCTGCGACGGAAACGGCGCGATGCCATCGACGTCCCAGCCTGCGATCAACTGGGGTCGGAAGTTCCAGCCGAACACCACGTTGTTGTACTCCCCGCGAATGATGGTGCGCAGCCCCCATGAGAAGTCGTCGGCAAAGCCCTCGGTCTGCTGTGTCGGATTGAGCCGACGGGTGCAATCCTCCACCGGCGTGCCCGGAGATCCCGAGCAATCGGCGCCGGGACTGGCGTGGGTGCGGTACATGACGCTGGTCTCGAACTGCAGCTCGTCACGCGATGGCATGCCCTGCACGTAGGTCGCACCCACTTCGGCGATGACCAGCAACTGGTCGGCGCCAAACGGATTGCTCGATAGCGCCCGGATACCGGTGAACCCGAGCTGGTGGACCTTCATCCGTTCCCAGCCTTCGATGCGCTGACCCGGCGCCACCCGGTCGATCCCCCGGTAAGCCTGCAGGAAGCTGGGAATGCCTTCCTGCGAACTGGGGAAGGTAGCGCTCAGCAATCCGACCAGGCCGGTCGGGTCGAGGTCGACAATATCCAGCCCCACCGCATCCAGCAGGCCCGGCAGGTCGCCCACCAGCGGAGGTGCCGCCAGTTGGTTGGCCGGAAAGGCCGGTTGCAGGCCGGCGAAAATGACATCGGTCAGTTGCACCTGCAGCGGCAGATTGGGGCGGTAGACGTACTCGCCGGCCAGTGACCATTTGCCCACATTGGTGTTGAAGCTGAACCCGAACAGGCGAATGTCTTCGGGATAGGCGAGCGCCAATCCCAGGGTGTCGATGGGTAGCGGCTCGCGATCCGGAGACGGATCACGCCCCGGAATCAGGGTGCCGTTGAAACCCCCGCAATCGAGCAGCGCCTGCACCGCGTTGGCCGAGTCACGGCTGCCATTGCCCTCGACCCGGGTGCAGGAGGCCTCGGTTGCATAGGTCACCACCAACGGCAGACGGCTGTGGTAATTCATGGCGTAGAGGTTGAGCTCGGTGCCGTTGTTGAGCCAATCGGCGTAATAGTTCAGCTTGATGCCGTACTGGCCGCTATCGCTGGGCGTTTCCTCGGGCCGCAGGTTGACGCTGGTGGCGGTGCTGGAGACGCTGCCAATGACCCCTTCCGGCGACAGCCGCTGATCCGGATCTTCGCCGAACTGACCCAGCGAAATGACTGCCGAAGTCCCATTGATCAGATCGAAATCGGAATAGAAGCTACCTGCGGGATCAGGCTGCACTGCCTTCCACTGCAGTTGGTAGAAAGCTTCGGCGGTGACCCCGGCGACGACATCGGTGGAAACCACCACCAGCGGCACCGGCAGGAAGATTTCGTTGAACTCGACCCCCGGGAACCGCAGGAAGGCCTGACTGGGCGGGCTGATTTCGTTGATGCTGTTGATCGCCACCAGGGTGCTCTCGCCCCAGCGGATGTACTGGTTGCCGATGGAGATGGCGCCGAAACGATCGCCGATCTCGAACTGCCGGGAGACGAAGGCCTCGAACAGCTCGACGCCCCGGGCATATACCCCTTCCACATCCTTCGATCGCGGCGTCCGCGCAGGCTGTGCCCGGGTATCGTTGTGACGCTCGTCGAAATTGACGTTCACCGGGTCGTAATAGCCAATGGCACGGAAGCGCCCGGCCCACTCGCCCCAGGTCAGCGACCAATCGGTGACCAGCTTGGTGGTCCCCGCCACCAGATCATGCTTGTCGTAGTTGAGATTGCCGTTGTCCTGGTTGATCGCGCTGAAGGCCCCCGGCGCGTCAATCAGTCGCTGGTTGGGTTCCGGGTCGCCACTGAGCGAAATGCAGCTGTCGCCACCGCAGAGTCCCGACTGCCCGGGGATGTTGAGCTTGCCGATCAGGTCACTGCTCGGGTCCTGCATGCGGATGGCGGCGCCGACGCTGAGGCTGTTCTTGCTGGAACCACGGACCGGGCCCCATTCGAACTCGAACGCCTGCGCCGCAGTGCCGACCATCAACAGGGTGGCGGCAATGGCCGCTCCAAGTCGCTTCATGTCCCTCTCCTCAGTGCCTGACCTTCGTACGGGATTTCGGGCGCTCAAGGCCGCCCTTTCGTTATCATCAATTAAAGTAACAGTGGTACTGTTCGTTTGTCATGGGGGTAGAGCCGCGGCGGCCTGGCGGCGCTGCCATTCCTGGCCAGCCGACACCGCGAAACCGCTCAATCGAGGAGGACAGACACCCAATGCGGGACTCCGGACAACTGCTGTTGCTGATGCATGCGGGCCTGGTCCGGGCCGGGATCGATGTCGACCGCATCTACAACCAGCTCGGCTACAACGCTGAGCAACTGCCCCTGCGCGAGCTGCGCACGCCGCACCAGTTGCAGGTGTTTTTCTGGACCACGGTCGAAGCCGTAACCGAGGATCGCGATATTGGCCTCACGCTCTGCCCGCACCTCCCGCCCTTCCGCGGCGAAGTGCTGGAGTACCTCATGTTCTCGAGCCCGACCATGGCCGAGGGCTGCGAACGGGTCTTCAAGTTTCTCCGCCTGGTCAGCGATGCGCTGCATGTGCGTCTGGTGCACGAGCATGGTCGGGCCCGACTGGTGATCTCCAGCTCGCCGGAACGGGCACCGGTGCTGCGTCATACCGAGATCTGCACCGCCTACGAGATCATCCAGTTTGCCCGCGATGCCAGTGATGGCGAGTTCGCGCCGATTGCGGTCCGACTGACCTGTGACCAACGCTCACCGCTAAAAGCCTATGAATCGGTTTTTGGCTGCCCGGTGGCATTCAGTGCCGCCAGCTGCGAAGTCGATTTCGACCCGACGGTGCTGGCCCGTCCGTCCTCCCGTTGGGACCCGGACCTGCTCAAGGTACATGAAGAGGTTGCCGAGAAGCGCCTCAGCCGCCTTGAGCGCCAGGACCTGATTGAACGGATCGAAAGCGTCATCGCGCGTCGGCTGGAGTTACAGACCTGTGAACTGGAAACGGTCGCGCGCGAGCTCGGAATGCCCGAGCGGCGCCTGAGGTTCGAGCTATCGCAGGCCGGCACCAGCTTTACGCAGTTACTTGCGGAATTCCGCTACCGATTGGCGCGCCGACTGCTCGCTGACACCGAGGAGCCAATCGACAATATCGTCTATCTCACCGGGTTCTCGGAACCCAGCACCTTTTATCGCGCGTTCAAGCGTTGGTCCGGTATGACCCCGGTCCAATACCGCGACCGTAAGCGCGCATTGGTCGAAGCGCCGACAACCAGCGGCGCCCCCGCAAACGACGTCAGCTGACCGACAGACCACTGTGAAACCCGTTTCCGAAACCACCGCGCACCAGACGCGGACCCCGCTACCGATTTAAACGAGGAGAGCACCCATGACCGTTTCACCCCCTTATCGTCAGCTGCTGGCAACCCTGTGTCTGGCACTCCCACTGCCACTGATGGCCGGCGTCAGTGCCGACGAAGCCGCCCGTCTCGGCAAGGATCTGACCCCGACCGGCGCCATCCGCGCTGGCAACGCCGACGGCAGCATCCCCGAGTGGACCGGAAAGTCGAACTTCCCCCAGGAGACCATCGACCTCACCCGCGAGGAGCTGGAACGCCTGCGTACCGGCGACCCCGACGAACTGGAGGCCAAATTCCGAGGCGCCCTGAGTGGAGACCTGCTAACGCCGCAGTTCACCATCACCAAGGACAACATGGCGCAGTACGCCGATAAGCTGACCGATGGTCACAAGGCGATGCTGCAGCAATACCCGTCGTTCCAGATCCCGGTCTACAAGGGCGTGCGAACGGCCTTCTTCCCGGACCGGATCTACGAGGAAACCAAGCTCAATGCCACGCGCGCCGAGCTGATCGGCACCGATTCGGTGAAGGGTGCCAAGATCGGATTCCCGTTCCCGCTACCGAAGAGCGGCGCGGAGGTGATCTGGAACCACAAGATGAAGTTCCGCGGGTCGGCGGCACGGCGATTCAACAACCAGGCGATCGTCAAGCCCGATGGCAGCTACACCATCACCAAGATCATCGAAGACGTGAAATTCAAGTACGCCAATCTCGATGAGCAGGACGATAAATCAAGCAAGATCATTGCCTACTACCTGTCCGAAACCGTTTCGCCGCCGCGTGTCGCCGGACAGCTGACGTTGGTCCATGAGACGGCCGACCAGGCCTCCGGCGGGCGTTCGGCCTGGCTGTTCTCTCCCGGACTCGGCCGCGTCAATCGCGCGCCCGACGTCGGCTATGACAACCCGGCAGTCGGTACCGACAACGAGCAGTACAACGACCAGATCGACGTCTTCAACGGCGCCCTGGATCGCTACAACTGGAAGCTGATCGGCAAGAAGGAAATGTACATCCCCTACAACGCCTACGAGATCAACTCGCCGAAGGTGAAGTACGACGACATCCTCACCCCGTTCCACGTCAACCCCAAATTGACCCGGTTCGAGCTCCATCGCGTCTGGGTGGTGGAGGCCACGCTGAAGGACGGCACCCGTCATAACTTCGCCAAGCGCGTGTTCTACGTCGACGAGGATTCCTGGAGCATCGCGGTGGTTGACTGCTATGACGATCGTGGCGGGCTCTGGAAAGTACAAGAGGCACACCTGCTGACCGCGCCATTCGTCCCGACCACCACCGGGATTCCCGAACTGATCTACGACCTGCAATCGAAGCGCTACTTCGCCACCACGCTGGCGAACGAAGACCAGGTCACCGACTTCGACATCAGCTTCGAGGACCGCCATTTCGAGCCGGGCAACCTGTCACGAATGGCACGTCGTCGCTAGTCGTCGCCACCAAAGAGAAAAGGCACCGCATGCGGTGCCTTTTTTTGTCCCTGGCTTTTGCGGATCAGCGCCGCAAAGCGTCTTCGGTGGCGGCGAGGAAGCGATCCACCAGACTGGTGAACTTGCCCTGGATGAAGGGCGGTGCCACCAAGCGATATACCAGCGGCACGGGCACATCCCGCAACTCACCTTCGACCGAGAAGCTCAAGCGGGTCTGGCTGCCCCCCTCCGGTTGCAGTCGAAACCGCCCGGCAATGCGCGCGTTGCCGTGATCCGGCAGCGGTGCCCAGCGCAGCTCGCCGGCCTCACGGTCCAGTTGGTAGGCGGCGCCATAACTGACGTTGTGGGCAATTTTGGCCATCCGCGAGCCGATGGTCTCCATCTCCCAGACATACTGGAGCTCCCCCAACTTCCGCAATCGCTTCAACTTGGGAAAGCGTTTGATGGTGGACTCCAGATCATCGAGCAACGCCAACGCTTTCGCCGGCGCGGCTTCGATGACCAGGCTGCGCTGGATATTCAGGGGCACTTTCATGACGTGATTCGGCAATGGTTTCCAGCAGTGTGCCGGGCCAGATCAGGGCGGCACATGGCAGCGGCGCGAACCGCAGTTGTCAGCCGCGCCACTCACCACGGTGGATCGCCGCGACATGGTCGGCAGTCAACGGGACATAAGCCTCCGGCGTCCACCGTACCCAGAGCGGATCGACCACCCGCGCCGGATCGAAGCCCTCACGTTTGAGGTCCACCTTGCGGTACTTGAACGTGGCCGTGGTCTCCTGCTCGGCGCGCAACCGCAAGAACAGCGGAATGGCGTAGGCCGGCAGTGCATCGGCCAGATGCCGTGACAGCGCAGCACCGTCCAGACTGCCGGACAGGGTGAGGGCTGCCATCCCGGCGCGACCATCGGCATCGGGAATGGCTACCCCGTAGACAACCGCCTGTTCGATCCCCGGGAAAGCGCCCAGCGCCGCCTCAACCTCGGTGGTGGCGACATTTTCTCCCTTCCAACGGAAGGTATCGCCGACACGATCAACGAACTGGATGTGGCGAAACCCCTGATCGCGCACCAGGTCGCCGGTGTTGAACCAGCAATCACCCGGAGCAAAGACGTTGCGCAACAGCTTCGCCTCACTCGCCTGCGGGTCGGTGTACCCGTCAAACGGCGTTTTCTCGGACACCTCGGTGATCAGCAGGCCGGTGTCGCCAGTAGCCACTTTTCGCATGTAGCCATCGGCACCTCGGCGTGGCTGCTCGGCATCTGCATCGAAGGCCACCACCGCGAACGGCATCGGGCAGAAGCCCGCCGTGCGCTGGACATTGAAGCCGTTGACGAAAGCGAGGTTGGATTCACTGGCACCGTAGAACTCACTGACATTGCGAATGCCGAACCGGTCTTGGAATGCAGCCCAGATTTCCGGACGCAAGCCGTTTCCAATGACCGAATGGACACTGTGATCGCGGTCGCCGGGGGTCGCCGGCCGGTTCAACAGATAGCGGCAGAGCTCACCGATGTAGCAGAACGCGGTGGCGCGGTGCCTGCGAATCTCATCCCAGAACCGCGAAGCACTGAACCGACGTCCCAGCGCAAAGGTGGCTCCGGCGCCGAGTACCGCGCCCCAGCTCACGGTCAGGGCGTTGTTGTGATAGAGCGGCAAGCAACAATACAGCACGTCGTCCGGACCAAGACGCAAACCCATCTGGCCCAGCCCGGCCATACCGCGGAGCCAGCGATAGTGTGTCATCCGCGAGGCTTTCGGGAGGCCTGTCGTACCACTGGTGAAGATATAGAAGCAGGGCTGGTTGGCGGACACCGATTCCAGTTCCGCCGGCTCGCCGTCCTGCGCTTGCGCCAGCAGCGGCGCCAGTTGCAGTGCGCCGTTCGGGGCGTCCGCGCCGTCCCACAGGACAGGCGGCGTGTCCCCCCCGACCGATTGCCAGGCCTCAGCGCACTCGGCACCAACCAGCGCCAACTTCGGCGATGTCAGTTTGAGACTGTGCCGCAACACCTCACCACGTTGCTGATGATTGACCATCGCAGCCACCGCCCCAAGCTTGACGATACCGGCAACAGCCGCCAGCACCAACGGCCGATTTTCGACCAGCACCGCCACCACGTCGCCCGCACCGATGCCCTGCTGCCGCAACACGTCTGCCAGCCGATTGGCCCAGGCATTGAACTGCGCATAGGTCCAGACCTCATCTTCGAAGCGCAGCGCCGGCGCATCCGGCCGACGCTCGGCATGGGTCTGCAGCAGCCGCCCGATGCTCCGGGGTGAATCCGGCTTGAGCGTCGCCAACCCCCATAGGCCCTTGAGCAGGCGAGGGGTCGTCGGAATGCCCGTCAACGCACCACGGCAGAGGGCGGAGAAGCGGATTCGATCAGTCGGAGTGGCAGCGGCCATGCGGAAATGCTCCTGTAAGAAGTACAGGTCAGATTGTGGCAGGACCCAGGCGCAGGTCCAGCACCGCAGGGACGCAGCCGCCGTCGGCGCTGCCAATGGCGCTGCGATCCGGCGCCCTGCGGGGTATTCTGTACGGCCGCCTCCCCTGCCCCGCGCATGCACACGACTCCCCCTTCACCCTGGCGCTTTTCGGTCGCGCCGATGATGGACTGGACCACGCCTGCCTGCCGCTACTTTCACCGGCAACTGACGCGGCACGCGCGCCTGTACACCGAGATGGTCACAACCGGCGCCTTGCTGCACGGCGATGCCGCCCGTTTCCTTCAGCGTGACCCGATCGAACATCCGGTTGCACTGCAGCTCGGCGGCAGCGAAGCGGATGCCCTGGCCCGCTGCGCCGAGATGGGCATGCGTGCCGGCTTTGACGAGATCAACCTCAATTGCGGCTGCCCTTCTGACCGGGTGCAAGAGGGTCGCTTCGGCGCCTGTTTGATGCGTGAGCCGGACCGCGTTGCCGCCGCGGTCGCCGCCATGCGTCGCGCATGCGACATTCCGGTCACCGTCAAACACCGTATCGGCGTCGACGACAGCGAGGACTATCCGTTTCTAAGGCATTTCGTCGAGACCGTCGCGGCAGGTGGCTGCGAGGTGTTCATCGTGCATGCCCGCAAAGCCTGGCTACAGGGTCTGTCGCCGCGTGAAAATCGCGAGATCCCGCCCCTGACCTATGAGCATGTCTATCGCCTCAAGCAGGACTTCCCCGCGCTGACCATTGTCGTCAACGGCGGCATCCGTTCGCTTGATGACTGTGAAGCGCATCTTGCAGAGGTCGATGGAGTGATGCTCGGACGTGCGGCCTATGAACATCCATGGTTGCTGGCGACCGTCGACACTCGTTTGTTCGGCGCCACCGAGAACCCCGCCGATGATCGCGCAGATGTGATCGCGGCGCTCGAACCCTATGCTGAAACACTGCAACGACAGGGGCTACCGTTCAACCGTCTGGGGCGACACATTCTCGGGCTTTATCGCGGCGAACCGGGCGGTCGGGCATTTCGGCGTATCCTGTCCGACCCGACCACGGGGGAATCGCCGCATCATCGATTGGCGCGCGCGCTGGCCGCCGTGAGCAATGCATCCGCTTCCCTGACCGCCTGAGACCCTTCATGCGCTTCCACTTTCTCTCCCTCCTGCTGCTAGGACTATTCATGAACGCTGTTTCTGCTGCTGACCCGATTCACGTCCGTCTGAAGACATCCATGGGCGCCATCGATCTCGAACTCGACGCCGGCAAGGCGCCGGAAAGCACCGCCAACTTCGTGCAGTACGTGAAGGACGGGCATTACGACGGGCTCGTGTTTCACCGCGTTATTCGCGGCTTCATGATTCAGGGAGGCGGCTATGACGTGAAATCCCAACAGCGCAACACCCGCGCGCCGATCTCCAACGAAGCCAAGAATGGTCTCAAGAACCGCCGGGGCACCATCGCCATGGCGCGCACCGGCGATCCGCATTCGGCCAGTTCGCAGTTCTTCATCAATCACGCGGACAACGACTTCCTCGACTATCCCGGGCAGGATGGATGGGGATACGCGGTGTTCGGCAAGGTGACGGCCGGCATGGACGTGGTGGATGCCATCGCCACCTCCCCGACCGGCAACCTGCCGCCGTTCGGCCGTGACGTGCCGACCAAGCCGGTGATTATCGAGAAGGCTGAGGTCGTCAGCGGCGAGTGACCGCGCGGGTGGACACGCTGCTGCTGTCCGATCTGCACCTGCCGGCCGCGCCGTCCCCGCTGCGACAGCGCCTCCGGGCGCTGCTTGCAGGGTCGGCGCGTTCGGCATCGGCCGTCTACATCCTCGGCGACCTTTTCGAATACTGGATTGGCGATGATGTGGGCGTGGAGGTCTACGCCGAAGAGATCGCCGCCTTGAAGGCGCTGACTGCCGCCGGTGTCCCGGTGTTGCTGCAGCACGGCAATCGTGACTTTCTGCTGGGGCAGACCTTCACCCATGCCACCGGCACCCGGCTACTACCGGACCCGGCCGTGGTGACGCTGGGGACCCGATCGACCCTGCTGTCGCATGGCGACCGCTGGTGCATCGACGATGTCGGTTACCAACGCTTTCGCCGGTTCGCGCGCAACCCGCTGGCGCAGGCGGTATTCCTGCGCCTGCCGGTATCTCTGAGGGAGCGCGTTGCCGGCGGCCTGCGTACCGAGAGCGGTCAGCAAAAACAGCGAAAAGCGTCGGCGATCATGGATGTAAACACCGAATGCGTGGCAGCCGCCTTCGATGCACATTCGGTCACCCGCATCATTCACGGACACACCCATCGACCGATGACGCATGCCGTGCAACTGGCCGCCGGCGCTGGCGAACGCATCGTACTGCCGGACTGGCGGCCCGGCGACTGTCGCGTACTGTGGGTAACCGCCGACGGCACCGCCCGATTCGCCGAGGCGGATCGCTAGGCGGGCAACCGCCGCCAGCCCAACCAGAAGCCCAGCAGCGCGACCAGCGCGGCGGTCAGGAAGGTCGCTTCGGGCGACACCGCATCCCACATCCAGCCGCTGGCGAGGCTGCCGATACTGCCGCCAACGCCGTAGGCCACCGCGTTGTAGATCGCCTGCCCACGCCCCTGAAGACGGCTGGGAAACATCCGCTGGATATAGTGCACCGCCACGGCATGATAGGCGCCGAACGTCAGCGCATGGCTGATCTGGGCGAGCACCAGCAGCAGCCAGCTGTCCACCGCCACACCGATCACCGCCCAGCGCAGGGCTGTCGTCGCCAATGCCGCCAACATCAGGCGGCGTGCACCGACCCGTTGGATGACCGGACGCATGACCCAGAACAAACCGATTTCTGCGGTCACCCCGAGTGCCCAGAGAACGCCGGCCACACCACGCGAATAGCCATGCCGCTCGAGGAACAGCGTGAAGAAGTTGTAGTAGGGCGCAAAGCTCATCTGCGACGCAAGGCATACACCCAACAATGCCAGCACCTCGGGTCGTCGCAGTACCGCCCAGATCGCCCCGGGTACATGGTCCCCACCATGCACCATCTGGGCATCCGGCACCTGCCAGGCCGTCACGACCATGCCCACCCACATCGTCCCCACCAGAAACGGCAGCGGCAGCATGCCGAACTGATCCAGCAGCGGGCCCAGCGACAACACCGCAAACACGAAACCAACCGAGCCCCAGAGACGCACCCGTGAGTAGTCACCACCGGTACGCGCCAGGTGGTTCAGTGCCACCACCTCGAACTGGGGCAGCAGAGCATGCCAGAACAGCGAATAGGCGAGCATGAGGGCCGCGATCCACCACAGCCCGTCGACGAACGGAATGCTGAGAAACAGCACCAACGAAACCGCGGCGGAGCCCCGCACCACGGCAATCCGCCGCTCGCTGATATCGGCCCAGATGCCCCAGACCACCGGCATGATCGAGCGACTCAGGCCCATCAGCGCAAAGGCCACCCCCATCTGGATGGCCGAGAATCCGCGCGCCTCCAGATACGGCGCCCAGTACGGCATGAAGGCGCCAACCGTGGCGTAGTAGAAGAAGTAGAAGCCCGCCAGCCGACTGGCGGGCAGTTCGCCAGCCGGACGCGTCATGGGGTCACGGCGTCACGACTTGCGTGGTCCGGCCGATTTCGGCTTGGACCCACCCGGTGCTCGGGGCGGTCGGGGGGGGCGCGGCGATGGAGCGGCCGGTGCCGGGGCATCAGCCGGTCGCAACCGCAGTTGACGTCCGCACACCCAGGCCTTGGCGAGAATCCGCGATGTCGCCGGGGGCATGCCCTCGGGCAAATCGATATGCGTGTAGTCGTCGAAGATGTCGATTCGGCCGATGTACTGGCTGTCGAGATCCGCCTCATTGGCAATCGCCCCGACCAGTTGTCCCGGCCGCAGCTGGTGCTCGTACCCGACCTCCACCCGGTACCGAACCATGCCCGGCGGGACCGGCGACGTGCCTTTGCCAGCGCGGTCCGGGCGGGGCGCGGCGGCCGTCACCGGAGCAGCGCCGGCTGATTCACCGTCTGGCCGCTCGCGACGTGGCCGCTCGCGGGCAGCAGGCCCTCGCGCCGAGGCCTGGGTGACCGAAGCCTGAGCGCGATCCACCTCGGCACTGGCGGCCGGGCCGCGCACCAACCGTGCCAGGGCCGCGGCCACATCGAGAATGCTGAGGTTGTTGTCGGCCGCGATCGACTCCAGCAGCGGGCGCGGGTCGTTGCCGTGACCGTCGTCCGCCACCGCCTCCAGCACCTGATCGCGGAACCGCGCTTCGCGGCGTGCGTAGACGTCCTGCAGGGTGGGCAGCCGCATCTCGGTTATCGGTTGCCGGGTGGCACGCTCGATGACCCTCAACAAGCCGCGCTCGCGCGGGGCGACGAAGACAATCGCCTCCCCGCTGCGTCCGGCACGGCCGGTGCGACCGATGCGGTGAATGTACGACTCGCTGTCGGTGGGAATGTCGTAGTTGAGGACATGACTGATACGTTCGACATCAAGTCCGCGCGCCGCAACGTCGGTGGCAACGATGATGTCCAGGCTGCCGTCCTTGAGCCGCGCCACCGTGCGCTCGCGCTCGTTCTGCGGCATGTCACCGTTCAGTGCGGCAGCGGAGAAGCCACGGGCCTGCAGCTTCTCGGCGAGCTCGGTGGTCATCGCCTTGGTGCGCGAAAAGACGATCATGGCGTCAAACGGCTCTGCTTCGAGAATCCGCGTGACCGCTTCCATCTTGTGGGCGCCGCTGACCAGCCAGTAACGCTGTTTGACGTCGGCCGCGGTGCGTGTTTTCGAGGCGATAGTGATTTCCGCAGGATCCCGCAGGTGCGTCTGCGCAATCCGCCGCACGGCCGTCGGCATGGTCGCCGAGAATAGTGCGACCTGCCGCGTTTTCGGGGCCTGCTGGAGGATGAAGTCCACCTCGTCGGCAAACCCCATCTTCAGCATTTCATCGGCTTCATCGAGCACGACCGTGGTGATCTGATCGAGCTTGAGCGTGCCGCGGGTCAGGTGATCGCGGACCCGTCCCGGGGTGCCCACCACCACATGCACACCGCGACGCAGGCCACTGAGCTGCGGCTGATAGTGCTGTCCACCATAGATCGGCAAAACCCGGAACCCTGGCAGCGTTGCCGCATAGCGCTGGAACGCCTCGGCCACCTGGATCGCCAGCTCACGGGTCGGCGTGAGCACCAGCGCCTGCGGCGCCGCCAGGCCCAGGTTGACCCGCGCCAACACCGGCAGGGCGAATGCCGCGGTCTTGCCGGTGCCGGTTTGCGCCATGCCCAGCACGTCGCGCCCCTCCATCAACGGCGGAATGGTCGCAGCCTGAATTGGCGAGGGCGCCTCGTAGCCAACGGCGGCGAGCACGGCGACCAGCGTGGGCGGCAAGCCAAGCTCGGCAAAGCTGGAGGGAACGGCGGGGGTTGAAGCAGCGGACATCAGAACCTCGGGAGAGTGCAAGGCGGGCGCGGGCGAGCCTGAGGGCATCCCGAAGACGCGTAGTGTAAGGCTTTTCGGGCGCCGCCCCGACCGCTGCGGTGCCGCCGCTACTGCGCGCGGCTAGTGATCTGGGCCCGGCGCCAGAAGGGGGGCGGTGGACACCACGTCGCCGCACTGCGCCCGGTGACGCAAGGCATGATCGATCAGTACCAGGGCCATCATGGCCTCGCCGATCGGGGTGGCGCGCAGCCCGACGCAGGGATCGTGGCGTCCGGTGGTGCGCATGTCGACGGCCTCTCCCCGGTCATTGACGGAACGACCGGGGGTGGTGATGCTCGACGTCGGCTTGATCGCATACCGGGCCCAGATCGTCTGTCCGGTGGAAATGCCGCCGGCAATGCCACCGGAGTGATTGCTGAGGAACCCTTCGGGTGCCATCTCGTCACGATGTGCGGTGCCGCGGAGACCGGCGACCGCCATGCCCTCTCCGATCTCGACACCCTTGACCGCATTGATGCCCATCAGCGCGTGCGCAAGGTCCGCGTCAAGACGGTCAAACACCGGCTCGCCCCACCCCGGCGGCACGCCCCGCGCCTCGACATAGAGTGCGGCGCCGATCGAGTCACCCTGCTCACGCAAGGCGGTCACCGCAGCCTCCAGGGCCGGCAGGCGCTCGGGGTCGGCACAGAAGAATGGATTCTGGTTGACCGCCGACCAGTCGCTGCGCCCGCAGTGGATGTCGCCCATCTGTTCAAGGCAGCCACGGACTTCGATGCCATGACGTTCACGCAACCATTTGCGCGCAACCGCGCCTGCCGCCACCCGCACTGCCGTCTCACGCGCCGACGAGCGGCCGCCGCCACGATGATCGCGCAGACCGTACTTCTGCAAGTAGGTGTAATCGGCGTGATTCGGCCTGAACACCTGCTCGATCTTGGCGTAGTCGTAGGACCGCTGGTCGGTGTTCTCGATCATCAACGCAATCGGTGTGCCGGTGGTGCGGCCGTCGAACACGCCGGACAGGATGCGCACCTGATCCGCTTCCTTGCGCTGGGTGACGAACTTTGACGTCCCCGGGCGGCGACGATCAAGGTCAGGCTGGATATCGGCTTCGCTCAACATCAGGCCCGGCGGGCAGCCGTCGATCACGCAGCCGATCGCAGGCCCATGGGACTCGCCGAAACTGGTGACGGTGAACAGGGTGCCGAAGGTATTGCCGGACATATCAACTCGATGCTGTGCCCGCACGGCGACGCGCGGGAGGACCAGCCGCCATTATCGCTGTTTGTGGGCTTACGGTGACGACTGCGAGGACACCATGGCCGCGTCGGCGACCAGGTCGTGCCGCGAAATCACGAAAACCCCGTCGCCGCCGCGGCTGAAATCAACCCAGGTCACCGGCAATCTCGGCCAGCGAGCCTCGAATTCTTCGACGCTGCCGCCCACTTCACAAAACAGCCATCCGCCCTCGGACAGGTGCGCCGCCGCGTCGGCCAGTATCCGCGCCACCAGCGCCATGCCATCCGCACCGGCCTCCAAGGCCATGCGCGGCTCGCGGCGGTACTCCTCGGCGAGCGCGGTCCACTCGGCGGTCGGCACATACGGCGGATTGCTGACGATGAGGTCATAACGGCGGTCACCCACCGCCGCCCACAGATCGCCCTGATGCAGCGCGACCCGTGCAGTCAAGTGGTGACGCTCGACATTGCGCTGTGCCACCACCAACGCTTCGGCCGAGAGGTCGGCCAGATCCACCTGCGCCTGATCGAAGGCGACGGCGCAGGCAATACCGATACAGCCTGAGCCGGTACACAGGTCCAGTATCGACGTTGGCTCATCCTGAACCCAAGGTCCGAAGCCCCGCTCGATCAATTCCGCGAACGGAGACCGAGGCACCAGCACACGGGCATCGACACTGAACGGCAGGCCGGCGAACATGATCTCACCGATCAGATAGGCGGCCGGCACCCGGGTCTCGAGCCGGCGACGCAACAGCGCCAGCACCGCTGATTGCTCGCTCGCGGTGAGGTGGGTCTGAAGATAGACCGCCGGCAGATCCGTCGGCAGGTGCAGGGCGTGCAACACCAGATGGTAAGCCTCATCCAGCGCGTTGTCGGTGCCATGGCCGTAACTGAGCCCGGCTTCGGCAAATCGACTGGCCGCCCAGCGCACCCAGTCAGCAATACAAGAGAGTCCGGCAGTGTCGTCGGTGAGCTTGGGCATGAGGAACCGACGCGATGCCGGGAAGTCCGTGGAATAATGAAATGATAAGTCATCTCTCGTCGGCCGCCGCGCCGCCTACCCGGAAATCCGTATGCAGCGTTCCTTTCTGACTGCCCTGGTTGCCATCGCCGCTGTCGTCGCCGGTGTCGTCGTCGCCGCCCTGCTATCTCGCCCGACGACGGGTGAGCTTGCCCATCTCACGGTGCTGCCGGCGCCACGGACCTTGCCGAGCGACCTGACCGTCACCGACGACAGCGGCACCGAGCGTCCGCTCGACAGCTTCACCGGACGCTGGCAATTGGTGTTTGCCGGGTTCACCTACTGTCCGGATATTTGTCCGGCCACGCTGGCACAGCTGGCACAGGTTCACGATGCGCTGCCGGCGATCTCAGTGCAGCTGTTCTCGGTCGATCCGGAGCGCGATGACCCGACACGGCTACAGGCCTATGTTCAGCATTTCGACCCTGGATTCGGCGCCTTCACCACCGACGAGCCGGCGCTGGCACGGGTGGCGCGCGCGCTCAGTGTTGCCTACGCCAAGGTCCCCACCGGCGATAGCTACACCGTGGACCATTCCAGCGCAGTGGCGGTTCTCAACCCACGTGGTCAGCTGGCGGCGTTCATCACCCCGCCATTCGATGTCCCCGGCATCGTCTCCGACCTTCAGACCCTCATGGGCTCGGGCCCGGACGCATGAGCACCGCCCGCGCCAGCGACCGCCTGTTCGCGCTCCTGCAACGGTGTCTGCCCACCCGCCTGCTGTCGTTGTGCATGTACCGACTCACGCGCGTGCGATGGAAACCGTTCAAGAACCTGTTCATTCGTGTGTTCATGCGCGGCTTCGGCATCCGCCTGGACGAAGCGATTGAAACCGAGCCCGACGCGTTCGTCGACTTCAATGCCTTCTTCACCCGCGCACTGCAACCGTCAGCCCGTCCACTAGCACCGGCACCCGCGCTTTTGAGCCCGGTCGACGGTACCTTGAGCCAGTTCGGCCCCCTTCAGGCAGGACGGCTGATGCAGGCCAAGGGTCACGACTATGATGCCGCCTCATTGCTGGCAGACGCGGCCGACGCTGCCCGATTCACGGGGGGCGATTTCGCCACCATCTATTTGGCACCGTACAACTATCACCGGATTCACATGCCACTGTCGGGGCGACTGTCAGGGTGGCGCTACATTCCGGGTCGCCTGTTCAGCGTCAACGCCAGCACTGCCCGCGCCATGCCACGACTGTTCGCCCGAAACGAACGGCTCGTCGCCTTCTTCGATAGTGACCAGGGCGCGTTCGCGATGGTGCTGGTTGGCGCGCTGTTCGTCGGCGGCATTGAAACCGTCTGGACCGGCGCGGTAACGCCGCCCCATCATCGCGGCCCTCCCGGAGACCTGCAGCGACCGACGACGCCACTGGCACTGCAGCGCGGCGACGAGATGGGCCGATTCAACATGGGATCGACCGTGATCCTGTTGACCACGCCTGGCCTGGTGCAGTGGTCGCATACCCTCCAGGGCGCGCAGACGCTGCGGATGGGCGAATCGCTGGGGCAGGCCCGGTGACACGAATGAACTTGTGGCGGCACACCACCGTCTTAGACCGAGTCTGACGGAATCCCACATGCCCCGCCTCCCCCCCTTGCGACGCATCCTGCCAGCCGGCGTGCTGGCCGTGGCCCTGCCCATGGTGCATGCCCAGAACGAGTTGCCGGCGACATTGATCGACCTGCCGCAGATCGGCGAGCCGGCTGACAACGCCATGACGCCGCTGGAAGAACGCAAGCTGGGCAACGAGATTGTTTCGCAGCTCTACGCTTACGACTATGTCGATGAAGACCCGGAGCTCAGCGACTATGTGTCCCGGCTGGGTTGGAAGCTGGCCGCCGCCTCCGGCCGAAACATCCCCAACCTGCAGTTCTTCCTGATTGCCGACAACCGCATCAACGCCTTCGCCCTGCCTGGCGGCTTCGTCGGCATGAACCGCGGCCTGATCACCGCGGCCCAGCGCGAGAGCGAAGTGGCGGGCGTCATGGGTCACGAACTCGCCCATGTCACGCAACGGCATATCGCGCGAACCCAGGAGGGCACCCAAGCCGCCACCCTCGCCACCTGGGCGGCCGTGCTGGCCGCGATCATTGCCGGCTCCGCCGACCCGGACCTGGTCATCGGTGCGCTGTCGCTCGGTCAGGCCATCAACTACCAACGGCAGGTCAACTACACCCGCGCGCATGAACTGGAGGCTGATCGCATCGGCATCCAGACGCTGGCGCGCGCGGGCTACGACCCCAATGGCATGGCCAGTTTCTTCGGCACACTTGAGCAGCAATCGCGGCTTTACGGCAGCGGCCTGCCGGAGTTCCTGCGGACCCATCCGCTCAACACCACACGCGTCTCCGAGGCCAAGGCGCGCGCCGCCGAGATGCCACAGATCGACTACACCGACAGCATCGAGTTCGAGCTGATGCAGGCGCGGGCACGGGTGCGCAGCTTCAGCCGCCCCAGCCAAGCGCTTGAGTACTACAGCCAGCTGCTGCGGGCCGGTCGCGACACGACGGCGCATCGCTACGGTATGGCACTGGCACAGACCCAATTGGGCCAGCCCGACGCCGCGCTCGACACCCTGGAGATCGCCCTGCAGCAACATCCCCGGCAGGTGAACCTGCTGCTTGCCCAAGGAGACGCACAGCGGCAGGCCCACAAGGTCGAAGCCGGCCTGGCAACGCTGGATCGTGCGCTCAGCCTGTATCCGCGCTATACCCCGGCGATCTTCGCCTATGCCGATGCACTGATGACCAACGGTCACGCGGCGAAAGCACGACAGATTCTGTTGGCCCACGAGCAGTCATTGGGCACCCAGGTGCAGACCTATCGGCTGCTCGCCGACGCAGCACGCGAGACCGGCGATCTCGCCGAAGCGGCCTACCAGATGGGGACCTACCTGGCGGTCCGCGGCGACTTCGGAAACGCCTTGGCGCAACTCGACGCCGGCCTGCGACTGAGTGGGGTCGACGAGCAGGCCCGGGCGCGATTGCTCGCCAAGCGAAAAGAGGTCCGCGATGCCTTGCCGAAGAACTGGCGGCCTCCGCCTGAGCAGCGGCGCGCGGCTGGCTGATTCCCGGTCACGCCTCCCTTTGACGGAGCCAGTGATGACTGTCAGCGATCATCGCCTCCAGCGGACGCGCCTGGTAGCCCAACTCCCGTTCGGCCTTGCGGCTGCTGCAATACAGATTCTCTGAAAGCAGGGCCACGGCTTCACGCGTGATGTCAGGTTCACGGCGAAACAGCACCGATGCCAGCTCCTCAACCTGTGCATACCGATGCAGGACCGCTGGCGGCATCATCCAGACCCGTCGTTTGACACCAAGCTCGCCGGCGATCGCCTTGACCAGACCGACGTAGCTGGTCTGGGCACCACCCAACAGATAGTTCTGGCCAACCCGCCCCCGCTCCGCCGCCGCGATCAGCATGCGCGCCACCTCCTCGGCATGACAAAAACTGCCGCCGCCGGGCGGCATGGCCGGCGTCCGGTGCTGACGAACCAGGCGGAACAAGCGGGCCCAGTTGTGAAGATCGTAGGCACCCATGGTATTGCTGGGGTTGACAATCACCGCCGCCAACCCGGCGGTAATACCGCGACGTACCTCGCGCTCCGCAAGGGCCTTGCTGCGCACATAGTGGATGGCGGAGCTGCTGCCGCGCGTCGGTGTCTCTTCAGTGATCGTACCGCCATGGAGACCGAAGGCGACGATGCTGGACATGTGCACGAAGCGCTGCGCCCGCGCGGCCAGCGCTGCGCGAACCACATTGCGCGTGCCCTTGACGTTGACACGCATCTGTTCGGCCCGCACCCGCGTCCACAGGCGCGTATTACCCGCCACATGAAACACCACATCAACGCCCTCGGGTATGTGCCCCCGAAGACTTCGGCCGTCGGTGATGTCGCCCACCACCCGCTGTACGCCCCACTGCTCGAGTAGCCGGATGTCGGAGCCGGCACGGTGTAAGGCGATCACCGACCAGCCTTCGCGACATAGCCGCTCGACCAGATTGAGCCCGATGAAACCCGTTGCGCCGGTCACGAACGCGGTCTTGGCCACGTTTTCTCCTCCTATCCGTCCGACCCGAGTGTAGCCGACGGCGGCGCAGTCAAACGCCGAACCGGTCAGGCACCTTGTGAATGGTGCCCCAGTGACGACAGGCCGGACATTGCCAGAAGCGGTTGCGCGGCGTGAAGCCGCATTGCTCGCAAACATAACCCGGCGTGGATTTCTCCATCGCCTCCAGTGCCGTCCGCAACGCGGTTGCGGTCTCGCCCAAGCCGGCCTGAATCACCTCCGGTCGCGGCGCCATGGTAGCGAGGAAGGCCTTGAGGACCACCCGAGATGGGTGGCTGACAAGCCCCGCAGCCAGCATCGGCATCGGGTCCCCTCCAGCGCGCGCTTGCTGATCGGCCTGCGCCACCAGCAGCGCCGGCGCATGGTTGTTCACCGCAATGTCGCCGAGCACTTGTGGCACCAGGCTGACATTTCCATGACGCTCGAGCGCCTTGAGCAACCCTGGCAGTAAATCGTCGATATACCGCCCATCGATTTCGAGGGCGGCACGATAGCGGTCAACCGCCTCCGCAAGGTCGCCCGCCGCTTCTGCCACACGCGCCTGCAGCCAACGGGGCCGGACCGCTTTCGGGTCATCCCGTTCAGCCTGCCGGGCATGGCGACGCGCCACATCGAGATCACCGGCGGTCAGCGCTTCCTCGCCGAGCTCACAGTGATAGTGGGACACCCGCGCCCGGGCACTGGCGCCCTGTAGCGACTCCAATTGCTTCGCCAGACGAACGGCATCGTTCCACTCGCGCCCCTGTTCAGCGACCGTCAGGAGTTCCTGGACTGCGGCTGCGGCATTGCGTCCATTGCCCGCGGCAAGCTCCCGCCACACCGCCTCCGCCTGGTCCATCAGGCCTGCCTGTTGGAAATCCTCGGCAAGCTCCAACTGGGTCTCCTCGCGCAGGTCGACATCAATATCACTGCGTTGAAGCAAGGTCTGATGAAGCTGCAGGGCCCGCTCAACCTCGCCGCGCCGGCGAAACAGACTCCCCAGCGTCAGCTGCAGCTCCGGGTTGTCCGGCACCCCGGCCAAGGGGGTCGCAGCGGCACCGGTCTCGGCGTCATGACGCGCACCTACACCGTCCGATTTTCGTGATAACGCCCAACCCAGCGCCATGCCCAACGGTAGCAACAGCCATGTCGTCAACCCGTCCAGCACGTCAGGAGCCGGGTCGGCTGTCGGTCTGGATCGGCAGGTTGCGCAGATTGCGCAACTCGGTTTCGGCTTGTTGCAATTGCTTCTGGGTGCGACGCAGTGATAGTCGAAGGGCCACCAGCCGCCAGCTGCTGAAGGCGGCCGCAATCAGGATACCAACCGCAAAACTGGCGGCCAGCAGGGCGATCAGCGGCCATTCGACCTGACCCAGCAGAAAATCAAACCGGACCGGCACGGCGTTGTAGAAACCCAGCACGGCGCCCAGGATCACGCAGGCACCGAGCAACACCAGCAGCAGAATGCGGTTCATGTTGCGGCCCGACCAGGACTGGTACCGGCGCCGGCGTTGACACGCTCGCGCATTTCCTTGCCGGGCTTGAAGTGCGGTACCCGTTTCGGCGGAATCTGGACCGGCTCCCCGGTTTTCGGATTGCGGCCGATTCGCTCAGGTCGATGGTGCAGCGAAAAACTGCCGAAACCCCGGATTTCCACCCGGTCATCGCGGGCCAACGCAAGGCTGATCTTGTCCAATACCAACTTGACGGCCAACTCGACGTCCTTCTGCATCAGATGCGGTTGGCGCGCCGCCAGCATTTCTATGAGTTCGGATTTGGTCATCAGCAGGTGGACGTTGTCATGCAGGCCGCCATGCCCCGGGAATCCGGTTCGATGGAACGGCAAAAAGTCTCAATAACTAATTGTTTTATCAGAACAATACGCAAAAAGAAAGGCCGCGCAATGCGCGGCCTTCCGAAAACACCTGCAGACCGGCTCAGTTGTTGCCAAGTTGATCCTTGAGAAGATCGCCCAGGCTGGTCTTGCCAGTGGAGGCATTGCGGCTGTATTCCGCCACCACCTCGGCTTCTTCCTGGATTTCCTTCTCACGAACCGACAACACCACGGTGCGGCTCTTACGGTCAACGCCGATGAAACGGGCTTCGAGCGTATCGCCTTCCTTGAGCAGCTTGGTGGCGTCTTCGACGCGCTCGCGAGAGAGGTCGTTGGCCTTGATGTAGCCTTCGACACCATCGCCGAGATCAATCACTGCGCCGCGAGCGTCAACGGTCTGCACCGTGCCACTGACGATTTCTCCCTTGACGTTGTCCGCAATGAAGGCCGACAGCGGATCGGAGCTGACCTGCTTGACCCCGAGAGAGATGCGCTCGCGTGAACCATCGATGGCCAGCACCACAGCTTCCACTTCCTGACCCTTGGAGTAGCGGCGCACGGCCACTTCACCGGGCTCGTTCCAGTCGAGGTCGGAGAGGTGCACCAGCCCGTCGATGCCGCCCGGCAGGCCGATGAAGATGCCGAAATCGGTGATCGACTTGATGGCGCCCCGCACCTTGTCGCCCTTCTGGTGGTTCTGTGAGAACTCTTCCCAGGGGTTGACCTTGCACTGCTTCATGCCCAGCGAAATCCGGCGGCGTTCGCCATCGATGTCGAGGATCATCACTTCAACTTCATCACCCACCTGCACGACCTTGGCGGGGTTGACGTTCTTGTTGGTCCAGTCCATTTCGGAAACGTGCACCAAGCCTTCGACACCCGGTTCGATCTCGACGAAGGAGCCGTAGTCGGTGATGTTGGTGACCTTGCCGAACAGGCGGGTCTTCTCGGGATAACGACGACCGATGTCTTCCCAAGGATCAGCGCCCAGCTGCTTCAGGCCAAGGCTGACACGGCGGCGCTCGCGATCATACTTGAGGACCTTGACTTCGATCTCTTCGCCGACGGTGACCACTTCGGCCGGATCCTTGACCCGCTTCCAGGTCATGTCGGTGATGTGCAGCAGGCCGTCGATGCCGCCGAGGTCGACGAAGGCGCCGTACTCGACCAGGTTCTTGACGATGCCCTTGAGCACCACGCCTTCCTGCAGGGTTTCCAGCAGCTGCTCACGCTCGGCGCTGTATTCCGCTTCAAGCACTTCACGGCGCGACACCACAACGTTGTTGCGCAGCTTGTCGAGCTTGATGACCTTGAACTCGAGCGGCTTGCCCTCGAGATAGGCGGTGTCGCGCACCGGACGGACATCCACCAGCGAACCGGGGAGGAACGCGCGGACCGTGCCGATATCGACGGTGAACCCGCCCTTGACCTTGCCGGTGATGATGCCGACGACGGTGTCTTTCTGTTCGTGGGCAGTGGCCAGACGATCCCAGGTCTTGATGCGCTCCGCCTTCTCCTTGGAGAAGCGGGTCTCACCGAAACCGTCTTCGAGGGTTTCCAGCGCGACTTCGACCGTATCGCCGATCTTGACGGTGGCTTCACCGTCAACCTTGAATTCTTCGAGCGGGATGACGCCTTCGGACTTGAGTCCGGCATCGACGATGACGACGTCGTTCTTCACGTCCAGCACCAACGCGTTGACGATGGTGCCCGCCTGCATCGATTGACCCGCTTTAAGGCTGGCTTCAAACAGCTCAGCAAAACTTTCGCTCATGCAAATCTCGGTTAACAATTGAACATCCGCCGCGATCCCTGTCGACGGGCCTGTTGATGGAAAAAAACCCGGCGTCGTGCCAGGCCGCTACCGCACTGCGCGAGCAGTCAACAAAACGTCGATGCCGTCCATGACCTGGTCCGGCGTCAGCTGCGTTGTATCGATTGTCACCGCGTCTTCCGCTGGTTTCAGGGGCGCGACTGCGCGCCCCCGGTCCCGGCGATCTCTGGCCTCGATTTCGGCACAGAGGTCGGCGAGTATAGCGGGCGTACCCTGCTCGCTCAACTGCGCCAGACGGCGTTCGGCCCGTGCCTGCGGGCTGGCATCAAGAAACAGCTTGAGGACCGCATCCGGAAAGACCACGGTCCCCATGTCCCGTCCGTCCGCAATCAGGCCGGGCGCCTGTCGAAACGCGCGCTGCCGGTCCATGAGCGCCTGCCGGACGACGCCGGCACTGGCGATTTGCGATGCCAGCCCCCCGGTCCGCTCTTCCCGGACCTGACGGGTCACATCGTTGCCGTCCAGCAGGATGCATTCGCTGCCGTCGGCCCGCTCGCCGAAGCGGATGTCGAGTTCCGCAGCCAGGCCTGCCACGGCCGCCACGTCATCGAGCGACAGCCCGCGCGCCACGGCCGCGAGCGCCAGCAAACGGTAGAGCGCCCCACTGTCGAGCCGGTGCCAGCCGAGTCGTCGAACCAGCGCACGGGTCACCGTTCCCTTACCGACACCGGACGGCCCGTCGACAGTGATGACCGGTACCACCGTGCTCACCAGCTCAGGCACCCGAACGCTCGACCAGCCGCAAGCCGGCGTCGGCCGCCAGCCGCGCAAACCCCGGGAACGAGGTGTTGACGTTGGCGCAGTCGAGGATGGTAATCGGCTGCTCGGCGCGCAGCGCCGCCATCGCAAAGCTCATCGCCACCCGATGATCGCCATGGGCATCGACCACCCCACCCTGCAGCCGCCCTCCGAGGATGCGGGCGCCATCAGGTTGCGGGATCGCCGAAATACCGAGGGCACGCAAGCCGGTGCACATGGTGGCAATGCGATCGGACTCCTTGACCCGCAGCTCCTCGGCGCCGGTCACCACGGTTTCCCCGCGGGCGCAGGCGGCTGCGACAAACAGCGCCGGGAACTCGTCGATGGTGGCGGCCACCAGGGCGGGATCAACGGCGATGCCCCGCAGCACGCTACCCCGCACCCGCAGGTCTGCAACCGGCTCGCCGCCAGCCGTACGGGGGTCGAGGATGTCGATCCGTGCCCCCATCGCCCGCAGCACCCGGACAATCCCGTCGCGCGTCGGATTGAGTCCGACGCCGGTCAGCAGTACGTCTGAACCGGGGCTGATCGCGGCCCCGACCAGGAAAAATGCCGCCGATGAAATATCGGCAGGAACATCGATGCGGGTCGCCTGCAGCGTCTGGCCACCCTGCAGGGCCGCCCTCCCGGTCTCGCTGGAGACTTCAACCCCGAAGGCCCGCAGCATGCGTTCGGTGTGATCACGTGAAGCCCCCGGCTCACTGACCACAGTTTCACCTTCGGCATACAGGCCGGCGAGCAGCAGACTCGACTTGACCTGCGCACTGGCCACCGGCGACGTGTAGTGAATACCCTTGAGACCGGCCACTGGGCTAACCCTTAGCGGCGCACGTCCGCCGGCTTCAGCGTCGATCCTGGCCCCCATTCGACTCAATGGATCGATCACGCGCCCCATCGGCCGACGGGACAGCGAGGCATCGCCGGTGAGCACCGACGGGAATCGCTGCGCCGCCAACAGCCCGCTCATCAACCGCATCGAGGTGCCGGAATTGCCCAGATCCAGCGGCGCCGGAGGCGCCGAAAGACCGTGCAGGCCGACCCCATGCACCCGCAGCGTGGTGTCGCCCTCGCGGTCGATCCTGACGCCCATCTGCTGAAAGGCCTGCATGGTGCACAGGCAGTCTTCGCCCGTGAGAAACCCGTAGACCTCGCTGATGCCGTTCGCCAGCGCCGCCAGCATCACCGCACGATGGGAAATCGACTTGTCCCCGGGCACCCGAAGGCTGCCGCTCAACACACCACCGGGCACCACGCGATACGTCAGCGAAACCGCTTCAGACATGAAAACCTCGTTCCGGGCCGGACAACGGCCTACTCGATCTGGGACAGGTGCCGCTCGCGCGCAGCGCGCGCACGCTCGAACACCACCTGCAGGGCCGGCCAGTCGCCCGCATCCATCAGCGCCAGCAATCCCTGCAGCTCTTCAATCTGCTGGGCCAGCAAGTCACGGACCGGCCCGGCATTGGCCCGCACGATGTCGTGCCACATGGCCGGCGAACTTGACGCGATCCGGGTGAAATCGCGGAATCCACCGCCCGCATTGGGAAAGACATCATCGGCATCGTCGCGGCGCGCCAGCATGTCGACAAAGGCGAACGCCAGCAGGTGCGGGAAATGGGAGGTCGCGGCAAAAATCGCATCGTGACGTGCCGCTGCCATCTCCACCACGCGGGCGCCAACCGAGCGCCACAGCGCCGTGACCGTGGCGCACGCGGCCGGGTCCTGATGGGCGTGCGGGGTCAGGATCACCCGCCGGTTGCGAAACAGGTCGACGACAGCATTGGCCACGCCGCTTTTCTCGGTGCCCGCGATCGGATGTCCGGGGACGAACCATGGCGGCAACTCGCCAAAATCACGGCGAATGTCGGCCAGTACCGATCCCTTGGTGCTGCCGACATCGGTCACCACCACATCCGGTAACAGCGCATCGCGGCAGGCGCGCAGTGCATCAGCCGTATGTAACACCGGCACGGCAATGACCACGACCTGCGCCTCGGCCACCGCAGCCGAGGCGCTGTCCGCCGCGCGGTCGATGACCCCCAGCCGCAGGGCGGTCGTGGTCTGCTGGGGATCGGTATCGAAGCCGGTGATGGTCCCGACCGCGCCACTCGCCCGCAGCGCCCTGGCAAAGGAGCCGCCGATCAGGCCGAGCCCGAGAATGGCAAGGTGCTGGATCACGCCAAAACGGCACTCAGGGCGTCGAGAAAACGATCATTCTCACGCTCGGTGCCGACACTGATGCGAAGGAAGTGCGGCATCGCATAACTGCCCATCGGGCGAACGATGACACCGCGTTCCAGCAAGCCCTGGTGCACCGGCTTGGCGTCGCGCCCGAAATCGACGGTGATGAAGTTCGCTTCCGACGGCAAAACCCGCAAACCCAGCCCTGTGCAGGCATCGGTCAAGCGTTGGCGTTCGCGGCTATTCAGCGCCACCGATGCCGCCACATGCGCCTGGTCGGCCAGTGCCGCTTCGGCCGCCACCAACGCCAGGCTGTTCAGATTGAACGGCTGCCGGACGCGGTTGAGCAGATCGGCAACCGCGGGACTCGACAAGGCGTAGCCGGCACGCAGACCGGCAATCCCGTAGGCCTTGGAAAAGGTCCGACAGACCAGGAGGTTGGGGAACCGCCGCAACCAGTCCCGCGAATCGCCGCGCAGGGACGGGTCCATGTAGTCGTAGTAGGCCTCGTCATACGCCACGATCACCTGCGGCGGCACACGGTTCAGGAACGCCTCGACCGCCTCCGCCGTGAGGAACGTGCCGGTGGGGTTGTTGGGGTTGGCAATGAACACCAGGCTGACATCCGGACGCCGCTGCAAGGCTTCAGCGAACGCTTCGAGATCGTGACCATAGGGCTGGGCATCATCGGCGGGCCGCGCCGGCGCCACCACCGCGTCGGCATCCTGCGCTTGCGCGACCAGCGAATACACGGCAAACGCATGGGCCGAGAACAGGACCGCGCGACCGGGCCCGGCATAGATACGGCCGAGAAACTCCAGGATATCGTTGGAACCGTTACCCAGGGTGATGCAGTTCGGGTCGATATCGTGATAACGCCCGATCGCCTGCTTCAAGCGGTGACCGCTGCCGTCCGGGTACAGCGCGAGATTGCCGTCGAGTGCGGCACGCAGGGCAGCCGTCACACTGGGCGATGGCCCCAGCGGATTCTCATTGCTCGCCAGTTTCACCACATCATGCAGCCCGAGCCGCCGCTGCAGCTCCTCGATCGGCATGCCGGGTGAATAGGCCTCAAGGCCAAGGATGCCCGGCAGGGCATTGACTGTCAGCGGATCGCGCATCAAACCACCGCCTTCGGGTAAGACCCCAGTATCTTGAAAAACGCCGCGTCGGCCTGCACCGCATCCAGCGCCTGCCTGACCACCTCGTCCTGCTGGTGACCGGCGAAATCGATGAAGAAGAAATAATCCTGCACTGGCGCCCCCTTCATCGGCCGCGACTCGATCCGTGTCAGGTCCAGTCCGACATCAGCGAAGGGCTGCAACAGCCGGAACAATGCACCCGGCTGATTGCGATGCGCCGAGACCACCAGACTGGTGATGTCGCCGCCGGTGCGTGTCGGCGACTGCTTGCCGATCACCAGGAAGCGGGTGGTGTTGCTGGGATCATCCTCGATATTGCTGGCCAGGATCGACAGGTCGTACAAACGCGCTGCCGGCAGTCCGGCAATGGCCGCACCCCCCTGTTCGGCCACGATGCGTGCGGCCTCGCCGTTGCTGGCCACCGCCTCCCGCTCGGCACGCGGCATCCGCGCATCCAGCCACTTGCGGCACTGGGCGAACGACTGCGGGTGGGCGTAGACCACCGTCACCTCATCCATGCGCGCATGCCGCGACAGCAGGTGATGATGCACCGGCAGGGTCACTTCGCCGCAAATGGTGAGACGGGTGTGCACCAGCGCGTCCAGCGTATGGCTGACGATGCCGCCGATGGAATTCTCCACCGGCACCACGCCGTAGTCGGCGGCGCCACTCTCAACATCCCGAAAAATTTCGTCGATGGCCGCCAGCGGCCGGGCGGTGACGGCGTCGCCGAAGGCCTTGGCCACAGCCGCCTGGGTGTAAGTCCCTTCCGGCCCGAGGTAGGCAACGGTCAGGGGCGACTCCAGTGACAGACAGGCGGACATCACCTCGCGCATCAGCCGGGCCACGGTATCGTCAGTCAGCGGCCCGCTATTGCGCGCCATCGCAGCGCGTAATACCTCGGCTTCGCGGGCGGGCCGATAGTGATCGCCACTGTCCCCCGCGCGCTGCTTGATCAATGCAACCTGCTGGGCAATGCGTGCGCGTTGGCTGATCAGTTGCTGGATCTGTTCGTCCAGCGTGTCGATCCGGGCACGGGCGTCGGTGAGGGTCTCGGGCATCATGGCGTGGCCGGCAATCGTATCCGCTGCATGAAAAAAGGCGCGCCAGTGTACCGGCGCGCCCCGAGGAATGCTCCTGGTCGCGCGTTCAGCCGGCGATCACCCGGACCGTCAGCACACCCTTGATCGCCGACAATGCCTGGACCGCCGACTCCGGCAGCCCGCTATCGAGATCCACCAGAGTGTAGGCCAGGTCGCCACGTGACTTGTTCAACAGGTCAGCGATATTGAGTTCCGCCTTCGCCAGCACCGTCGAGATCTGCCCCACCATGTTCGGCACGTTTTCGTTGACGATGGCCAGCCGGGTCTTGCCCGGCAACAGCGGCATCACCGCCTCGGGGAAGTTGACCGAGTTGCGTACATTGCCGGCCTCGAGGAAGTCACGGATCTGATCGGCGACCATCACCGCGCAGTTGTCTTCGGCTTCGCCCGTGGAGGCGCCCAGATGCGGCGTCGCCACCACCCGCGGGTGCCCTTTCAAGGCATTTGAGGGAAAGTCGCAGACGTAGGCGTGCATCGTGCCGGAATTGAGTGCCTCGATCATCGCGGCTTCATCGACGATGCCAGCGCGCGCGAAATTGAGCACCACGCCCTGCTTCTTCATCAATTTGAGGCGGTCGGCGTTGATCAGACCGCGGGTGGCATCGATCAACGGCACGTGAACCGACACGAACTGCGAGCGCGCCATCAGGTCGTCAACCGACAGCGCCTGACGCACCCGGGCATCGAGCTTCCAGGCGTTGTTGACGGTCATCGCGGGGTCGAATCCCCAGACGTCCATGCCCAATTCGACCGCGGCATTGGCCAACTTGACGCCGATGGCACCGAGTCCGATCACCCCCAAGCTGCGGCCGGGCAGCTCGAAACCGACGAACTTCTTCTTGCCGGCCTCCACCGCCTCGTGCAGCGCCTTGTCATCACCGTCCAGCTTGCGCACGAAATCCAGCGCCGGGCCGATGTTGCGTGCCGCCAGCAGCATGCCCGCCAGCACCAATTCCTTGACGGCATTGGCGTTTGCGCCGGGGGCATTGAAGACCGGCACGCCGCGCTTGCTCATCGCGGCAACCGGAATGTTGTTGGTCCCGGCACCGGCGCGGCCGATGGCCTTGATGCTAGCCGGGATCTCCATCTTGTGCATGTCGGCCGAGCGCACCAGCACGGCGTCCGGCTGTGCGATGTCGGAAGCAACTTCATAGAGCTCCCGCGGCAGCCGGTTGAGACCTTGTACGGAGATGTTGTTGAGCGTCTGTACTTTCAGCATGTTTTTCTTTTCCATCAGTAAATTAGCCGTTTGTCTTCGCAAACTGCTTCATGTAGTCGATGAGCGCATCCACGCCCGCTTCAGGCATCGCGTTGTAGATCGACGCGCGCATGCCACCGACGGCGCGGTGCCCTTTCAATCCGGACAGGCCCGCCGCCTTGGCCCCCTGCAGAAACGCCCCATCGAGCGCGGCGTCGGCCAGCGTGAATGGCAGGTTCATCCACGACCGGCAGGCGGGATCCACCGGGTTGCTGTAGAACGCTTCGCCGTCGATATAGGCGTACAACTTGGCCGCCTTGCGCTGGTTGATCTCGGCCATCCGTTCCAGCCCACCGTTGGCGAGCAGGTATTTGAACACCAGACCCGCCATGTACCAGGCAAAGGTCGGCGGCGTGTTCAACATGGAATCGTTTGCGGCCTGCTCGGCGTAATTGAAGATCGCCGGCAGCTCGGGGGTGGTTTTGCCGATCAGGTCATCGCGGACGATGACGATGGTCAGACCCGCCGGCCCGATGTTCTTCTGGGCACCGGCATAGATCAGCCCGTACTTCGACACATCGACCGGCCGCGACAGGATGGTGGACGAAAAATCGCCCACCAATGGCACGTCACCGACGTCCGGCGTTTCCAGAAATTCGACGCCATGAATGGTTTCGTTCGGGGTGATGTGCACGTAGGCAGCGTCCGGGTTCAGTTTCCAGCCGGCGCGTTCCGGGATACGGGTGAACTTCTGCTCTTCACTGGTCGCCGCGATGTTGACGCTGCAAAAGGCCTTGGCCGCCTTGGCCGCCTTCTTGCCCCAGTCGCCGGTCAGCACATAGTCGGCGCGGGTCTTGCCGGCCAGCAGATTCTGCGGAATGAACGAGAACTGGCCTGTCGCCCCCCCCTGCAGGAACAGCACCTTGTAGTTCTCGGGGATGTTCATGAGCGCCCGCAGATCGGCCTCGGCCTCGGCCGCCACCGCCATGAACGGCTTGTCCCGGTGAGACATCTCCATCACCCCCATGCCCTCGCCATGAAAGTCCAGCAGTTCGTCCCGAACCTGCGCGAGCACCGGCTCCGGAAGCGTTGCAGGGCCAGCTGAGAAGTTGAAGATTCGGCTCATTAATCAGTTCCTTGACAATAACTTTGAATGTAAAACATTAAGAATTAGCACCAGTGCTCCAGTTCCAGCTGCGGCACCCGCGAAAACTGCGCGGTGCGCGGCGTCACCAGCGTTGCCTGATGCGCCAGCGCAGTCGCCGCCACCAGCAGGTCCAGCGGCGGCAGCGGCTCACCTGACTGCTGCAGATAGGCGCCCAACGTACCTGCCTGCTGTGCACAGCCGGCATCGAAGTCGATTACCCGCACCGCCGCCAACAGCTCCTTGAGCAACTTGCCGTGGCGGCTGTTGATGCGCGGCTGACTGCGCAGCGCCGCCTCGACTTCCACCCGACTGATCACCGACACCGCCACGTCATCAGGCTTCAGCCCACCGAGCCGCAACACCACCGGCAAGCGCCCCTTGACGGCGCCGATGAGGGTTTCGGCATCCAGCAGGTAACTCACCAGCGCACCGCCTGCGCCTCACCAAGCGCCTGCCGCCAGGCCTGGACATCGAGCGTGTCGTCGTCGAGTGCCGGTGCCGGATTGCGGAAATGGCCCCGCAGGGATTCTGGCCAGTCACGCGCCTCGTTGCGCGCCAGCCACTCCTGCACCGCCATCACGATGATGCGGTTGCGGGTCAGCCCCTCGCGCTCGACAGCGGCCTGCAGCCGGCCGAGCGTGGCTTCGTCAATGTGGACGCTGAAGTTCATTCAATTCCTAACAGGTGCTGTTAGGTTAGCCGCAAGGAATAAAATTCGCAAGGTCCAAAGCACAACCTGCAGAACGCGCCTCAGCGAATACGGGTCGGGGCGAAGGGCTGTTCCTGCCCCCGCAGGTGACGGGCCACCGAGGCGCGCTGGTTGGCACCCCCCATCAACCGGCGCTGCCAACGCCGTTCTGCGCCGAGGCCGGCTGCGGCGGAGTCATCCCACGCCGCGTCGAACAAGCGCTTGCCAGCAGCGACCGCATCGGGCGAGCGCGTCAGCACCTGATCAATCCAGGCCCGCGCGGCGGCCTCGGGGTCATCCGCGACCGCGGTCACCAGGCCGAGCGCGCACGCCTCTTGCCCGCCGACGACGCGGCCGGTCATGACCAGATCCATCACCACGTCGCGCCGCAACAGGTGCCGTAGCGTGACGGTGGCACCCATGTCGGGGATCAGGCCCCATTTCGACTCCATGATCGACAACCGCGCATCCGCGGTCGCAAAGCGGAGATCAGCCCCCGCCGCCAGCTGGATGCCGGCCCCGAAGCAGTTGCCGCGGATGGCCGCCACTACCGGCACCGGCAGCTCGCGCCAGAGCAGATTGACGGCCTGAAAGCGATTGCGAAACGGCCACCACAGCTGGGTAAAGGCCAGCAATGCGCGGCGCCGTTGTGACAGCACCGCCTTGAAGTCCAGCCCCGCACAGAAGCTGGGGCCATCACCTCTCAGAATCACCGCGCGCAACCCGCGTTGACGCCGCAAGGCCCTGGCGGCGCGGATCAGCGCATCCATCATGTCGAGGTCAAACCCGTTGTGCTTGTCGGCGCGGGTCAGGCTGACGGTGGCAACGCCGTCAGCGTCCGTCTCGACCCGCACCCGATCCAGGTAGTTGACCGTCGACATGAACTATTCCGCCTCGTCGGCCGGACTGGCATCGCCGTCGTCCGGCGGCAGCACCGGAACGCTGTCGTCGCTTTCGTCTTCATCGTCTTCGGTGGCGAATCGGTCGATGCCGACAATCTGATCGCCCGGGTCCGGACGCATGACCCGTACCCCCTGGGTATTGCGGCCCGCCACTCGCACCTCGACCGCACGGGTGCGAATCAGGGTGCCGGCTTCGGTGATCAGCATGATCTGATGCCCATCATTGACCGCCACTGCGCCCACCAGATCGCCGGTCTTGTCGTTGAGCGACTGGGCAATGACGCCCTGACCACCGCGACCGCGCAGCGGGAACTGCTCGATCGGCGTCCGTTTGCCATAACCTTGGCTGGACACCGTGAGAATGTCGAAGCCGGTCTCGCCGACGATCATCGCGATGACCCGCGCCGGCAACGCCGCCGGACCGTCGTCGTCGACCTCCACCTCGTCTGCCGCACCTTCCTCGATCTCGCTGCTCGCGCGAATCAGGCGCATGCCGCGCACCCCGGTGGCGCCGCGGCCCATGCTGCGTACGTCGCCTTCCTTGAACCGGATCACCCGCCCGGCGTCACTGAACAGCAGCACGTGGTCTTCACCCGATGTCAACGCCACGCCGATCAGCTCGTCGTCCATCCGCAGGTCGACCGCGATGATGCCGTTGCTGCGCACGTTCTGGAACGCTTCCAGCGGGGTCTTCTTGACCGTGCCACGGCGGGTGGCCATGAAGACGTAACGGCCATCCTCGAAGGACTTGATGGCCAGCACCGCATTGATCTTTTCACCCTGCTCCAGCGGCAGGATGTTGTTGAAGGGCTTGCCGCGGGATCCGCGAGACCCGCTCGGCAGCTCGAACACCCGCAGCTTGTAGCACTTGCCACGCGAGCTGAAGCACAGCAGCGTGTCATGCGAGTGCGCTACCCACAGGCGGTCGACGAAGTCTTCGCCCTTGTTGACCGTGGCCATACGCCCGCGGCCACCCCGCTTCTGCGCCTGGTATTCCTCCAGCGGCAGCGCTTTCACATAGCCCTCGTGGGACAGCGTCACCACCATGTCCTGCGGGGTGATGAGGTCCTCGCGGGCAATGTTGAGTGCCGCATCGGTGATCTCGGTGCGACGGGCGTTGCCGAAGTTGTCGCGCACTTCCAGCAGTTCGTCGCGGATCACCGACAACAGGCGGGTTTCGGACCCGATGATGTCGAGATAGTCGAGAATCGCCTCTAGCAGCGTGCGGAATTCCTCATGGATTTTGTCCTGCTCCAGTCCGGTCAGACGCTGCAGGCGAAGCTCCAGAATTGCCTGCGCCTGCGCTTCCGACAACCGGTATCCCGGATCGGGGTCGGCGCCGGTGATCACGCCGAAGTCGCGGGTCAGCCCTTCCGGACGGGAGGCATCGGCACCGGCACGCTCCAACATCGCGATCAGCGGCCCCGGCTGCCACAGGCGCTCCATCAACCCCTGCTTGGCTTCGGCGGCGGTCGGCGAACGGCGGATCAGCTCGATAACCTCATCGATATTGGCCAGTGCCACCGTCAACCCTTCCAGCACATGGGCGCGGTCGCGCGCCTTGCGCAACAGATAGCGGGTGCGGCGGGTGACCACCTCGCGGCGATGGCGGATGAAAATACCGAGCAGGTCCTTCAACGACATCAACCGCGGCTGCCCCTGGTCCAGCGCCACCATGTTGATGCCGAAAACCGTTTGCAGCTGGGTGTTCTGGTACAGGTTGTTGAGGATGACGTCGGCGTTCTCGCCGCGCTTGAGCTCGATGTACATGCGCGTGCCGTCCTTGTCGGACTCGTCACGCAGTTCGGAAATACCTTCCAGGCGCTTTTCCTTCACCAGCTCGGCAATCTTCTCCAGCAGCCGAGCCTTGTTCACCTGATACGGCAGCTCGGTGACGATGATCGCCACCTTGTCGTTGCCGACCGGCTCGGTGTGGGTCCGCGCCCGCAGCACGATGCGGCCACGACCGGTGGTATAGGCATCGATCACGCCATGGGCATCGAGCATCAGGCCGGCGGTGGGGAAATCCGGCGCCGGGATGTACTGCATCAGCTCGGGAATGCCCAGATCCGGGTTGTCGATCAGCGCCACGCAGCCGTCGATGACTTCGGTCAGGTTATGCGGCGGGATGTTGGTGGCCATGCCCACGGCGATGCCGGCGCTGCCGTTGACCAGCAGGTTGGGCATGCGGGTCGGCAGCACGGCCGGCTCGTTTTCGGAGCCGTCGTAGTTGGGGACGAAGTCGACCGTGTCCTTGTCAATGTCGGCCAGCAGCTCGTGCGCCAGCTTCGACATGCGCACTTCGGTGTAGCGCATGGCCGCCGGTGCATCACCATCGATGCTGCCGAAGTTACCCTGCCCGTCCACCAGCACGTAGCGCATCGAGAATGGCTGCGCCATGCGGACGATGGCGTCGTACACCGACGAATCGCCGTGGGGATGGTATTTACCGATGACATCCCCGACCACACGCGCCGATTTCTTGTAGGGCTTGTTGAAATCGTTGCCCAGTTCCTTCATCGCGAACAACACGCGGCGGTGCACCGGCTTGAGGCCATCGCGGGCATCGGGCAAGGCCCGGCCGACGATCACGCTCATCGCATAGTCGAGATAGGACCGCCGCATCTCGTCTTCGAGATTGACCGACAGCACCTCCTTCGCAAACTCACTCATTCTGGCGCCCCAATCGAAGTACCCCCCGCTCCGGGCGGGGGGTCGCTGGCTTGTGATTTTTGATCACAAATTCTAGCACGTTCAGGTGCTTGGCAGGACGCTCACGCCATCATCGCCCGGACCTTGGTGGCATCAGGATCGCGGATGACCCCGCGCTCCGACACCAGCGCATCGACCCGCGTGGCGGGGGTGATGTCGAACACCGGATTGAAGGCCGCGACACCCGCTGGCGCCACCTGCTGACCCCGGTAGGCCGTCAACTCCTCGGCCCCGCGCTGCTCGATCGGAATGGCACTGCCGTCGGCCGTTTCGAGGTCGAAGGTGCCGCTGGGGGCCACCACCATCACGCGCGCGCCGAAGGCCCGCGCGACGATCGCCAGGGTATGGGTGCCGATCTTGTTGGCGGTGTCGCCATTGGCCGCAATGCGGTCGGCGCCGACAATCAACCAGTCGATCCGCTCGGTGCGCATCAATTCAGCCACCGCCGCGTCGGCAATCAGACGACTGGGAATGCCTTCCCGCTGCAGTTCCCAGGCGGTCAGGCGGGCACCCTGCATCCACGGCCGGGTCTCGGTGTTGTAGACACCGGCCAGGCGACCGTCGGCCCAGGCGGTGCGGATCACCCCCAAAGCGGTGCCATGACCGGCCGTCGCCAGGGCGCCGGTATTGCAATGGGTCAGTACCCGACTGCCGGCCTCGATCAGGTCAGCGCCGAACCGCGCCATCGTCAGGTTCTGCTGCAGATCCTCGTCGAAGATGGCCTGTGCCTCGGCGACCAGTACCGCCGCATCGGCCGTGCCCAGCGCCATCAGCCGTGCCAGTGCCCAGCGCAGGTTGACAGCGGTCGGACGCGCGGCGTTGAGGCGCTGTGCCGCTGCGGCCAGCGGCTCGCTGGCGCGCGCGGCCAGCACCAGACCGAAGGCGGCGGCAATCCCGATGGCCGGCGCGCCGCGCACCGCCATGCCGTGGATCGCGGCAGCGACATCATCGGCATTGCGGCACTGCAGCCAGATCTCCGATTGCGGCAGCTGGCGTTGATCGAGTACCTGCAGGTGATCACCCTGCCAGCGCAGGGGTTGTACGAGGTTCGGTGAAGGCGCGCTCACGCTGAAGGGGCTCCGCTACACTGGGTGAAACACATTGTAGGACGCCCTTCGTGCAAGAGATTGACCTGCTGGTCACGCCGCGCCATCTGGTGCCGGTCGAACCGGCCAACCTGGTGGTCGAGCAAGCCGCCATCGCCATTGACCAAGGCCGCATTGTCGCCATCCTGCCGCGCTCCGAGGCCGCCACCGCCTATGCACCGCGCGAGCATCTGGATCTACCCGACCATGTGGTATTGCCGGGGCTGGTGAATGCCCACACCCATGCCGCCATGAGCCTGCTGCGCGGGCTGGCTGACGATCTGCCGCTGATGGACTGGCTGCAGCAGCACATCTGGCCGGCCGAGGGCGCCCACGTCTCGCGCCAGTTCTGCACCGACGGGGTGCAGTTGGCCATGGCCGAGATGATCCGCAGCGGCACCACCTGCTTCAACGACATGTACTTCTTCCCGGACGTGACTGCCGCCGAGGTCGACAAGGCCGGCATGGCAGCCGCGGTGGGCCTGATCGTGCTGGACTTCCCCACTGCCTGGGCGGCCGATGCCGAAACCTACATCCACAAGGGGCGTGAAGTTCACGACCAGCTGAAAGGCCATCCGCGCATTCGCACCCTGTTCGCCCCGCATGCGCCCTATACCGTCTCCGACGCGCCGCTGCGCAAGCTGCGCATCTTTGCCAACGAACTGGGCATCGGCGTCCACATGCACGTGCACGAAACCGCCGGCGAAGTGGCGATGGCGGTCGACGCCGACGGCCGACGGCCGTGGCAACGACTGCGTGAGCTGGACATGCTTGGCCCCGACTTTGTCGCGGTCCACATGACCCAGCTCAACGCCGACGAGATCATCGAGGCGGGCGAACACCGGATCAGCGTCGCCCACTGCCCGGAATCCAACCTGAAGCTGGCGTCGGGATTCTGTCCGGTGAGCGCGCTGCTGAAGGCCGGGGTCAATGTGGCGCTGGGGACCGATGGTGCCGCATCGAACAACGACCTCGACCTGCTGGGCGAAATGCGCACCGCCGCCCTGCTGGCCAAGGCCGTGGCCAACGACGCCCAGGCATTACCGGCCGCGCAGGCCTTGCACGCCGCCACCCTCGGCGGCGCGAAGGCCCTCGGCATGGAGACCGACATCGGGTCGCTGGTCCCCGGCAAGCGGGCTGATTTCATTGCCATCGACCTGTCGGCCGCGAGCACACAGCCGGTCTACAACGTACTGTCCCAGGTGGTGTATGCCGCGTCACGCGACCAGGTCACCCACAGCTACGTCAATGGTCGCGCCCTGATGCGGGAGCGTCGTCTGATGACACTGGACGAGCCGGCGATCCTGGCACACGCCGCCGAGTGGCGGCGCCGCATCCGGCCCTAGGGCGGCACGTTCAGGCGGCGGCCTGCCGAGGGGCGAACTGCACCAGCCCCTGACGCAGCGCATCCAGCACACGCGCCACCGCTTCCTCGGTGCAGCCGTAACCCATCAGACCGATGCGCCAGGCCTTGCCGGCGAGTTCGCCAAGACCGGCGCCGATCTCGAGATGGTGCTGTTCCAGCAGGTATCGACGGAAGGCCGCATCGTCCACCCCCTCTGGGATACGCAGGGTGGTCAACGGCGGCAGTCGCTCGGTCTCGGGCGGAATCACCTCGATTCCCATGGCGGCGAGGCCCTCCACCAGGGATTGACTGACCCGCTGGTGACGCGCCCATCGCGCCTCGAGGCCTTCCTCCAGCACCAATCGCAGGGCTTCATGCAGCCCATAGAGCGCGTTGACCGGCGCCGTGTGATGATAAACACGACGCTGCGCCTCCCCCCAGTAGCCACCCAGCAGGGAAAAGTCGGCAAACCAGGTCTGCACCGGCGTGGTCCGCGCCCGGCACACGGCCAGGGCGCGATCACTGACGGTGACCGGTGCCAGTCCTGGCGGCGCACCGAGGCATTTCTGGGTGCCGGCGTAGACCATGTCCAGGCCCCAGGCATCGACTTCGATCGGCACACCGGCAATGGCCGTGACACAGTCCACCAACGACAATGCCTGGTGCTGCCGACACAGCGCAGCCAGGGCAGCACTGTCACTGAGTGCGCCGGTGGACGTCTCGGCCTGTACCCACGCCACCAGCTTGTAGGGGGCGCTGGCGGTCTCCAGCGTCTCCGCCACCTCCGCCACCTGAACCGCACGTCCCCAGGGGAAATGAACGGTGTCCACCTCAGCGCCACAACGCCGCGCCATTTCCGCCAGACGAACGCCGAACACGCCGTTGACGCAGATCAACACGCGATCACCACGCTCCAGCACATTGGCCAGACAGGCCTCCATCGCGGCTGTCGCCGGTGCCGACAGTGCCATGGTGAAGGCATTCTCGGTGCGGAACACCTGCCGCAGCTGCGCCTGAATCTCGTCCATCAGCCCAACGAAGGCCGGATCCAGGTGTCCGATCGTGGGCTGCGCCTGTGCCTGCAGCACGCTGGGCGCCACCGACGCCGGGCCAGGGCCCATCAGATACCGCAGAGGGGGCTGAAACATGCGTGACTCCTGCACCAAAAAAGAGCCGGGACTGTAAGGGCCTGCGCCGTCCGACTCAAGCCCGGACGAGTCTGCGTGGCACAATTCCCACCATGAACACGTCGAACGTCGACCCTGCCGAAATTCACCATTTCTCCGCCCTCGCCGACCATTGGTGGGACCCCCAGGGGGAAATGGCCACCCTCCACCACATCAACCCGGTGCGCCTCGCCTATATCGACGACGTGGCAGCCGGGGTGCGCGGCCGCCGTGCGCTCGATGTCGGCTGTGGCGGCGGCCTGCTGACCGAAGCCCTGGCAGCCGCCGGCGCCGACGCCACCGGCATCGACCTGGCGGCGCCTTCAATCGACGTCGCCCGTCGCCATGCCGTGGTTGCGGGCCTGAAGGTTGACTATCACTGTGTGGCCACCGAAGCGTTCGCCCGTGAGGCGGCCGGCCGCTTCGAGCTGGTCTGCTGTCTTGAGATGCTGGAACACGTGCCGGACCCGGCAGCCGTGGTCAGCGCCTGCGCCACGCTGGCGGCCCCCGGCGCGACGCTGGTGTTCTCAACGCTCAACCGCAACCCCAAGGCTTTCGCCATGGCGATCGTCGGGGCCGAGTACCTGCTGGGGTTGATCCCCCGCGGCACCCATGACTTCGCCCAGTTCATCCGGCCGTCGGAGCTGGCGGAGTGGGTGCGTGCCGCCGGACTGGAGGTGGTTGGCTTGCGCGGCCTGCACTACAACCCGCTGCTGAAGACGGCTCGACTGAGCGATGACGTATCGGTGAACTACTTCCTGCATGCAAGAAAGCCGTCATGAGCGCCTGGCTATTCGACCTTGACGGCACACTGGTCGACACCGCCCCCGACCTGGCCGCCGCAGCCAACCATCTGCGACGACTCGACGGTCTGTCACCGCTGCCAGTCGATCACTATCGGCCGGCCGCGTCCGGCGGCGCACGCGGACTGATCAAGGCAGGCCTGGGGCTGGCTGACGATCACCCACGTTTCCCGGCACTTCGTGATCAGTTTCTGGCGCACTACCGTGCGCACCTGGCGGATCAGTCGCGGCTGTTCGAGGGCCTGGAGCCGGTGTTGCGCTCGATGGAACAGCGCCACATTCCCTGGGGCGTGGTCACCAACAAACCGGCCTGGCTCACGGTGCCGCTGATGACGGCACTCGATCTTGCCGAGCGGGCTGCGGTCTGTGTCAGTGCCGATGAAGCTCCGGCACCCAAGCCGGCACCCGACGCCCTGCTGCTGGCATGCGCGCGTGCCAAGCTGCTGCCGGGGGAATGCCACTACGTTGGCGACGATCGTCGCGACATCGAGGCCGGTCGTGCTGCCGGCATGCGTACCGTGGCCGTGAACTGGGGCTACACCGGCAACAACGGCGCACCCGCGAGCTGGGGTGCCGACCACCTGGTCGATCACCCCACTGATCTGCTGGCCCTGATCCGCTAGTACCGAACCCCGTCGCGGTCTGGCACCCTTGCCGCTAGCGGGTTCAGGGAACAAGGGACGAGGCTGGGGATCATGCGACCACTATTCGCCGCACCGCATTGCACCGGCGACCGCGCAGGGGCCGCGAGATGAGCTCCGCACCGACGCTGGGATCACTCGAGACGCTGTCGCGGCTGCTTCGCACCCGCGCCAACCGCCATGCCTGGATTGGCCTCGGCGTCGGCCTGTTCGCGGCCCTGGCGGCGACACTGCTGCACTGTCGCTACGAAACCGGCAGCTACACCCTCACCGGCATGCTCTGGGTTCAGAGCCAGAACCCGGCGCTGTGGCTGCTGGACCTGATGCCGCTCGCCTTCCTGCTCTGGGGCCAGTACATCGGCATGGTCATGTCTTACCAGGCTAGCGCCCTGGTGATGGATGAAACCCGCGCCCTGCGCGAACAGGCCTCGTTACTGGCGCACCAATTGGGTGATGTCACCGACACTCACGGCCCCCGGTGTCATCTGCCGGGGCGGGGACAACTGCTGGACGGTATCCGCCAGGCGCTGATTCGTACGCCGACGGGCCAAGGCCGCCTTCAGGTCCTGGCGCTGGTCAGTGACCGCTATGCGGCGCTCGCGTACGGAGAGCGTAGCGATGGCGCCGACCGCCTCGTACAGCAGATGGCACTTCGGTTGCGCCATGCGCTCGGGGACCACGACCTGTTGACCCACCTCGGCCACGACCGATTCGCGGTGCTCAGTCCGATGACCGGCGACGACACCGATAGTCACCGGCTGGCCCGTCGGTTGCATTTGGCCTTCGATACCCCGGTGACCCTGGGCGATGGACCGCTCGGTGTCAGCCTCCACGTCGGCGTCGCCCACGGTCCGCGACACGGCAATCAGCCCGAGTCGCTCCTGCGCAACGCCGAGGCCGCCTGCTACCTCGCGCAGGCCCGCGGTCAGGAAACCACCGTATTCGACCCGGAAGCCGACCAGGACGCCAGTGGCGATGCGCATCTGCTCGCCGACCTCTATGGCGCTCTCCACCACGACGGCCTGGTTGACTGCTACCAGCTGCAACGCGGCATCCGCGGCGAACGACGCCTGCGCCAGCAGCCGCAGTGGCCGCACCCGCTTCGCGGCACCCTGAGCGCGCACCACTTCATGGACCTGCCCGCCCGCGCCACGCTTCTGCATCAGCTCACCGCCTGGCAGCTTCGGGAAGCAATGCACCGGCTCGAATCACTGCCACCCGCCTCGCGGCCGCATCTGGTCATCCGCCCCCCGGCTCGCGCCTGGGACCGACTGCCACTGGCCGACATGGTGCTGCGTCTGCTGCAGGCGCACGACCGGCCGGCTGAGCGACTGACCCTGGAGCTGCCAGTGGCGCTCCTGGTGCGCGAATCCGCTGCGCTGAAGCAGACATTGACCACACTTGCGAGCGCCGGGGTTCGTCTCGGCATGGCCGGACAGAGTCTGCTCGGCACCCTGCCGGCGGCGGCGCTGGTCTACCCGCTGCATGAGGCCCGATTGCCTTCAGTCTGGCTGCGCGAGATCGGGCGCCATGAACGCGGCGCAGCGCTTCTGGCGCAGACCTTGGCCCAGCTCCATGAACTCGGCCTCCAGGTGACGCTGGGCGGTGCAGACAGTGCCGAGTGTCTCGAGACGGCAAGCGCGCTCGGCGCCGATTACCTCGAGGGGCGTGCCATCGAACTGCCGCTGTCCCCCACCGCCGTGGCGCTGTCACTGGAGACCAACTGACGGGTATCCTTCGCGCCCACCCTTCGAATCCGCCGCGCATGGCCCACTCCGCCCCCACCGATGCTCCACCGCTGTCCTTTGCCTCTGACCACCTCGACGGTCGGGTGATCCTGATCACGGGCGCTGGCGATGGTCTCGGCCGGGCGCTGGCGATCGCGGCTGCCGGGCTGGGCGCACAGGTGGTGCTGCTGGGGCGGACCACCGCCAAACTGGAGGCCACCGACGACGCGATCCGTGCTGCCGGCGGCGCCCCCGCAGCGCTGTATCCGGTCAACCTCACCGGCGCCACCTGGGGTGACCTGGCCGAGGTGGCCATGACACTGGAAACCGAATTCGGCCGCCTCGATGGCCTGGTGCACGCCGCCGCCCATTTCAAGACCTTCACCCGCATGGAGGACGTCGAACCCAAGGACTGGCTGGAATCCCTGCAGGTCAACCTCACTGCACCGTTTGCCCTGACCCGCCACTGCCTGCCCCTGCTGCGACATTCCGGCGACGGCTCGGTGGTGTTCGTGGCCGACCAGGGCGGGCGCCGGCATAAACCGTTCCAGGGTGCCTATGGCGTCGCCAAAGCCGCCCTTGAAACCCTGAGCGCGCAATGGGCGCACGAGCAGACAGCGGACGCCCCGGTGCGGTTCAACACCTACTACCCCGGGCCGATGCGCAGCGGCGTCCGGCTGAAAGGATACCCGGGCGAGGTTCTGGACCAGGTCCCGGCGCCAGACACTGCGGTGCCCCGCCTGTTGTGGCTGCTCGGGCCGGATAGCCGCGGGATCAGCGGTCAGCAGTTCTGATTTTCGGTGTGACGGCTCAGGTTGACGGCTTGCGCTTGCGTGAGGCGTGCCAGGGCGGCGCCTTGTTGCCACCCTTGGGTTTGCGCCCGCCAAGCGTCGGTGTCTCGTCCTGGTCGGCGCGCGCCCGCGCCTTGCGCACCGGCTTCGGTGATGCAGCAGCCTCGGGTACCACCGCTTTGCGGCCGGCACGCAGCGGCTTCGTACTGGCCAGCGCCGGGTCCAGCGAGACCGACTGCAGCAGCGCCGCGCATTCCTCGACCGTCGCCTCCCGGAAGCCGCCGGTGCGAATCCCCCGCCCCAGCACCAGCGGCCCGTAGGCCAACCGGATCAGTCGGCTGACCTGCAGGTTCTGGCTCTCGAACAGGCGTCGCACCTCACGATGTCGCCCTTCATGCAAGGTCACCGTCCACCACTGGTTGGCACTGCCCTCGCCGTCCTCACTGCTGCCCGACCGCAGCGTATCGAAACGGGCCAGATGCCCATCCATCATCACCCCGGTGCGGGTGAGCGTGTCGATCATCTCCGGCGTCAGCTCGCCCAGCACCCGCACCGCATATTCACGCGAAATCTCGAAGCTGGGGTGCATCAGCCGGCGAGCCAGCTCCCCGTGGTCGGTGAACAGCAACAATCCGGAGGTATTGATATCGAGGCGGCCGACGGCGATCCAACGTCCGTCAGTCAGGGGGGGCAACTTGCGGAAAACGGTCTGCCGCCCCTCCGGGTCCTCACGGGTGACGATCTCGCCAACCCGCTTGCGATACAACAGCACCCGCGGCGCGGCGCGCTTGCGGGCGAGCAGGATACGGCGGCCATCGACGCGAACATGATCATCCTCGTCGACCTTCTGACCGAGCTCTGCCGGCCGACCGTTGACCGTGATACGGCCATCAGTGATCCAGGTTTCGATCTGGCGGCGGCTGGCCACACCGGCATCGGCTAACCGCTTTTGCAGGCGTTCGCTCACGGAGGGCTCGGGTCTGATGACGATGAGTCGGGATCGGGATCGGGATCGGGATCGGGTTGAGGTTCGGCGTCGGCATCGCCCACCGTCTCGGGCTCGGCGTCCACGGCAGCCTCGACGGTCGCGGTCGCCTCCGTAGCCGCGGACACTTCGGCTTCGCGACCTGCCGAGAGCGCCAGCGGGGTGCCCGCCCCAAGCCCGGCCAGGGCTGCTTCAAGCTGCGCCGGGTCCTTGATCGCGGGCAGCTCTGGCAACTGATCGAGCGAACGCAAGCCGAGGTCATCCAGCAACTGGAGGGTGGTGCCGAACAGGGTCGGCCGACCCGGCACCTCCTTGACCCCCACTTCGCGGATCCAACCGCGCTCCAGCAAGGTGCGAATGATGTTGGGCGACAGGGCAACCCCGCGAATCTCTTCGACCTCACCCCGGGTTACCGGTTGCTGGTAGCAGATGATCGCCAGGGTCTCGAGCAGCGCCCGCGTCAGCCGTGGCGGCTTCTCGTGCCACAGCCGCGCAACGGTCTGCGCATGCAGCGGGCGGATCTGCATCCGCCAGCCGCTGGCCACTTCCACCAACTCCACGGCGCGCGTCGACAGATCCTCTCCGAGGAGGGTCAGCGCAGCCCGCAGGCGCCGACGCTCGGGGGGCTCCGGGTCCGCCAGCAGCCGTTGCAACTGGTCAACCGTGAGCGGCTGCTCGGACGCCAGCAACAGCGCCTCCAGCAGTGGCACCAGTGGCCGTGGATCGGCGGACGTCTCGATCTCGGCATCCATGACGGGTTCGGCGGGGGCGATTTCAGGCGACGTCATCGGCAGCTTGGGCAACATCAATGAGAATGGGGGCGAACGGTGCATCCTGAACCAGATCGATCATCGCGCTCTTGACCAGTTCAAGCACCGCAAGCAGACAGACCACGACCCCGATCCGGCCCTCCGCAGGATCGATCAGGGACTCGAATGGCTGAGGACCGTGGCCAAGGCGCCCGAGAATATCGGACATTCGCGCACGCACGCTGAGCGGCTCACGTGCAATCTGATGGTGGGTGAACAATTCGGCCCGCGACATGACCTGCTGAAACGCCAGCAGCAGCTCACGCAGCCCGGGCATCGGCAGCTGAGGGGCGGTCGGCGGCAGGTCGACTCGCGCTTGCGCCAGGTGCAACTCGCGGCCCATGCGCGGCAAGCCGTCGATACGCTCGGCGGCTGTCTTGAACTGCTCATAGGCCTGCAGCCGGCGGACCAGTTCCATCCGCGGGTCCTCACCTTCGCCGGGGTCATCGGGCGGCGGCCGCGGCAGCAGAATGCGTGACTTGATCTCGGCCAGCAGCGCGGCCATCACCAGGTACTCTGCCGCCAGCTCCAGCCTCAGCCCCTGCATCAGGTCGATATAGGTCACGTACTGCTGGGTAATCTGCAGCACCGGAATATCGAGAATATCGAGATTCTGACGGCGAATGAGATAGAGCAAGAGGTCGAGCGGGCCCTCGAAAGCATCGAGGATGATCTCCAGCGCATCGGGGGGGATGTAGAGGTCTTCCGGCAGCTTGTCGAGCAACTGGCCGTTGATGCGCGGCAGTCGTTCCGCCGCACCCTCCGGCACGGTGTCGACCGGCTCCGCCTCGACCAGCTCGTTCATCGTGGAATGAACCCCAACACGTCATGCACCCGGTTCAAGGTGGCATCGGCCCGCGCCGAGGCCTTGTCGGCACCGGCGCGAAGGACGGCGCGAAGGCCGTCGAGATCCTCCCGGATATCCTGGTAGCGGGCCTGGATCGGCTTCAGGGTCTCCACCACCGCCTCAGCCACCGCCGCCTTGAAATGGCCGTAGCCTTGCCCGGCGAAGCGGGCCTCGATTTCCGACAGGCTGTCGCCGGTGATGGCGGCGAGGATGTTCATCAGGTTCGACACACCCGGCTTGGCCGCCACGTCAAAGCGTACTTCGCTGCCGGTGTCGGTCACCGCCCGCTTGAGTTTGCGGGTGATGACGTCAGGGGGGTCAAGCAGATACAGGGCGTTGGTCTCGGCATCATCCGATTTGCTCATCTTGCCGGTGGGTTCCTGCAACCCCATGATCCGCGCACCGACCGGCGGGATCATCGGCTCGGGCACGGTGAACACCGGTCCGTACAGGTTGTTGAAACGCATGGCGATGTCGCGGGTCAATTCCAGATGCTGCTTCTGGTCGTCGCCAACCGGCACCTTCTGCGCCTGATACAGGAGGATGTCGGCCGCCATCAGTACCGGATAGCAGAACAGGCCGGCGTTGATGTTGTCGGCATGCTTGGCCGACTTGTCCTTGAACTGGGTCATCCGCGACAGCTCGCCGAACTGGGTGTAGGCATTGAGCACCCATGACAGCCGCGCATGCGCCGGTACATGACTCTGGACGAACAGCACGTTGTGTTCGGGGTCCAGACCGCAGGCAAGGTAGAGCGACAGGAACTCGTAGCAGCGTTCACGCAACACCGCAGGGTCCTGGCGCACCGTGATGGTGTGCAGGTCGACCAGCATGTAGTAGCTGTCGTACTGCGTATGCAGGGGCAGCCAGTGCTTGAGCGCGCCCAGATAGTTGCCCAGGGTCAGGCGGCCCGAAGGCTGGATACCGGACAACACCGTCGGACGCTCGCTCACACTCACAAAACCCCCCGCAATCGAAAATGGTTCACACGTATTCAGAACAGACCCAACGACGGCAGGCCGAGCAAGGTCGACAGCGCCCGCTCAACCAGCGCCAGCGGCGGGCCCATCAGATGACCCAGCATGCCCGACGCCAGCAGGCCCACCAGAATCAGCAGCCCCCAGGGCTCGAGCCGGTCGAGCTGACGGGCGACCGGCTCCGGCACCAGCCCGGCGATCACACGCCCGCCGTCCAGCGGCGGCACCGGGATCAGGTTGAGCACCATCAAGATCAGATTGATGACGATGCCCGCCACCGCCATGTATCGCAAGAACACGATCGGACCCTCGCCGCCGCCGAAGCTGAACGACAACTTCAGCAACAAGCCCCAGGCCAACCCCATGACGAAGTTGGACATCGGCCCCGCCAATGCGACCCAGGCCATGTGCTGGCGCGGCTTGCGCAGATTCTGCATGGCCACCGGCACCGGCTTGGCCCAGCCGAACAGGAAGCCGCCCAACATCAACAGCAGGCCGGGGACGATCACCGTGCCCACCGGGTCGACATGTCGAAGGGGGTTCAGCGACAGGCGCCCCAGCCGCTCCGCCGTGTGATCGCCGAAATAACGGGCCGCCCAGCCATGGGAAACCTCGTGCAAGGTGATGGCCAGCAACACCGGCACCGTCCAGATGGCGAGGGTCTGGAGCGTATTGAGTTCAGGGAACATCGGGGGATTATACGGGCCCGGCCCGGGCGTCAGGGGGGATCCCGGGGGTCGCCGACCAGGCGATTGATGAGCGCCCGCAACCGCGCCAGGGGAACCGGCTTCTGCAGGTAGGCGTCGCCGCCGGCCTCGGCGGCCCGCCGGGCCGCAGGCGTATGGTCGGCGGTAATGATGATGGCCGGCACCGAGACCCCCCAAAGGCGCCGCAGGCGGTTCAGCACCTCGATACCGGACACGTCGTTGTCGAGATGATAGTCCGCCAACACCAGCGCCGGCACCGGTGCGGCGGCAGCCGCCTCGGCGTCGCGGGCGATGGTCACCTCGCAACCCCATCGCTGCAGCACCACCCGCATGCCCTCCAGCACCGCGGGTTCGTTGTCGATGACCAGAATCCGCACCCCCGCAAGCTGCGGCCCGTGGCTGGGAACGACCGGCTCCGGACTGCGAATTCCGGCGCGCTCGCCGCGGGGCACGTCGATCCAGAAGCAACTGCCACGCCCTTCCACCGAGCGCAGCCCGATGCGATGCCCCAGCAGGCGCGCGGTGCGCTCCGCAATCGCCAGACCCAGACCGAGTCCATTGCTGCCGCGGGTGTCGGCGTGACGCAGGCGCCGGAACTCCTCGAACACCTCAACCTGGCGCGCGGCGGGAATCCCCGGCCCGGTGTCATGCACCTCGATGCGTACACCCGTCGGTGTCCGCCGCACCCCCAGCAGCACCCTGCCGTGGCGGGTATAGCGGCAGGCATTGGACAGGAAGTTCTGCAGCACACGCCGCAGCAGCGCCGGGTCGGTTCGCACCACCGCCCCGGTCGACACCGAGCGCAGGGTAATGCCGCTGTCCTCGGCAAGCGCGCGGAACTCGTTGGCCAGAGGAGACAGCAGATCCGACAGCGCGACATCCTCATGCCGCACCGGCAGCGCGCCGGACTCCAGCCGAGAGATATCGAGCAGACCCGACAGCAGCTGTTCGGCCGCAGTCAGGGCACTGTCGACGTTGCGCTGCAGCGTTGTCAGTTGCTGCGGATCCTTCTCCAGCGGGTCGAAGGCGGAGAGAAACAGCTTGGCGGCACTGATCGGCTGCACCAGGTCGTGCGAGGCTGCCGCCAGGAAGCGGGTCTTGGCACTGTTGGCCCGCTCGGCATCGGCCTTGGCCAGGGCCAGCTCGGCGTTGACCGACGACAGCTGTTCGGTCCGTTCCCGCACCCGGTGCTCAAGCGAACCCGCGAGTTCCTGCAACCGGAGTTCCGCCTGCTTGTAGGCCGTGACATCGGCATAGCTGGTGACGAAGCCGCCGCCCGGCATCGGGTTGCCGCGAATCAGCACCACCAGCCCGCCCGGCATCTCGCGCTCGTGCTCATAGGCCCGGCCGGCGCGCATATGATCGAGCCGTCGTTGCACCAGCGCCTCGACATCACCCTCCCCCAGCAGCAAGCCGTGGCGTGCGTTGTAGCGGATCAGGGTTTCGATGGGCTGCCCCTGCACCAACAGCGCATCCGGGTAATCGAACAGTTCCGCATAGCGGCGGTTCCAGGCGACCAGCCGCAAGTCGTGGTCGACCACGCTGACTCCCTGCGACAGGTGCTCCAGCGCCGCCTGCGTCAACTCCCGCGAAAACAGGATGACGTGGGAGGTTTCATCGAGCAGGCGGATCACATCCTCCACCTGCATGTCACGGGCGCGCAGCATCGCTGCCATCACCACGCGGGCGCTGGAAGCGCCGAGCACGCCGGCCAACAGCCGTTCGCAGTAGCGCACCCAGTCGGCCGGCGCACGGTCGCGCGACTGCAACGGCTGAGAATGGTCGCGTCCGTACTGCTCCAGCAGCTCACGTGCCCGGACGACCCCGAAGAAGCGCTCGAGCAGTGTCTGAAGGTCTTCAACCGTGGCATTGCTGCCGACCAGTCGCGGTCGTACCGGTGGCGGCAGGTCGAGATCGCCGATGAATCGGACGGCGTGAAGGTGGTCGCGAAGGCCCGGGGCCGCGACGAGCGAACCGACCACATACCCCAGCAGATTGGCCACCAGGCTGATCACCGAGCCATGGGTGATCGGATCAAAAGCCGAGATCCCGAACAGCGCCTGCGGTCGCAGCCAGCTGACGCCCATCGGGCCCTCGAGTAGCCAGCTGGCGGTGGGGCCGGCAATCACCGGCAACAGCAGCGTGTAGCACCAGAGCGCAAACCCGGCGACCAGACCGAGCACCACCCCGGTGTGGGTGCCCCGCTTCCAGTACAAACCGCCGACCAGAGCCGGCACAAACTGCAGAACCGCGGCAAACGACAGCAGTCCGATCGAGGCCAGTGAGCCGTCGCCGACGAAGAAGTGCGTATACAGATAGGCCAGCACCAGCAGCAACACGATCGAGAACCGGCGTACCCGTTTGATCAGCACCGACAGATCGGGGCCGCGACCGATCCCCAGTGGCTGCCAGCGCAACAGCAGCGGTGTCACCACCTCGTTGCTGAGCATGGTCGATAGCGCGATGGTGGAGACGATCACCATACTGGTGGCGGCCGAGAAACCGCCGATGTAGGCAAACAGTGCCAAGCCCGGGTAGTCCAGTGCCAATGGCACGTTGAGAACATAGGTATCGGGCACCACCGACGCCGGCAGCAGCCGTGCACCGGCAGCGGCGATCGGCAGTACGAACAGCGAAATCACCGCCAGGTAGAGCGGAAAGACCCAGCGGGCGGTGCGCAAGTCCCCGACATGGGTGTTCTCGACCACCAACACCTGAAACTGCCGCGGCAGGCACAGCATCGCTGCCATGGCCAGAACCGTCTGCGCCAGAAAGCCGGCCATCCAGCTGGGCTGCGCCATCGCCGCCTGCACCGGCGGACGCGCCAGTGCGAAACCCACGGCCTCACCGATGCCGTCGAAGTAGACATATGCCGAAAGCACACCGACCGCGACGAAGGCGGCAAGCTTCACCACCGATTCGAACGCCACCGCCATCACCAGTCCATGGTGATTCTCGCTGCTGGACACTTCGCGAGTCCCGAACAGGATGCTGAAGACGGCCAGCAGCAGCGCTGTGGCGAGGGCGCCGTCACCGACCCAGCTGTCGAGCGCCTCACTGGGAACGGCCAGCACCGCCACCGTCACGCTGACCGCCTTGAGTTGCAACGCGAGGTAAGGCAGCACGCCGATCACTGCGATCACCGTGACCCCTGCAGCCAGTGACTGCCGGCGCCCATAGCGGGCGCCAATGAAATCAGCGATGGAGGTCAGGTTGTGGCGTTTGCACACCCGGATCAGCCGGGCGATCAACGGCGCGCCGAGCATCAGCACCAGGATCGGCCCGAGATAAATCGGCAGATAGTCCCAACCCCGCTCGGCGGCTCGGCCCACCGCGCCGTAGAAGGTCCAGGAAGTGCAATACACCGCCAGCGCCAGGCTGTAGACCCAGGGTTGGGGCATATCCTCGGGCCGGCGGCGCGCGCGCCAGTCGCCCCAGGTGGCGATGGCAAACAGCAGGCCGGCATAGCCCACCGAGATCAGCAGCAGTGACCACGCCGAGACCATCGGCCCTCCTCCCTGTTCTCATCGCACTGTACCGCAGTGCCCGGTCCTGGCTCACACGACCAAAGTCGCAGCCTTCGAACGTCGGCGCTTCGACCAAAGTGGAGATTCGCGCATCGCCAAGGCCGACTAGATTCACCCAACGCGACATGCGGTTGCGAAATCACAAGAGGAGAACACCATGTCACACCCCCCTGATCGGTCGCCCCAGGCGTACTGGCGGGCCAATATCCGGCTCGTGCTGACGCTGTTGGCGATCTGGTTCGCGGTCTCGTTCGGCGCCGGCATCCTGCTGGTGGATGTCTTCAACGCCATTCCACTCGGCGGCTTCAAGCTCGGATTCTGGTTCGCCCAGCAGGGCTCGATCTACACCTTCGTGGTGCTGATCTTCGTCTACGCGGCGAAGATGAATCGGCTCGACCGCGAATTCGACGTTCACGAAGACTGAGGCCGCCATGGATACCAAGACCTGGATTTACATCATGGTGGGCGGCACATTCGCCCTCTACATCGGCATCGCCCTGTGGGCCCGTGCCAGCACCACCAGCGAGTATTACACCGCCGGCCGAGGGGTCAATCCGATCGCCAACGGCATGGCGACCGCCGCCGACTGGATGAGTGCTGCCTCGTTCATCTCGATGGCCGGCCTGATCGCCTTTCTCGGCTACAGCGGCTCGGTCTACCTCATGGGCTGGACCGGCGGCTACGTTCTGATGGCGTTGTTGCTGGCCCCATACCTGCGTAAGTTCGGCAAGTTCACGGTACCGGAGTTCATCGGCGATCGCTTCTACTCGCAGACCGCCCGGATCGTCGCGGTGATCTGCCTGCTGGTGATGTCACTGACCTATGTGATTGGTCAGATGCGGGGCGCCGGCATCGCCTTTTCGCGGTTTCTCGAAGTCGACATCTCCACCGGCCTGTTCATCGGCATGGGGACCGTTTTCACCTATGCAGTCCTGGGCGGCATGAAGGGGATCACCTACACGCAGATTGCTCAGTACGTGGTGCTGATCTTCGCCTACACGGTTCCTGCGATCTTCATTTCGATGCAGCTCACCGGCTGGGCTGTACCCCAGGTCGGGCTCGGGGCCACGCTGGAGGGCAGCAACGGGGTCTATCTGCTGCAGAAACTCGACAGCCTGCTGGTGGATCTCGGCTTCCTGGAATTCACCACCAACAACAGCCTCAGCATGTTCAACATGTTCCTGCTGACCATGGCACTGATGATCGGGACCGCCGGACTCCCTCACGTGATCGTGCGTTTCTTCACGGTGCCGAAGGTGCGGGACGCCCGAAAATCTGCCGGGTGGGCGCTGGTGTTCATCGCCATTCTCTACACCACCGCGCCGGCCGTCGGCGCCATGGCGATCTACAACCTGATCAATACCGTGCAACCCGGAGAGATCGGCACCGCCGATGGCAATCTGGTGCTGGACGACCGGCCGGGCTGGATGCAGACCTGGGAACAGACCGGTCTGCTCGCCTTCGACGATAAGAACGGAGATGGTCGCCTGCAGTACTACAACGACAAGAATCCCGACTTCGCCGCCACCGCCGACCGCTACGGCTGGGCCGGCAGCGAGGTGGTGACGCTTGATCGCGACATCATGGTCCTCGCCAATCCGGAAATCGCCGGCCTGCCGGGATGGGTCATCGCGCTGGTGGCCGCCGGTGGCCTCGCTGCGGCGCTGTCGACCGCTGCGGGGCTGCTGCTGGCCATCTCCTCGGCAATTTCGCACGACCTTCTCAAAGGTGTCTTCATGAAGGGCATCAGTGACAAGACCGAGCTGATGGCCGGCCGTATCGCGATGGCGGGCGCCATCCTGGTGGCCGGCTACCTGGGCCTGAATCCCCCCGGCTTCGCGGCCGAGGTGGTGGCACTGGCCTTCGGCCTCGCCGCCTCGTCACTGTTCCCGGTGCTGATGTTGGGGATTTTCAGCACCCGCATGAACAAACAGGGGGCAATCGCTGGCATGCTCACCGGCCTGACCAGCACCCTGATCTACATCTTCCTGTTCAAGGGCTGGTTCTTCGTGCCGGGCACGGCAATGCTGCCGGACAACGCCTCAGGCTGGCTGTTCGGTATCGCACCCCAGGGGTTCGGCACGGTCGGTGCGGTGCTCAACTTCATTGTGGCCGTCGCGGTTTCGCGGGTCACTGCACCCCCACCCGCCGAGATCCAGCAGTTGGTCGAGGATGTCCGAGTGCCGCGCGGAGCCGGCGGCGCCAGCAGCCACTGAAGCCCCCTGTCCCGTCGGCGCAGCCTTCGCCGACAGCACATTCCAGGCGCCCCGGCACACGGGGCGCCTTTTTTCTGTCGCGTGATCAATGTCCCGAAGCCGCCAAAAGGGTTCTCAGCGACGCCACATTCGGCTATCCTTCGCGCCCGTTGCAGGGGGCCGTTAGCTCAGCTGGTAGAGCAGTTGGCTTTTAACCAATTGGTCGATGGTTCGAATCCATCACGGCCCACCACTCCTGCTCAGACGTAGCGCGTCGGATCGTCGACCGCCGCCGCTCGAAATCCCTCGCGGCGCAGACGGCAGCTGTCACAGCGACCACAGGCTCGGCCATCATCGTCGGCCTGGTAGCAGGACACCGTCAATTCATACGGCACCTGCAGTGCGGTCCCGGCGCGGATGATCTCGCCCTTGGTCAACTGCATCAGCGGAGCCTGAACCCGCACTGGCCGCCCCTCGACCCCACCCCGGGTCGCGACCGCCGCCAGCCGTTCAAAGGCGTCGATGAACGCAGGACGGCAGTCCGGATAGCCTGAGTAGTCGACGGCGTTGACGCCGATGAACAGATCCTCGGCGCCCACCACCTCGGCCCACCCAAGCGCCAGCGACAGGAACAAGGTGTTGCGAGCCGGAACGTAGGTCACCGGTATGCCTTCGGCTGCTGCTTCCGGCACGGCGATGCTGCGATCCGTCAGCGCCGAGCCGCCAACCATGTCGAGATTCACCTGCAAGGTCTGATGCGCGCGCACGCCGAAGTGCTCGGCCAATCGCCGGGCGGCAACGAGTTCCGCGATGTGGCGCTGACCGTATGACACCGACAGTGCGTACAGCGAGAATCCCTGTGCGCGTGCCAGCGCCATGACCGTCGCCGAATCCAGCCCCCCCGACAACAACACCACCGCCTTGCGGTCTTCCGCCATCGTGGCCTCCCTCAGCGTCCAGGCTGATTGCCCCACAGGGCCTTGTGCAATTGAAATTGAAACCGAACATCGCGGCGGTCGGCCACGATCCAGTCGGCCAGCCGCGCGGCCGGCAATTGCTCCTGGCTCGGTGAAAACAGCACCTGAGCACGTTGCGTCAGTGCATGGCGATCAACCTGTTCACAGGCCCAGTGATAGTCCGCCTGGGAGCACAGCACGAATTTGATTTCGTCACTCTGCCGCAGGTGCGCGAGATTCTCCCAGCGATTGCGGTGCTGCTCGCCGGAATCCGGCGTCTTGAGGTCCATCACCCGTCGCACCCGCGGATCAATGGCACTGATGTCGAGGGCGCCACTGGTTTCAATCGACACCTGGTACCCGTGGTCACACAGTCTCGACATCAAGGGGTGAACAGCCTTCTGTGCCAAGGGTTCGCCGCCGGTAATGCAGACATGGCGTGTGCCGAGCTCCGCTACCGCTGTCTCAATCTCTTCAAGGGTTTGCCAGACACCGCCGTGGAAGGCGTAAGCGGTATCGCAATACTGGCAACGTAGCGGACAGCCGGTCAGGCGGACAAAGACCGTTGGCCAGCCGACCGAGGCCGACTCTCCCTGCAGAGAGCGAAAAATTTCCGTGATCTTGAGACGTTCTGCGCTCACCTGCGCATTCTCCACCAAATGGTTGATCGCAGCCCACCGTCAGCGACCCACCCAGCATAAAAAAACGGGGCCGCCTCAGCGGCGGCCCCGTCGATCCTGCACGCCGTCGGCGTCAGTTGCCGCCCTGAAGCCGTTGCTGCGCCAGCCGCGCAGCGTTGGAGTTGGGGTAGCGGCTGATGACCTGCTCCAGCGTCGTTCGCGCTTCAGCATCCTGTTTCAGCTCCTGCTGGGTCAGCGCAAGCTTGAACATGGCATCGGGTGCCCGCGGCGACTGCGGATGCTGCGTGGCCACCCGGTTGAACGCCTCGGCCGCCGACTTGTAGTCGCGTTTGACGTAGCTGGCCTCACCCAACCAATACGCAGCGTTGTCCGCATACTGGCCCTGCGGATACTTCTGCAGGTGAGCCTTGAAGCCGGTGATGGCATCGTCGTACTTGCCGTTCTTCAGCAGGTCGAAGGTGGTCAGATAGGCCGCCTCCTCGTCCGGATCGTTCTGTCGCCCGAGCTGGACCACGCCGCCGGTGACCGGCGGTGCTGCCGATGCCGCGCTACCTGCAACCCCGGCAGCACCCGCCGCGGGCGGTGCGGTTGGCGCCAAAACACCATACCCGGCACCCCCGGCTGGCGCAGCGCCACCCTCCAGCGACCGTAGCCGCTGGTCGAGGTCGACATACAGCTGCTTGCTGCGCTCGTCCTGCTGACGGACATCAAAGCTGATCTTCTCGACCTGACCACGCAGGTCGCGAAGTTCATCACGCAGCTTCGCCAGGTTGTCGTCAGCACGCGAGGAATCCAGCGTATCGAAACGTCGCTGGAACGCTGCCACCTTGTTTTCCACCGCCTGCAGGCGGCGTTCTTCCGGAGACAGTGCCTCACCACCGCCACTGATACCGCCGGTACGCGGCGACACGCAGGCAGACAGGCTGAGCAGCGTCAAACCGGCCACGGTGGCCAACACAAGCGAATGTCGACTCATGGATACCTCCTCGGGCACCGACAGATTTTACAGACGGACGATTTCCACGCGACGGTTGCGAGCCCAGTCGGCCTCGTCAGAACCCGGGGCGACCGGACGTTCTTCACCGTAGCTCACCACCGACAGCTGCGACGGCGTGGCACCGGCACGCAACAACGCCTGCTCGACGGCCACCGAACGACGCTCGCCCAGGCTGATGTTGTACTCGCGGGTGCCGCGCTCGTCAGTGTGGCCTTCCAGCCGCACGCGCATGGCGGGATTGGCTGCAAGGTAACCGCCATAGACTTCGACCACCTTGAGCCCGTCGGCCGACAGCGCGGCGCTGTCGAACTCGAAATAGACGACGTTCTGCGTCAACCGGCCTGACAGCTCGGTCTGCGACGCATTGCCTTCGAGGCTGCCGCCAAGCGGCTGCGGCGAAGTGCCGGTGTAGGGGGTGGTGCTGCTGGTGCTCGAGCCTGAGCTCGTGTTGCGCGCGTCGATCTTGTCCTTGTTGCCACCTGATGCGCAGGCGGAGAGGGCAAGCACGACCGCCGCAAGAAAGGCCGTCCGTAGGGTCAACATACCAATGCTCCTGAAAGCAGATACCGCATGTAGGCGTGGATAGGGGCTTATCGGGCCAGTGGCGACCACGCCGGTTCGCGCACATCTCCCGCCTGGCGCAGCCGGGTCTTCACCCGACCGTCCAGTGATACTGTTGCCAGCTCGGCGGAATTGCCGCTCTGCGTGGCATAAATGATGACCGCACCATTCGGTGCGAAGCCGGGGCTTTCGTCCAGACGTCCGTCGGTGAGCCGGGTCAGGCGTCGTGTCTCCAGTTCCATCGTGGCAATACGATAGCTGCCCTGATCATAGTTGACCAAGACCAGCGTCTTGCCGTCCGGTGAATAACTGGCCTTCAGATTCTGTTTGCCGTCAAACGTGATGCGCTCCGGATTGCCACCGGTCGCCGCGATCCGGTAGATCTGCGGCTGCCCCCCGCGGTCCGAGGTGAAAACCAGTGATTCGCCGTCCGGCGCCCAGGCCGGCTCGGTGTCGATGCCGAAATGCTCGGTCAGCCGTGTCCGCTGCCCCGAGGTGAGGTCAATGACATAAATGTCGGGATTGCTCTCGAATGACAGGGTAACCGCCATCCGGCTGCCGTCCGGTGACCAGGTCGGCGACCCGTTGATCCCGCGTTCCGACACCAGTTTGCGCACCTTGCCGGACTCCAGCTCGTGGATATAGACGGCGGAACGCCCCCGCTCATAGCCGACGTACGCAATATGACGGCGATCCGGCGCCCAGGCCGGCGACATGATGGGTTCTCGTGAGGTGGCCACGGTCCGCGGATTGAAGCCGTCAGCATCGGCAATCACCAGCTCGAACCGACGCTGGTAGCCAAGGCCGTCGGCGGCAACGTAGGCGATGCGGGTGTTGAAGGCGCCGGGGAAGCCGGTGAGCTTCTCGAACACCAGGTCGGCGATCTGGTGGGCCAGGTAGCGCAGCTGCGCCGGGGGCACCGCTGGCATGTCGAAGCCCAACAGCTGTTGGTTGCGCAGCGCATCCACCAACCAGAAACGGGCGCCGACATTGCCGGTGTTCGGGTCCAGTCGCAGCTGGCCGATCACCACGTTGTCCATGCTCACGGCCCGCCAGTTGGCGCTATTGAACTGGGCGATGTCGGACGGCGTCTCCAGCATGTCGTTGCGTGACAGCGTGTCAAACAGCCCGGTCCGCGCCAGGTCTGCCTCAATGATGCGGGCGACGTCGAAATCGATGCTCTCCGGGCTGCTGAAGGGCACGATGGCGATCGGTGCTGCCCGTTCAACCCCGCCGGTCACGGTGATCTCGAGCTGCGCCGAAGCGCCAGCCGACACCAACAGCATGAGGGTGGCGACAAGCCTGCGCGTCCAGCGGATTGAGTATTGGGAAGTCACGGATACACCTTAGCGTAGATCTTTGGGCGTGAATTTGAAGATCAGGTCACGGGCACGGGCAAAAACGGCCGGGTCATTGATCGGTGGCAACGGCGACGACAGCTCCAGCGCCCGCTGGACGGCCAGGTCGTAGCCCGGGTTCCCGGACGACTGTACAACCTGAATCGACGTGATGGTGCCGCCTGGCAACTGCTGGACGCGTATCTGAGTCACCAGATTCTCGCCATAGTTCGGCTGCAAGCGGATGTTGCTGCGCACAATGGCGGTAACCTGCCCCACCCAACGGCCCAACTCCGACTCGATACGCGCCCCTTCGCGCGCCATCGCCTCAGCTTGCAGTTGCGACTCGAGCGCGGATTGGCGGGCCTGCTGCTCGGCGCGCTCACGTTCCCGGCGCTCCTGCTCGAGCGCCTGCTGCATGGCCGCCTGCCGGGCCTTTTCCTCTTCCTGGCGCTTGCGTTCGGCCTCCGCCTGCTCGCGGCGCTCGCGTTCTTCCTCGGCTTTGCGCTCCTTCTCCAGTCGAGCGGCCTCTTCGCGTTTCTTCTTCTCTTCTTCTTCGCGCGCGCAGTCTGCCGCCTTCTGCGCAATCAGCTTTTCGGCGGCCTGCCGCTGGGCCGCCGTGGCGGCAGCGGCGGCCTGCTGCCGCAACGCGCCGAGGTTGCCGCATTCCAGCTTGCGTTTGATGGCGTCGGTGAATGCGGCCAGCTCCTGTGCCGGATCGGGCGGCTTCGGTGTCGGCTTCGGCGTCGGCGGTGGCGGCGTCGGTTCCGGTTCCGGTTCTGGGGTCGGCACCGGCGTGGGTGCCGGCGTCGGCTGGACCGTCGGCTCCGGTTTGGGCGCGTCGCTTGGCGGCGGCACGAACACCACCTCCATCACCGGCGGCACTTCCGGGGTCGGATGCAGCCACTGGGTCAGCATCAGCAGCAGGCCGACCAGAACATGCGCCGCCACCGCCCACCACACATGCCGGGAACGCAGTTCCATTCAGAAGCCTAGCGCTGAAGCTCAGCGGGCTCGGTGACGAAACCGATCTTCTTGACGCCCGCCCCCTGCAGCACGCCCATGGCCTTGGCGACGGCGGCATACTCGGCCTTGCCGTCACCCTCCACCAGGATCAGGTCATCCGGCTGATTGCGGATCAGAATGGCGACCCGTCGTGACAGTTCGGCTTCGCTCAACGGCGCCTCGGTATCTTCACCGCGATTGAGATAGAAATTGCCGGCGGTGTCGACCGAGACCACGGTCGGCTCCTGTTGCGAGGAGAGGGTCTGCGACTGGGTCTTGGGCAGATCGACCTCGATCCCCTGGGTCAGCAACGGCGCGGTCACCATGAAGATGACCAACAGCACCAGCATGACGTCGATATACGGGACGACATTGATCTCGGAGCTGAGCTTGCGACGGGCCATGATCGGGTCCTCAGCTGCGCGGGCTGTGCCGCAGGCTGCGTTCGACGATGCCGATCATCTCGTCGGAGAACATGGCGTAGCGGTTCTCCAGACGCTCGACCCCACGGGTGAAGAAGTTGTAGGCAATGTACGCCGGGATGGCGGCCACCAGGCCCATGGCCGTGGCGATCAGGGCCTCGGCGATCCCGGGTGCCACTACTGCCAGCGAGGCGTTCTGCATCTGTCCGATGCCGATGAAGGCATGCATGATCCCCCAGACGGTTCCGAACAACCCCACGTAGGGGCTGACCGATCCGATGGTGGCGAGCATCGCCAGACCGTTCTCGACCCGCTCCACCTCGCGCACCTGGGCCACCCGCATCTGCCGCTGGATGGCGGCGATGGCGTCATCAGGGTCCAGTCGGCTGCTGGTCTGCTGACGGGTGTACTCCTCGTAACCGGCGCTGAAGATCGCCGACACGCCGTCCAGCCCCTTGTCACGGCGCACGCTCTCGTAGAGGTCGGCCAGATTGCCGCCGCTCCAGAACTTGTCCTCGAAGCTGTCGGCGGCATCGCCGATCCGCTTGAGCAGGCCACGCTTGGCGAAAATCAGCGCCCACGACAGCACGGAGGCCATCAGCAGCAGCACCAGCACGATCTGCGCAAGCAGGCTGGCGCTGGCAATCAGGTGGGTGAAGGACATATCGGGGGTCATACCGGGTCCTCGGACAGGCCGTCAGGAATGTGTATTGGATTTTGCCGCGGCAACAGCGCCCCGCGTCGCGTATGGCGACGACGAAAACACTGTTGTAGAAACATATTCTGAACTAAAACGATAACGGCGGCAGCGCCCTCGGACGAAAAGTTTTCTGATCGACGCAGCCCGCCCGTACGCGCGCCTCCGCCAGCAACTCGCCATCGGCTTCGCGGAAAATGCGCTGCAGGAAATGCAGGCTGGCCCGCCGCACCTCGGTCACCTCGGTGTCCACCCGCAGCAGGTCGTCGAGCCGAGCCGGCCGCCGATAGTGCACATCGAGGTGCGAGACGGTGAAGGCAATCCCCGCCTCGTCCATCATCCGTTGCTGATGCCCGCCGAGTGAACGCAACCACTCGGTGCGCGCCCGCTCGAACCAACGCAGATAGTTGGCGTGATAGGTCACGCCGCTGGCATCGGTATCTTCGTAGTACACGCGAACCGACCATGGGAAGAGCCTGCGGTTCATTCGGTGAACAGGTCCTGAACCGTCAGGCGTTCCGGTACTTTCAGGCCATAGTGCTGATACGCGAGGCGGCCGGCGACACGGCCGCGCGGGGTCCGCATCAGATAGCCCTGCTGGATCAGATAGGGCTCGATTACGTCCTCGATGGTGTCGCGCGCTTCACCGATGGCAGCGGCGAGGTTGTCGAGGCCGGCCGGGCCACCATCAAATCGATCAATCAGGGCCATCAGCAGCCGGCGGTCCATCAGGTCGAAGCCGTTGGTATCGACCTCCAGCAACTTCAGGGCCTCGCCCGCGACCTCCGGCGTGATCACGCCGGCCCCGCGTACCTGGGCATAGTCGCGTACCCGGCGCAGCAGGCGATTGGCAATACGCGGTGTCCCGCGGGCGCGGCGGGCGATCTCCCGCGCGCCGTCGCCTTCCATCGGCACCTGCAGGATGGCGGCGGAACGACCGACGATATGGGTGAGGTCGGCCTCAGCGTAGAACTCGAGCCGCTGCACGATGCCGAATCGGTCACGCAGTGGGCTGGTGAGGCTGCCGGCGCGGGTGGTCGCACCCACCAACGTGAACGGTGGGAGGTCGAGCCGGATCGACCGGGCGGCAGGGCCCTCGCCGATGACGATGTCGAGCTGGTAGTCCTCCATCGCCGGGTACAGCACTTCCTCGACCACCGGCGACAGCCGGTGAATCTCGTCAACGAAGAGCAGGTCATTGGGCTCGAGGTTGGTCAACAACGCGGCGAGATCACCTGCACGTTCCAGCACCGGCCCGGAGGTCTGCCGCAGGTTCACGCCCATCTCGTGAGCGAGAATGTGCGCCAACGTGGTCTTGCCCAGCCCCGGCGGACCGAAGATAAGGACGTGGTCCAGGGCTTCCGCCCGCCGTCGCGCCGCCTCGATGGCGATGCCCATCTGCTCCACCACCCGCGGCTGACCGACATAGTCGGCCAACTGTTGCGGCCGGATGGCCCGCTCGAGACGGTCCTCGTCACCGCCACGGGCGCTGCCGGACATCAGCCGGTCGTCATCGTCCAGGTTCATCGCGCGGCCCGCTTGAGGGCCTCCTGGATGATCTGCTCGGTCCGCATGCCCTCTTCGTGGACCGCGTCGGTGAGCCGATCCACCTCAGCCGGCTTGTAACCGAGTGCAGTCAGTGCGGAGCGCGCCTCCTGCAGCGGGCCTGCCGATACCGCGCCGGCACCGCCCGCAAGCGCAGACACCTGACCCTGCCCGGCCTTGTCACGCATTTCCACGACCAGCCGCTCCGCCGTCTTCTTGCCGATCCCGGGGAGCTTGGAGAAGCGCGTGGTATCCGCGGCACGAACCGCCTGCCAGAACTCGTCGACCGCGATCCCCGAGAGGATCGCCAACGCCAGCTTCGGCCCGATCGCCGACACCTTGATCAGGTCGCGGAACAGGCTTCGTTCGGCCAGGGAGCCGAAGCCAAACAGCAGATGGGCGTCCTCGCGAACCGTCAAGTGGGTATGCAAGGTGATGGTGTCGCCAGCCGCCGGCAACTTGTAGAAGGTCGACATCGGCGCTTCGACTTCATAGCCGACACCTCCCACATCCAGCAACAACTGGGGCGGAGCCTTGTGCAGCAGTGTGCCGGTGAGACGGCCGATCATGGTGCGTTCATTCCGGGTGACAGCAAGGGCAGGGACTGAATATTCTCACAGTGTCGCACCGTAGGGCGATTGCCGCCTGACACGATCACTTCCACGACCCCTGCAGCGCCAGACCGGTGGCCTGCCGGGTCCGCCGGACCTGCGCGTGGGTCATCGCCACCGCCAGCGCATCGGCGGCATCGGTCGGCGGCACCGTATCGAGTGTCAACAGCATCTTCACCATCTGCTGGACCTGCGCCTTGTCGGCCCGGCCGCTTCCGGTCACGGCCAGCTTCACCTGCGACGGCTGGTACTCGGCGACACTGAGGCCGGCCGCCCCCAACGCACAGAATGCCGCACCGCGGGCCTGGCCGAGCACCAGCGCACTGGCGGCATTGACCTTGTTGACGAAAGTTTCCTCCAGCGCGGCCTCATCGGGACGGGTGCGGGCAATCACATCGCCGAGCGCCTCGAAAATGGTCCGCAGCCGCTCCGCCATGCTGCCATCAATGCTGCGGATCCGGCCCCACTCGATCATCCGGTGATGGTTGCCCTGCACCTCGATGACCCCAAAGCCGGTCTGGCGCGAGCCGGGGTCGACACCGAGGATGATGGTCAAGGTTCAGACCGGCAGCTCGGCGTTGCTGTACACCTCCTGGACATCGTCCAGCGCCTCCAGGCGTTCCAGCAGCTTGGCGACCGCTTCGGCATCGTCGCCGGTCACGGCAATCGTGGTGGCGGGGCGCTGGCCCACCGATGCCTCGAGGATCGGATGGCCGATCGCTTCCAGCGCCGCCTGCACCGCCGTGAACTGTGTGGGCGTGGTCACCACTTCGGTATAGCCATCTTCGCTGATGACATCGTCGGCACCGGCGTCGAGCGCGGCCTCGAGCAGCCGTTCCTCCAGCGCCGCATCGTCACCGGTTTCCAGCACGATCTGGCCCTGCTCGGAAAACAGGTAGGACACCGAGCCGGTGGTGCCGAGACTGCCCCCCTGCTTGGAGAAGGCATGCCGCACCTCCGCCACCGTCCGCGTCGGATTGTCGGTCATGCAGTCGACCATCACCGCCACGCCGCCCGGGGCATACCCCTCGTAGCGGATCTCCTGGGTGGCATCGGCACCCTCGCCCGCCGCCCGTTTCACGGCACGCTCGATGGTGTCCTTGGGCATGTTGGCCTGCAGCGCCTTGCTGATGGCCAGACTCAGCCGACCATTGGTATCCGGCTCGGCCCCACCGGTGCGGGCCGCCATCGAGATTTCCCGAATCAGCTTGGTGAACAACCGCCCACGCTGGGCATCCGAAGCGCCCTTGCGTGCTGCAATACTCGGTCCGCGACCCATGGGCGCCCCTCAGAACTTGAGGCGGAGGCCGCCGTGAAGGCCGTTGTCGACGGTCTCCTTGCCGGCCGGATCATATTCATGACGGATATAGCGACCGCCGATGTAGATCGAGCCGCCGCGGATCACCTCGTAGCCGATATCTCCGCCTACTTCGGTGTAGCCGTCGAGATCGCTGAAGGCGGTGATGCTGGGGGCGTGAAACGCGTAGGCACTGACGCTGAAGCGATCCGCCTGCGGAAACCGGGCTTCCAGCTGCCCGCCCACCGCGAATACGCCACCATCGAGCGGGCCACGGTCGATGTAGATGAGACGCCCGCCGAGCCCGGCCGCAAGGTCGAAGCCCTGGGCGCCGGCGTCGCCGGTCAACAGAAAACCACCGTGAACCTGCAGCAGGTCCTCGGGCTCATCGTCAGGCCGGGTCAGCACGCCGAGGTCGTACTGCGCCCCGGTATCCCGCACCTTGGGCAGGGGCCCCGACAATTCAGCCGAGAAGCTCTTGTCACCGAAATTGATATCCACCACCTCGGCCGTGGCCAGCGGGGCCACCAGGGTCAGCACCAGCGCGGCAATACCTGCCTTGATCTGCATGAGTTTTTGCTCCAGGGCCGCCTCAGGCGGCCTTTTTCTTGTTGAGGGCATGAATGGCACGTCCGTCCACGGACAGCACTGCCTCGTGGAAGTTTTCGGACAGCGTGGGATGGGCGTGCATGGTCAGCGCGATATCTTCGCAGGTCGCGGCAAACTCCAGGCCAAGGACCGCTTCGGCCAGCAGTTCCGACACATAGGGTCCACACATGTGGACGCCGAGAATGCGGTCGGTCTTGGCGTCGGCGATCACCTTGATGCTGCCGTTCGCCGCCTCCAGCGCCTTGGCGCGGCCGTTGGCAGCAAACGGTGTGGCGCCGGTCTTGACCTCGAAGCCCTGCTCCTTGGCCTGCGCTTCCGTCAGCCCAACCCAAGCGATTTCGGGAGTGGTGTAGATCACGCTCGGCACGGCCTTGTAGTTCACCTGGGTGTGGTGTCCAGCCAACTGCTCGACCAGGGCCACACCCTCCTCGATCGCCTTGTGGGCGAGCATGGCGCCGCCGATCACATCGCCGGTGGCGTAGACCCCCGGCAGACTGGTCCGATAATGCGCGTCGACCTTGATGAAGCCACGCTCGTCGAGCGCCAGACCCACCTCGTCGGCCCCCAGGCGGTCGGTGAACGGCCGTCGACCGACGGCGACGATCAGCGTGTCGAAGGTCTCGGTGTGGGTCTTGCCGCCCTGCTCGTAGCTGACCTCGACCTTGCGGCTCTTGCCCTTGCCCGTCACCTTGGTGCTGCTGACCTTGGCGCCCAGACGGATATCGAGCCCCTGCTTGGTGAACTGACGCTGGGCATCCTTGGCGATTGCCGCATCCACCATCGGCAGGAACACATCGAGCGCTTCGAGAATGACCGTCTCGGCACCAAGGCGCGCCCAGACACTGCCCAGCTCAACGCCGATCACGCCGGCACCGATGATCCCCAAGCGCTTCGGCACCGCAGTGAAGTCGAGTGCGTCCCAGGAATCGACGATCACTTCATGATCGAACGGCGCCACTTTCTTCAGCTCAACCGGTTCCGAGCCGGTGGCGACGATGATGTGCTTGGCGGTCAAGGTCTTCGACTCGCCAGCGTGCGAGGTGAACTCCACCTTGCCATCGCCCAGCAACTTGGCCCAGCCCTCGAGCCCGGTCACACCGTTGGCCTTGAACAGGCCGCCGATACCACCGGTGAGCCCGCTGCTGATCTTGTTCTTGCGGGCCTGCATGGTGGCGAGATCGAAGCTCACCTTACCGGTCTCGATGCCGTGCAGTTTCAGCTCGTGCTGCGCCCGATGCACCATCTCGGACGATTCCAGCAGCGCCTTCGAGGGAATACAGCCGGCATTCAGACAGGTGCCACCGTAGGCGGGTTTGCCGTCCCGGTTCAGCCAGGCATTGATACAGGCGACCTTCATACCCATCTGGCCCGCGCGGATGGCGGCAGGGTAACCGCCGGTGCCGCCGCCGATGACGATGATGTCGTAGGACTCGCTCATGATGAACTCTCGTGTGCTCGGAATGGGGGGCTCACAGCTGCAGCAGCAGCCGCGCCGGGTCTTCCAGACATTCCTTGATGGTGCGCAAGGCCAGCACGGCCTCGCGGCCGTCGATGATGCGGTGGTCGTAGGTCATCGCCAAATACATCATCGGGCGGATGACAATTTCGCCGTCGATCACCACCGGCCGCTCGGTGATGCCGTGCATGCCGAGGATGGCGCTCTGCGGCGGGTTGAGGATGGGGGTGGACATCATCGAGCCGAAGATGCCGCCGTTGGTGATGCTGAAGGTGCCACCGGTGAGGTCGTCCATCGTCAGCTTGTTGTCGCGGGCACGACTGCCGAACTCGGCGATGGTTTTCTCGACTTCGGCGAAGCTCATCTGATCGACATCGCGCAGAATCGGTACCACCAGCCCGCGCGGGCCCGATACGGCAATGCCGATGTCGTAGTAGCCGTGATAGAGAATGTCGCTGCCATCGACCGAGGCGTTCACCACCGGGTATTTCTTCAACGCCTCGACGGCGGCCTTGACGAAGAAGCTCATGAACCCGAGCTTGACCCCGTGGGCCTTCTCGAAGTCACCCTTGTAGCGGCCTCTCAGTTCGGTCACGGCCTGCAGGTCCACTTCATTGAAGGTGGTCAGCATGGCGGCCGTGGTCTGCGCCTCGACCAGACGCTCGGCGATACGCGCGCGGATGCGCGTCATCGGTACCCGCTGCTCCTCACGCGCTCCCGCCGCCGGACGTGACGGGGCGGTCGGCGCCGCGGCCTTCGGGGTCTCGGCCTTGGGGGCGGCCTTGGCTTTGTCCGCATGCGCCTTGACGTCTTCCACCGTCAAGCGCCCACCCTTGCCGGAGCCGCTGATGTCGGCGGCCGACAGGCCGTGCTCCGACAACAGCTTGCGCACCGCCGGCGACTGGCCGTCATCGGTGGCGGTCGGACGCGCCGCGGTCTCGGCCTTGGCGGCTGGCGCCGGGCTCGGGGCCGGTGACGGCGTGGCCTCGGCTGCCGGCGCCGCGGCCTTGGCTTCACCCGGCTCAAGAATGCCCAGCACATCGCCAGACTGCACGGTGTCGCCCGCCTTGACGCGGATTTCGCTGAGGGTGCCGGCCTCGGTGGCCGGCACTTCCAGCATCACCTTGTCCGTCTCCAGATCCAGCAGGTTCTGGTCGCGGCTGACGGTATCGCCGGCCTTGACGTTCCAGGTCGCCACCGTGGCGGATGACACCGACTCCGGCAGCTGCGGGACCTTGATCTCGATACTCATTGCATGTCCTTGGGTTATGCGTTCTGGAAAAGATCCAAATGACGAATCAAACAGTCTGTCCGCCGTGCAGGGCGGCGGCGACCACTTCTTCCTGTTGCTTGTTGTGCACCTTGAGATAGCCGACCGCCGTGGTGGCACTGCCCTTGCGGGTGGCGTAGTGCAGAGTGTGCTTCGGCCCGAGGTAGGCAGCCAGGCGATGCTTGATCTGATACCAGGCACCCTGGTTCTCGGGTTCTTCCTGGCACCACACCACCGTCTTTGCCTTCGGGAACATGGCCAGTGCCGCCTCGTAGTCCTCGTGCGGGAATGGATACAGCTGCTCCAGTCGCACCAGGGCGACGTTTTGCAGGCCTTCCTTTTCCCGGGTCTGGTACAGGTCGAAATACACCTTGCCGGCGCAGAAGACGATGCGATCGACCTTCTTCGGATCGACCGCGGTATCGTGGATCAGCGGCTGGAACCGACCCTGGGTCAGTTCCTCCAGCGTCGATACCGACAACGGATGGCGCAGCAGGCTCTTGGGGGTCATCACCACCAGCGGCAGCTTGAGGCTGCGCTTCATCTGCCGCCGCAGCATGTGGAACATCTGGGCCGGCGTCGACGGCACGCAGACCTGCTGGTTGTTTTCCGCACACAACTGCAGGAAGCGCTCAAGCCGCGCCGAGGAATGCTCCGGGCCCTGCCCTTCGTACCCATGCGGGAGAAATACCGTCAGCCCGCAGAGACGGCCCCACTTGGCATATCCGGAGCTGATGAACTGGTCGAACAGCACCTGCGCACCATTGGCGAAATCGCCAAACTGGGCCTCCCAGATCACCAGCGAATCGGGGTCGGTGGTGGAGTAGCCGTACTCAAAGCCGAGCACGCCTTCTTCCGACAGCAGGGTGTCGTTGACCACAAAGCGCCGCTCCAGCGGGGTCAGACGCGACAGCGGGGTCAGACGCTCGCCGGTCTTGGCGTCGTAGATGGTGGCGTGGCGGTGAAAGAAGGTGCCTCGCCGCGAGTCCTGGCCGGACAGGCGCACCGAAAAACCTTCGTTGACCAGGGTGGCATAGGCCATGGTCTCGGCGAAGCCCCAGTCCATCGGCTGCTCACCGGCGGCCATGCGGGTGCGATCTTCAAAAATGCGGGCAACCCGGCTGTGCAGCGTGAACCCGTCGGGTGGCGTCAGCAGCTTTTTCGACAGGTTGCGAATCATGCTGGCACTGACGGCGGTATCGGTAGCGGTATCCCAACTGCCCTTCTGGTGCGCGCTCCAGTTCACCGTGTGCTTGTTGCCGACCATCCCCAGCGTGACGCGGGCGATGTTCTCCCCCTGATCGAGACCGTCGCGGTAGGCCTGCATCAGCGCGTCGGCCTCTTCCGCACTGACCAGTTTCTCCTCGGCCAGCTTGCGCGCGTAGAGGGTCATGGTGGTGGGGTGCTGCTTGATCGCCTCGTACATCTGCGGGCTGGTCACCGAGGGCTCGTCGGCCTCGTTGTGGCCGAGGCGGCGGTAACAGCAGATATCGATGATCACATCCTTGTGGAACTCGTTGCGGAAGTCGACCGCCAGCCGTGTGGCGTACACCACCGCTTCTGGGTCATCACCATTGACGTGAAACACCGGTGACTCCAGCATCTTCGCCAAGTCGGTGCAGTAGCGGCTGGTTCGCGCCTCGCGGCCCAGTTCAGCTTCGATCGGGTTCGGGGTGGTGAAGCCGATCTGGTTGTTGACGATCAGGTGCACGGTGCCGCCGGTGGCATAGCCCTTGGCCTGTGAGAGCTGCAGGGTTTCCATCACCACCCCCTGTCCGGCGAAGGCGGCGTCGCCATGAATCAGGACCGGCACCACCCGCTGGCCGAGCTCGTCGTCGCGGCGGACCTGCCGCGCCTTGACGCTTCCCTCGACCACCGGATTGACGATCTCGAGGTGCGAAGGGTTGAACGCCAGCACCAGATGGAGGCGCTTGCCCTGCACCTCGACGTCGGTGGAAAACCCCATGTGGTACTTGACGTCACCGGCGCGACTCAGTGATTCGGCCGAGTACTTGCCCTCGAATTCGGCGAACAGTTCCTTCGGTGACTTGCCGAGCACGTTGACCAGCACGTTGAGGCGGCCACGGTGGGCCATGCCGATCACCACCTCTTCGACATCGCGCGCCGCGCAGGTGTTGAGAATCTCGTCCATCGCCGGCACCAGCGACTCGCCGCCTTCCAGCGAGAAGCGCTTCTGGCCGACATACTTGGTGTGCAGAAAGCGCTCGATCCCTTCTGCCGCCACCAGTTGCTTGAGAATCTCCTTCTTGCGCTGCGGCGTGGCCTTGGGCTCGAAGGCCACCGATTCCAGTCGGCGCTGGATCCAGCGCTTCTCGGCGGTCTCGGTCAGGTACATGTACTCGGCACCGATGGTGTCGGTGTACACGTTCTTGACGATCTTCAGAATCTCGCGCAGCGGCAGTCGATCCTGCGCGGCCAGCGTGCCGGTATTGAACACGGTATCAAGGTCGGCGGCGGTGAGGCCATGGAAGGACGGGTCAAGGTCGGGGATGGCCGCCGGCTGCTGCAGACCGAGCGGATCCAGCCGTGCCACCTGGTGACCGCGCATGCGGTGATAGTTGATCAACCGCAACACCCCGGCCTGTTTTTCCGCCGCCTGGGCGTCAAAACCGCTTTCCGCTGCCGCCAGCCGCCGGGGCTCCCGGGCCAGACGCTCGAACCGCGCCACCACCGGCCCATGGGGCACATCCCGCAAGGTGTCGCTACCGCCTAGCGAGCGGAAGTAGGCCCGCCAACTGGGATCGACCGACTCCGGGTCTTCCAGGAACTGCTCGTAGTACGCCTCGATGTACGGGGCGTTGGCACCCTGTATCGAGGAGGACTCGATAAAACTGCGGTACCTGCTGCCACTCATGACCGTTACCTTTGGCGCCCTTGCGCCATGATGGTGTGAAAACTGCCGGCGGTCCCTCGCTCCAACGATTCTCGGCGCTATTCCTTGTGCCAGTCGGCCGTCAGCTTCTGCAGGTACTTGCGGAAGTCGGCGGCCAGATCCGGATGCTTGAGACCATATTCGACATTGGCTTCCAGATACCCCAGTTTGGACCCGCAGTCGTAGCGCTTGCCTTCGAACTCGTAGGCCAGCACGGTCTGCTCCTGGATCATCATGCTAATGGCATCGGTGAGCTGAATTTCGCCACCGGCCCCGCGGGGGGTGCGTTCCAGCAACTTGAAGATGCGTGGCGTCAGAATGTAGCGGCCCACGACCGCCAGATTCGAGGGCGCGTCTTCGGCCTTCGGCTTCTCGACGATGCGGCGAATTTCGCCCAGCCCGGGACCGACCGGTTGCACGTCGACCACGCCGTAGCTGGAGATTTCCTCGATCGGCACCTGCTGGGTGGCAATCACCGAGGTACCGTATTCCTGGTAGACCCGCTGCATCTGCGCCAACGCCGGACGCAGCTTGCCGTCGATGAGGTCGTCGGCGAGGATCACCGAGAAGTCTTCATCGCCCACAGCCGGCCAGGCACAGAGCACGGCGTGGCCGAGGCCGAGTGCTTCCGCCTGGCGGATGAAAATGCAGGTGATGCCCGGTGGCAGGATCTCCTGGACCATCTCCAGCAGTTGGGTCTTGCCACGTTGTTCGAGCTCGGCTTCCAGCTCGTAGGCCTTGTCGAAGTGGTCCATGATGGAGTTCTTCGACCGACCGGTTACAAAAATCAGTTCCTCGGCACCCGCGCTGATGGCCTCCTGGACGGCGTACTGGATCAGCGGCTTGTCCACCACCGGCAGCATTTCCTTGGCGCTGGCCTTGGTGGCCGGCAGGAAGCGGGTTCCCAACCCCGCCACGGGAAATACGGCTTTGCGGATGCGCATGCAGGCTCCTTGATCGATGTGCAGAAGTCCCGGCAAACGGTCGGCTTCACGACTGACCGAAGCGACGCGCCGGAATGTCCACACAGTCTACCGCAGGGCGCCCGTCAAATGGACCTTGCTCGACTTTTGCGCGAGGAGCCAGAAGCGAACACCGTCGGATTCCGGCAGGGATTTAAGCGAGACTGTCGCCGGCAGCAGCAGTGGCTGCTTGAATTGCACCTCGAGCACTGTCGGCGGTGTGGCGAGCTGGTCCTCCAGGGCACCAACGCAACGGGCCAGGCTCCACATGCCGTGGGCGATTGCACGGGGAAAGCCGAACAGCTTGGCGGTGGCGGCGTAAAGGTGGATCGGGTTGTAGTCCCCGGACACCCGCGCATAGCGGCGGCCGGTATCCGCGGCAGCCTTCAGCACGTCATAGCGCGCCAAGCGGGCATCGTCGGCATTGGCAGCAGGCGGCGGGCGTTTGCCCCCGCTGGCACCGCCCCCACGCCGGTGGATGATGGTGGTGACGGCCGTCCACACCACCTCGCCATCAATGGTGACATCGGTGAGCAGATCGAACTCCAGCCCGGCGCGAACCTCGCGCGACGCGCCGATCCGCACCTCGGCATCCCAGGTCTCGCCAGCACCGATCGGTCGGCGCTGCTCGATCCGGTTGGAGACATGCACCAGCCCCAGCAAGGGCAGCGGAAACTTGGGCTGGGTCATCAAGGTCATGTGCAGGGCAGTCACCGCCACCTGCGGAAAGGCGATCGGCAACACCTCGGAAGGGGTGATCCCACAGACCTCGCAGTAGGCCGCCAGTCGTGCCGCGTCCGGTCGCACCCCGGCCAGCCGAAGCGCCAACGGGGGCAGCCGGCTAAGTTTCCCCGGCTTGCGGGTGGCTGACGCCGCCGCCTTCAGGTAGAGCGACAGGGGTGAGGGAAGATCGTGCAGAGTCGCGGTCATCATGCCTCCAGCATCAATGGTTAACGCAGTCAGAAATGGCTCAGGGCGTGGTCGACGGACCATCCCCCACCCTCGAATCCAGCACCAGCCGCTGCGGCGTGGTCACCGGCAGTTGCAGCCGCAGACGGCCTTCCGGGTCACCCGCCTGCGCGGTGACGTCCACCCCGGTGCCAAGGCGGGCGGTCAGCTCGACTTCGGCAAACCGCGACAATCGAAGCTCGGGGGTCATCGCATCGGCGTCACCCAACGTCACGGTGACGGGGAACGCTTCGGGCTGCATTCGCCGGACCGCCAGCGGCATCGGCGGGCCGTCCACTGCCTTGGCGAACACCCACAGCACCGGCCGCTCGCCAAGGACCTCGCCGAGCGCCGGGTCCAGCAGGATTTCCACCGTCACCGCGACGTCGGCCGGTGCCGCCGCTCCGCCCCATTCCTCAACGCCGCGGACCACCACCTGGCGGACCTGGGGCGGCAGTTCGTGGACCTCCAGCAATCGGCTCCAGCGCGCACGGGCGAGCTCGATATCGCCGCTCTGCGCAGCCGCCATGCCGCCGTAGAAAAGTGCCTTGCCGTGATCGGGTGCCAGCGCCAGCGCACGTTCGATGCGCTCACGTGGCGGCCCCCGCAGGTCCTGCTGCCGTTCGGCGGCCATCGCTTCGGCCTCGGCCACCCACCAGTCCGGCTGATCGGGCACCAATGCGGTGGCACGGGCCCACGACGCCGCCGCGGTTGCCGGGGCCCCGCTCGCCATCTGCAACTGGGCCAGCGTGGCCCAGGCCTCGGCATCGTCGGGTGTCTGTTGCAGCCGCGCCTGCAGCTCGACCTGACTGCGGGCCATCGCCAGACGGGCACCGGTCTCGGGATCGACCCGGGCAATCTCGATGTCGTTGGCGAGGCTCCAGCGCGCCTGCTGGCTGTATCCGACCGCTGCCGCAACCGGCACCAGCAGTATCCACAGCCAAAGCGGTCGACGACGGCCGCCGCCAGCGACCACAGCCGCCGCGCCGGAATCGGTGTCCGCCAACAACCGTGCGCCTTGTTCAGCCCGCAACTGCTCGGCGGCCTCCGGGTCCAGGATGCCGCCGACGAGCTCCTGGTCGATCTCGTCCATGCGTTGACGATAGGTCGCGACGTTCAGCGCTCGTCGCTCGGCCTCGTCTGCCGGTCGCTGTCGCCACCACGGTAGGCACAGCAACACCACGGCGATCAGGGCAACGGCCGCCATGGCCGCCAGGGTCATGAGGGGAGTCATCATCGGCGGTGCTCCTCCAGCAGTCGCTTGAGGGCATCCGCATCAGGGGGCGCTGGCGCCGCCACCACACGCCGACCCTGCCGCCAGACCACGGCGAGCCCCACCAGCACCAACAGAAACGGCCCCAGCCACAGTAATGCGGTACGCCAGCGGAAAGGGGGGCGATACAGCACGAAATCGCCATAGCGATCGGTGAGGTAGTCGCGGATCTGGTCGTCGCTGCGCCCGGCGGCCAGCTGGGTCGCCACCTGTTCCCGCAGGTCCTGCGCCAGCGGCGCATTGGATTCGGCAATACTCTGGTTCTGGCAGACCAGACACCGCAGCTCGTGGATCAAGCGCTGATAGCGGTCGGCCTCTACCGCAGGTGTTTCCGCGACCGCGGCACAGGTCAGCATGAGCCCGCCCAACATGACGCCTGGCCACATTCGGCTCATGGGGTACCCCCGGCAAGGCGCGGCAGAAATTGCGCCGACCACACCGCCTCGGTGAGCGGGCCGACATGCTTGTAGAGGATCACCCCGGCCGCATCCAGCAGGTAGGTCTCCGGCACCCCGTAGACCCCCCAGTCGAGCCCGGCATTGCCTTCGGCATCACGGGCAATGGTTGCGTAAGGGTTACCGTGGCGGCCGAGCCAGCGCCGGGCATCGTCAGCGCCATCCTTATAGTTCATGCCGATCAGACGAACGGCACCCTCACGCGACAGTCGCATCAACAGCGGATGCTCCTCCAGGCACGGCGTACACCAGCTCGCGAAGAAGTTGACCAACACCGGGGTGCCATCCAGATCGGCCGTTGACAGCGTCCCCTCGCCATCCAGTCGCGGTAACGAAAAGGTCGGCGCCGGCTTGCCGATCAGCGGGCTCGGGACGGTTCGCGGATCCAGGGTCAACCCGATGCCCAACAGCACCAGTAGCACCAGCAGCGCAGCGGCGGGCAGCAGGAAGCGCATCAGTCACCCGCCTTGGCAGACAGCCGATAGCGGCGATCACTGATCGCCAACAGCCCGCCCAACGCCATGATCACACCGGCCCACCAGACCAGCCGCATCATCGGCTTGTAGTAGAGCCGCAGCGCCCATTCCCCCTGATCCCCGATCGACTCGCCGAGCGAGGCATAGAGATCGCGAAACGGAGTGTGGTCGACATCGGCGTCAGTCATCACCTGGCGCGCGCCCCGATAGAAGCGCTTTTCCGGATGCAGCGTCGCCAACTCGCGATCGCCCTTGCTGACGCGCAGCACGCCGCGCTCGGCGTCGTAGTTGGGGCCATCCACCGGGGTCACGCCATCGAAGGTGAAGTGGTACCCGGCGAGGTCGGCCGATTGCCCGGGGCCGAGGCGGACATCGCGCTCGATGCTGAACTGGCTGACGAAGGTCACCCCCAACACCAGAACTCCGAGTCCGGCATGGGCCAACGACATCCCCAGTACCCCGCGCGGCAACGGCCGTCGGGTCTGACGCCAGCGCCGCAGGGGTTCCGCCAACGCCGCCACCAGGGTCCAGCTGCCCAGCCAGGCGCCGGCCACCACCCCCACCCCCCATCGCACGCTCATCAAACCAACGATCGCGACAGCGAGTATCACTGACAGGGCTGCCGGCGTCCGCAGCCGCGCCCACACGTCGGACATCCGTGCGCGCTTCCAGTTGACGGCGCCGGCAAGCCCCACCAGCACCGCCAACGGCAGCGTCAGCGGGACGAAAACCGCGTTGAAATACGGGGGGCCAACCGACAATTTGCCGAGACCCAGGGCATCGGCCAGCAGCGGCCACAAAGTGCCCAGCAGCACCGCGGCGGCCGCCACCACCAGAAAGACATTATTGAACAGCAGCAGGCCCTCGCGAGACCACAGGGTCATCGGTGCCGGGCTGGCCAGTCGAGGTGCACGCCAGGCATAGAGGCCGAAGGCGGTACCGAGAACCACGGCCAGAAACCCAAGAATGAACACCCCGCGTGCCGGGTCAGTGGCAAAAGCGTGGACGCTGACCAACACCCCGGACCGCACCAGGAAGGTTCCCAGCAAGGACAAGGCAAAGGCGAGGATCGCCAGCAACACGGTCCAACTCTTGAGCAGGCCGCGCTTTTCGGTCACCGCCAACGAGTGAATCAGCGCGGTCCCCACCAGCCACGGCATGAGACTGGCATTCTCGACCGGGTCCCAGAACCACCAGCCACCCCAGCCCAGCTCGTGGTACGCCCACCATGACCCCAACGTGATCCCCAGGGTCAGGAACAGCCACGCCGCGGTGGTCCAGGGGCGGGTCCAGCGCGCCCAGGCCGCATCCAGTTTTCCGGTGATCAGCGCTGCCAGCGCAAAGGCGAACGCCACCGAAAACCCGACATAGCCCATGTACAGCAAGGGCGGATGAATGATCAGCCCCGGATCCTGCAACAAGGGATTAAGGTCCTGCCCGTCAGCAGGGATCGGCAACACGCGTTCGAACGGATTGGAGGTCAAGATCATGAACAGCAGAAAGCCGATGCTGATCGCGCCAAGCACCGACAGCACGATGGCACTGACCGGCAGCGGCAGCCGCCGGTTGAACAGTGCGACGGCGGCGGTCCAGCCCGCCAGCATCAGCACCCACAAAAGCAGCGACCCCTCGTGCGCGCCCCAGACCGCCGAGATGCGATACGCCAAGGGCAGTTCCGAATGGCTGTTGCTGGCGACGTAGGCCACCGAGAAATCACCCACCACGAACAATGTCGTGAGGCAGACGTAGGCGAGCGTCACCAGACCGAACTGCACCAGTGCAGCCGTGCGCCCGAAACGCATCGCGACGGTATCGCCCCGCCAGACGCCGTAAGCGGGCAGCAGGGCCATCAACACCGCCACCGCCAACGTCAACAGCAGCGCAAAATGCCCGAGTTCGGCGCTCATCCGTCCTGCGCCGCCATCGCCGCCTTGAAAGGTTCGCAGGAGTGTCCGGTATCGGTTTTCAGCGATGCCGCCAATTCCGGCGGCATGTAGTTCTCGTCGTGCTTGGCCAACACCTCGTCGGCTGCGAACACGCCGTCATCGGCCATGTATCCGCTGGCGACGATGCCCTGCCCCTCACGAAACAGGTCGGGCAGGATGCCGTCATAACGCACCGGCAGGCTGCGAAGACAGTCGGCCACGATGAAGTTGACAGTCAGCCCATCGCCACGGTGCAAGCTGCCGGTCTCCACCACGCCCCCCAACCGCAGCCGTGCGGTGGCGGGCAATTCAGACGCCAACAGGTCGCTAGGCGTGACGAAATACATGAGGTTCTGGCGAAATGCCGTAAACCCCAGCGCGGCCGCAACGCCGAGCCCCAGCAACACGCAGGCCACGGTGATCACCCGCCGTCTCTGGGTTCGCGTCACGCGGCATCCTCCAGTTCGCGCAGGCAGGCTTGTCGTGCGGCGCGCGGCGACCACCAGATCCAGCTGTAAACCGCCAGGGCAGCACCAAAGCTGCCCCACACGTAGGCCGCATAGCCGCCCATATCCAGGAACTCGTTCATCCGCCAGTGTCCTCTCGTAGTGCCACCACCCAGCTGCTGGACCGCTCGCGCAGCAACAGCTGGTTCTGGGTTCGCCGCAGTATCGACTGCGCTGCCAGCAGCAGGGTTCCCAACAGGCAGGCGTACAACGGCATGGCCATGTCGAAGGAGATCGACGGCGCGCCGATCTTCAGCACAGTAGACCCCTGATGCAGGCTGTTCCACCAGTCCACGGAATACTTGACGATCGGCACATTGATGGCGCCCACAATGGCCAGCCAGGCGCCGGCGCGCGCAGCGCGGCGCGGCTCCTCGATGGCCTGGGTGATGAGCATCACGCCGAGGTAGAGAAACAACAGGATCAACTCGGCGGTCAACCGCGCATCCCAAACCCAATAGGTGCCCCACATCGGCTTGCCCCACAGCATGCCGGTGACCAACGCCAGGGCGGTGAGCCCGGCGCCCACCGGCGCCGCCGCCACCAACACGCATTCGGCCAACTTCATCCGCCAGATCAGGGCTACCGCCCCGGCAACCGCCATGGCCGAGTAGACCGACAGTGACAGCGCGGCGGCCGGCACGTGGACATAAATGATGCGAAATGCGTCGCCCTGCTGGTAGTCAGCGGGCGCCAGCACCAGGCCGGCGAACCAGCCATAGCCCAGCAGCAGTGCCGCTGCCGCGCCCAGCCAGGGGGCCAAGCGTTCGGCAAAGCGAAAGAAGCTGGGCGGTGAGGCAAGCCGATGGAACCATGTCCACATGGCGGAAAAGCACTCCGTTGAACTCAGTCAAACGCGTTGCGCAGGGCGCTCGCACAGGCCCACGGCAAGGCAGTCAATGCCAGGGCGACCAGAAATCCGAGAAAGTATAGCGGAGCGACCGCGTCGGCTCCGTCAATCGCCGCACGCACGCTGCCGCCACCGAAGATCACCACCGGCGCCAACAGCGGCAACACCAGCAGGGGCATCAGCGCCCCGGCGCGCGGGAGGCCCACTGCCAGGCTGGTGGCCAACCCGCCGAACAGCACCACCAGCAACGTGCCCATCAGCAGACCGGCCAGCAGCACTGGCCAGACCGCCACCGGCACCCCGAGGGCGCCCGCGATCGGCAGTGCCATCAGCGCCACAGGCACCCCCTGGACCAACCAGTGCGACAGCAGCTTGGCGAGCACGATCAGCGCCAGCGGGGCGTCCGCCAGACACCACTGTTCCAGCGTGCCGTCCTCGAACTCCGGTTGGAACAGGCGGTCGAGGGACAGCAGCAGCGCCAGCAGCGCGCCCACCCACAGCATCGCGGGTGCAAATTGCAGTACCGCCGGATCATTGGGGCGCGCGCCGAAGGCGAACAGCATGGCCACCAACAGGTAGAAGGCCAACGGCAGCAACAGATCGGTCGGCTGCGCGCGCGCCAGCCGCCATTCCCGCCGCATCAAGCCGAGCCACATGTTCATGGCGATCGCAAGTCCACCGTCTGTACTGCAGCAATGCTGCCGGGCAACGGCTGGTGGCTGGTCACCAGCAGCGCCCCGCCCTCCGCGATGTGGGAATTGACCAGGGTGGCGACGAGTTCGAGCCCCTCAACGTCGAGTCCGTCCAGCGGCTCGTCGAGCACCCACACCGGGCGGGCCGCCAGCAGCAGCCGCGCCAATGCCGTGCGACGCCGCTGTCCGGCAGACAGCTGGCGGCAGGGTCGGTGCCGCTGCGGGTATACCCCCAGCGCACGCAGGGCCTCGGCCGGGGCTGACGACACATCGGCCTGCAGGTCGCACCAGGCCTGCAGGTTTTCCATTGGGGTGAGCGCCGCCGACAAGCCGTTGCGATGCCCCAGCCAGTGCCGGGCTGCGGCAGCGGTCACCTGCCCCTGCCACGGTGTACGGAGTCCCGCTGCCACTTCCAGCAGGGTGGTCTTGCCGGTGCCATTGGCGCCGGAAAGGTGACAGACCCGACCCGCATGCAGTGTCAGGTCGAACCCCTCGACCAGCGCTCGCCGGCCGCGACCTGTGGTGATGCCGGAGAGGGTCAGAAGCGCCATGGGCGCGCAGTTTACGGGATCGGCCCGCCACGGCCTACGCAGTATCGGAACGGGCTGTCTACACTATGCGCCCCTCCCCGCCCCCCGGTGCCATGAGCGCGCAACTGATCGACGGCAAGGCCGTTGCCCAACAAGTCCTCCAGCGGGTCGCCGATGGCGTTGCCGCACGCTGCGCCAGCGGCGCCCGCGCGCCCTGTCTCGCCACCGTGCTGGTGGGTGCCGATCCGGCGTCCGAAGTCTATGTGCGCAACAAGCGGCGCGCCTGCCAGCAGGTGGGCATCCAGTCGCTGCCATTGCATTTCGACAGCGACGTCAGTGAAGCCGACCTGCTGGCCGAGGTCGACCGACTCAATGCCGACGCCGGGGTGGACGGCATTCTGGTGCAATTGCCGCTGCCGGCACACATCAACAGCATTGCGGTGACCGAGCGCATCGTCGCCCACAAGGACGTCGATGGTTTTCACCCCTACAACCTGGGACGGCTGGCGCAACGCCTGCCGGTGCTCCGCCCCTGTACACCATGGGGCGTGATCGAGCTGCTGCGGTCCGTGGGCGAGCCGTTCAAGCAACGCACTGCGGTAGTGGTGGGCGCCAGCAACCATGTCGGCCGGCCAATGATGCTGGAGCTGATGCTGGCCGGCGCCACGGCCACCTGCTGTCACCGATTCACTGCCGACGTCCCGGGCGAGGTCGCCCGCGCCGACATCCTGGTGGTGGCCGTCGGCAAGCCGGGCATGGTCAAGGGCGCCTGGATCAAGCCCGGCGCAACCGTCATCGACATTGGCATCAACCGCTTGGATGACGGGCGCCTGGTCGGCGACTGCGATTTCGAGACCGCCCGCGAGCGGGCCGCCTGGATCACGCCGGTGCCCGGCGGTGTCGGGCCGATGACCGTGGCCATGCTGATGCAGAACACGCTGCAGGCAGCGGGGCTGAACGACTGAGCCCTCAGGCGGTCGTGGTCGCGGCCATCCGCCGCACGCGCTGCGCCGGAAATTCGCAGGAGAACGTGCTGCCGACGCCAATCTCGCTTTCAATGCTCAATCGGCTGTCGTGGTGCTCCAGCACGTGCTTGACGATCGACAGCCCAAGCCCGGTACCGCCGCTGGCCCGCGAGCGCCCGACATCGACCCGGTAGAAGCGTTCGGTCAGCCGCGGGATGTCTTCCTGGGCGATGCCGATGCCGGAATCCGCCACCGAATACACCGCACCGCCCGACGGCAGGGCCCGGCAGCGAATGCGGATAACCCCCGGCGGCGGCGTATAGCGCACTGCATTGCCCGCAAGGTTGGCGAACAGACTGACCAGTTCGATTTCCACCCCCAGCAGTTCGAGGTCGTCGTCGATATCCAGCTCGAAACGGTGCGGCGACTCGGTGCCACTCAATAGCCGCGCCTCGTCCACCACCCGCTGCACCAGCGGGCGTACCGCAACCCATTCATGGCGGGACTGGATATCCGACTCCAGCCGCGCCAGCTTCAGCATGTCATTGATCAGCGACTCCATGCGGACCGACTGGCTTCGCATTTCCGCCAGTGGCGTCGCCCAGTCCGCCAGCGGTCCGCCAGCGCGCGACTCCGACACCATCATCTCGAGATACCCCTTGAGCACAGTCAGCGGGGTCCGCAACTCGTGCGAGGCGTTCGACACGAAATCGCGGCGGGCCGACTCCAGCCGCCGCAGCTCGGACACGTCCCGCAGGATCAGTAGCCGCTGCTGTTGCCCGTAGGGGATGACACGGGCAGACAAGGTCTTGGTGCGGTTGATCGGCGACGGCATCTCGATCTCGGCCGAGAAATCACCCTTCTGCAGATAGTCGGTGAAGCGCGGGTGCCGCATCAGGGTGGCCACGCGCAAGCCGATATCGAGGGTGCGCAGGCCGAGCAAGGTCTGCGCGGCGACGTTGAAGCGGACAATATCGCCGCGTTCGCTGAGCACGACCGCGCCGTCCGGCAGGGCAGCAGTGGAGGCCTGGAACTCGGCCAGCATGCCGGCCAGCCGCTTCTTCTTGCGCCGGCTGCGGCGATGCATTTCCGCCAACCGGTCAAAGGCCTCGCCCCACAGCCCGCCGGGCTCCGGCAACTCATGCCGTTTGGGGCTCGACAACCAATAGAGCAGCGACGCCAGATAGCGATACTGGATCGCCAGGTAGCCCCCCAGCACCACCAGAAAGCCCCAGATCGCTCCCGAGAACACCGACCCGACCAGCGCTCCCAACCCGCAGAGCAACAGGACCTTCACCAGTTCCTGCCGCCACGCCGCACGCATTCGCAACTGCTCGGCGGTGCGCGTGACGGTCCCCATGCTCAATACTTTTCGGAAAACCGGTAGCCGGTCCCGCGCACGGTCTGGATCATGTCGGCATAGCCGAAGGGCTCCAGTGCCTTGCGCAGACGGCGAATATGAACGTCCACCGTCCGCTCTTCGACGTACACGTTCTGCCCCCAGACCCGATCCAGCACCTGTTCACGGGTGTAGACCCGCTCGGGATGGCTGACGAAGAAGTGCAGTAGCCGGTATTCGGTAGGCCCCAGCTTCACCGGCTGCCCCTGCGCGGTCACGCGCTGGCTGGCCGCATCGACCTCAAGCCCGTTGACCGCCAGGCGCTCCTCCTCGCCTCCCGGCATGCTGCGACGCAGCACCGCCTGGATGCGGGCCAGCAGCTCGGGGAACGAGAACGGCTTCGAGACGTAGTCATCGCAACCGGTATTGAGGCCGCGGATCTTGTCCTCCTCCTCGGCGCGCGCGGTCACCATGATCACCGGGATGTCGCGATTCGAGGCCGAACCCTTGAGTTCGCGCGTCAGTTCGACCCCGCTGATGCCCGGCATCATCCAGTCCATGAGAATCAGATCGGGGCGCTCGTCAGCCATCCGCAGTCGGGCCTCCTGCGCCGAACCGGCCTCGGCGACCCGGTACTCCGCGCGGGTCAGGGCAAAGCGCACCATCTCGCGGATCGCCGCCTCGTCCTCTACCACCAGGATCAACTTGTTTTGCATTCCTATCGCCAGATTACACGTCACAAATCAGGCTATTAGCAACTGGTTACAAAATTGTGACAGCGACGGGTGCGCCCTAGCGGCGCGGCATCATGCCGGGCGGCAGACGCCCGGCCAGACCCCGCATCATCTTCGCCATGCCGCCACCCGCCACCTTCTTCATCATGTCGCGGGTGCTCTCGAACTGCCGTAGCAATTGGTTCACCTGCTGCACCTCAACGCCACTGCCCGCAGCAATGCGGCGTTTTCGTGACGCCTTAATGAGGTCGGGGAACCGACGCTCCTGCGGGGTCATCGAGTTGATGATGGCAATAGTGCGGCGGACCTGTTTACCGGTATCGACGTTCTTCAGCTGGGCCTGCATCTGCGCCCCGCCGGGCAACTTTTCCAGCAGCGAATCGATCGATCCGAGATTCTCCATCTGTTCCATCTGGTCGCGGAAATCCGCCAGATCGAAGCGCTTGTTCTTCTTCAGCTTCTCCGCCAGCTTGGCGGCCTTGTCCTGATCGACCTTGCGGCTGGTTTCCTCGATCAGGCTGAGCATGTCGCCCTGGCCGAGAATGCGATTGGCAATGCGGTCCGGGTGGAACACCTCCAGCTTGTCCGACTTTTCCCCCACCCCGAGGAACTTGATCGGCCGCCCGGTCACCTGCCGCACCGACAGCGCCGCACCGCCGCGGGCATCGCCATCCACCTTGGTCAGCACGACCCCGGTCAGCGGCACTGCCTCGGCGAAGGCCTTGGCCGTATTGGCGGCATCCTGGCCGGTCATGCTGTCGACCACGAACAGGGTTTCGGTGGGCTTCACCAATGCGTGCAGGGCCGAAATCTCCGCCATCATCTCGGCGTCGACGGTGGTCCGCCCGGCGGTATCGATGATCAACACGTCCATGTACTGCCGGCGTGCCTCGGCAAGGGCCGCACCGGCAATGACACCCGGCTGCTCACCGACGGCGGACGGAAAGCACTCCACCCCGACCTGGCCGGCGACGATGCGCAACTGCTCGATGGCAGCCGGCCGGTAGACGTCGCAGGACACCACCATGACCTTCTTGTTGTCCTGCTCTTTCAGGCGACGCGCCAGCTTGCCAGTGGTGGTGGTCTTGCCCGAGCCCTGGAGACCCGCCATCAGGATGACCACCGGCGGCTGCGCCCGCAGATTCAGCGGTTCGGTGGTGCCCCCAAGGGTCTCGGTCAGCGCCTGCTGCACGATTTTCAGGAACTGCTGCCCGGGGCTCAGGCTCTGCGTCACCTCGGCGCCCAGCGCGCGGGTTTTCACCTGTTCGACAAACTGCCGGACCACCGGCAGCGCCACATCGGCCTCCAGCAGTGCCATCCGCAGCTCGCGGCTGGCGGTGTTCACCTGGTCTTCGGTCAGACGCCCCTGGCCGCGCAGGGCATCGAGCACACCGGAGAGACGCTGGCTGAGGGATTCGAACACGGCACACATCCAGAATGGGAAGGGCTGGAAGTGTAACGACGCCAGTGGCCCGGCGCTGCCAAGCTGCCCACTCCGCTAGTCGCCAGCGGTAGGCTCGTTTCCGGGGTTAGGGGACCCTAAGCCTTCCGCTAAGCGCTGCACTCGTAAAGGGAAGGACCCTTTGGCGAAGCACCTCAGAAACCTCGTCCTTCTTGAAGGGCCATCACGAACTCCTGGAGGTCTCGGGCTTCCCGTACGAGGCGAACGCGATCAACCTCAAGCGAGTAGCGGGTGGTTGGATCTAGCTCCACGAGTCGTTTCATGGGGTCCAACGCCCCGCATCAGGCGCGGCCCGGACCGAGAGGCAAAGCCGCGAAGGCTGGGACGTCGCCTGGAAGCGATGGTTGGGTCACGCGTCATTGGCGACCATCTCCGGCTCAGTCTGCCCGCGGGAGATACTTCTCATAACCCCATCCTGGATTTTCCTTGATCCAGATCGCCCAGTGCGCGCGATCCTTCTTCAGCCTGGCTTCCCAACCCCGCCACATATGTGAGAACCAGATATGAAGCCTCTTGCCCTCCTGCTTGAAACTCATAGGATGCCCAAGAACAAACTGAACCAGGGACCTATCCGACTGAATTTTGGCAATCGTTGAGTCGTCAAGCCGCTGCGCGTGAGCAAGGTGGTTTCGGATTTTTCTGACGCGATTGAGAGTAGAGACAATTTCAGAGTGTGACTTTGTCTTACCGACAAGAGAAAGGCTTTTGAAGATCTCAATCTTTCGAGCGAACGAGAGATTCGGAGCGATGAACTCCACAAAGTCATTGTATCTGGCTGTTGTGCCTCCGAACTCGAAGGCTAGGTAGCTATCCAAGGTCGCCTCCCAAACAGCGGAAAATTTGATGGCCTCCGCAATGATGTCGTTGGAACTCAACGCCTCTTTGAGTCGCAATGCTTCATCTTCAGCTTTCTTCACCCTGCATGTCTCCAAGAGACGCTGCGGTCACTATACCTAGTGGCCCAACGCCTACGTACAGGCGCGTTTGAGGCGATGTGCAGCCTTGCGGAAGCAAGGAACAATAGGGGACAGACCACGATTAATGACGAAGCTTCCGCAAATTGTGGTCTGACCCCAATTATTCGCTGCAATGATTTCTTAGCCCGCTGCACCCTCACCCTCCGCATTCCCGATTGCTGTGGAAACAGCCTGCAAAATATTCGGCGCTGCAGCGAGCGCCAGTTTAATTCAGCAAACGTACTTTGAGCGCCCGCATGATTGGCTATATTAGGCCGGCCTCATTGACGCACATAAAACAAGTGTGTGGCAGCTGGACTATCAAGAACCTTGTCAATGCGAAACTCCGGCCCAGCCTCACATAGGTTCTCAAAGAGACGCCGCCCACCGCCGAACAACACGGGTGCCAAGGCTATTTCCAATTCGTCAACGACACCCATGTTCAGGTACTGCTGAATCACATCGGCTCCACCCGCGATACGAATATCACGGCTGCCCGCGGACTCCCGAGCCAGCTCAAGGGCATGCTCCGGCCCGTCATTGATGAAGTAAAAGGTCGTCCCACCCGGACGCACCCAGGGTTCGCGTTCCTCATGGGTAAGGACGTATACCGGTGTATGAAACGGAGCCTCCTCTGGCCAGCCGCGCTCGCCACCGTCGAACATTCGCTTGCCCATAATGTTGGCACCAATGCGCTCCTTAGTGCTTCGAAGCAAGTCATTGACCGGGCCGGTCTCTCCGCCCGGTCCGAGTTTGAGGTTCTCGCGGAAGTACCGCTGGTTGAATATCCAGCCCATTAGCGCGCCCCACTTGGCGCCCCAGTTCTTATACTCAGGCTTGTCCCAATTCTCCATGGTCATTCCTTCCGGAGCCATGTAGCCATCAAGGCTAAGCCCAATGTTGACGAATACTTTGCTCATGAGATTTCCTACTGTGTGTTCGGATATCGGCCTAACGCCCAAGCTCAGCCGACCCCTTGCCGCAGCGAAGCGAAGGCAAGGGAACAATAGGGGACAGACCACGATTAATGACGAAGCTTCCAACAATTGTGGTCTGACCCCAATTATTTTGCTGCGTAACCCTTGAAGAATAGCTTGTACTTTGGATCTTCCTCTCTAAAACAATGGCCACGAGACATCTTGTTCGCGCGCTCGAAGAATTCATATGCTTTGTCAAGATCATCTTTTTCAAAATGAAGTGTCCCCAACCAAAAAAAAGGACCATCTTCATACTCAAGGTGAAACCCTGAATCTAGATACCCCTGCGTGAGACTGATTGCCTTATCAAAGCGACGCAGTGAGCGGAGAAGCGCCACTTCATGTGAAGTACATATGTAACTGCTATCCCAGCCGTACTTCGGCTCAGGGATAGCATTCCAGGCATCGTCGCAGAAACGCTCTGCTGAATCTTCATCACCTATAGCTATAGCCTCTTGCGCCTTTCTCAATAACGCATAGATCGGCTCGACATTCAGTACAGGTGGTGGATTCATCTGCCAAGAATTCCTGTTGCCTAACGCCTGAGCTCAGGTGCGTTTGAGGCGACGCCCGCTTTTGCGGCAGCAAAAGTGGGTAGCAGGTCAAGCGTCACCTGCAGCGATTTGTTAGATGCCATTTGCCCCCCAACGCTTCTTGAACAAAGCATCCTGAACATCTGGAAGCAGAACCTCAATCTCATGTAGCAACTCCCAATGGCCTAGTTTTCCCAAGCACCAGACGAACAAGCCAAATCGCTCGTCTTCCCTAGCGTACCCTAGAATTTTCTGGGCTTCTGAGTAGTCTAGCCCCAGTCCCAGCTTGGCTAAGAGGGTTCTACCCCGATAGCACGGACACTTTCGAGAAGGCCGACAATGGCCAAAAGGAGTGTTCATGTCGAAGCGAAGGAAGTTCAGCCCGGAGTTCAAGCGCGGGGCTGTTGAGCAGTGCCGCCAGCCGGGTGTGAGTTGCGCGCAGGTCGCCCGGGAGTTGGGCATCCGGGACAGCCTGCTAACCCGCTGGAAGCGCGAGATTGAGAGCCAAGGGCAAGTCGCCTTTGGTGGCACGGGCACCGCCCGCGATGAGGAGCTGGCGCGGCTCAAACGCGAGCTTGCCCGGGTGAAGAAGGAGCGGGATTTTTTACGCGAAGCGGCGACGTTCTTTGCCAAGGGGTCGTCCTGAGATATCAGGCGATCGAGCGTTGCCGCGATGATTTCCCTGTTCGCCTGATGTGCCGCTGCCTGCGGGTGTCGCCGAGCGGTTATTACGGCTGGAGTACGCGCCAGCCCAGCGCACGTCAGGTCGACAACGATCGACTGCTTGCACGCATCCGTGAGCTTCACGAAGACAGCCGTGGCGTTCTGGGTGCGCCTCGCATGCAGGAGGATCTTGCCGAAGAAGGTGAGACTGCCAGCGTCAATCGCGTGGCTCGCCTGATGGCGCTGCACGGCGTGCAGGGCTGGCCGCGCAGGAAACGGCGCGGCCCGCGCGGTCAGCCGGGGCTGCCGCCACCTGGCGTGCGCAATCTGCTGGAGCGGGATTTCAATGCTTTGGAGCCCGAGACCAAGTGGGTGACCGACATCACCGAGATCAAAACCGACGAGGGCAAGCTGTATCTATGCGTCGTCCTCGACCTGTTCAGCAAGCTCGTGATCGGGTGGTCGATGCATCACCGGCAGGACCGTCAGATGGTGATCCGGGCCGTCGAAATGGCGATCTGGCAACGTCAGGGCGGATGGTCAGTGATCCTACATTCGGATCGCGGCAGCCAATTCCGCAGCAGTGACTATCAACGCTATCTGACCAGGAACACGCTGCTGTGCTCAATGAGTGCCGTTGGCCATTGCGGAGACAACGCTGCCTGCGAGGGCTTCTTCGGCATGCTCAAGCGGGAGCGCACGCACCGTGTGAAGTATCCGACGCTCGATGTCGCCAAGGCGGATGTGTTCGACTACATCGAGCGATTCCACAACCCGAGAATGCGGCGTAGAGTCGCCAAGCAGGATCAGAAGTTTTCAGCTCTTTCCAAACCGTCCGTGGTTACGGGGTAGAACCCGCTTGAACTGAGCGAGAAAGGAGAAAAACCACACGAAGCCTGCGCTGCGTTCTGAGAGTGGAAGTGTCGCTTTATGGTTGGTGTTTCGTATACGAATGTCCGACACCGTTCCGCTATTGAACGGAGCTTCGTCTCCCGCCTTGCCGGCGCCGATATCAATAACGACCTCTAGTGCCCTGTTCTGGCTCCAGAACTGAAAAATCTCTTCAGTGATCTCATTGCTAGCGGCTTCACATTTCGCCTTCAGCGCCTCGCGGCGGTCGGCGTTGGCAAGTTCATCAATGGTGGTGCCGGCGTACTCGAGGAAATCTAGAAAAATCTTGTCTCCTACTGAAACTTTGTCGGCGTTCTGATCCTTCTGGAGCTTTTCGAACGAGACCCGCCCCGACATACGCTCGAAGTGCGAGGTGAAGAAGAATCTCGGTTGTCTGGCGCCAAGGATATCGATGACTCCGAGGGTCAGATTCGAGTCTCGAAACTTCTTCAGGTTCTTGAGCAGTGCATCTTGCTTCGCACTTCGTTCTGCCAGATTGGATAGGGCTTTTGCAGCGTCGGTACCTTTAACTACACCGTGCAAAGCGTTGCGTTCTGTCGCGTCGAGCCCATGACTGCTCACGAGGTGGTCGAGACATTTCTTCTCGTCAACGGCAATTTCCCAGATGCGCTTGTCTTCGGCGTAACGGAAGCCGTAGTGCGCCTCGAAAACGTCTGACTTGAGAACTCCTGATCCCAATTGGCTCTCTACCGCGGCGATGTCGTCGGAGTCGAGCTTCCACCACGTTCTGATAACTTCCGCCTGCCCGCCAGGATGTCTGTCGTCAAATCGCGTAGAGAATCTGCGCGGGTAGTCAATGGTCTCGTCCAGCGTGAACGGTTGTGACGCGGCCGGCTTCAACGACCGAAGCGCGCTGAGTAGCGCGGTCTTGCCAGCCTCGTTCTTGCCGACAAGACACGTGAGTCCCCCTATCTCAAACTCTTCACTATCCTCGACTGACCGATAGTTCTGAACCCTCACCTTGCACAGCTTCATGCGCCTATCTCCTGTAGCGTGCCCCGACCGCGCCGCCTAGTAACTGGGCGTGCCGCCTTGTATACAGGCCCCCGCCATCGTGTAAACGAATTGCTCTAACTGAACGAAAAGCGCCCTCCGCTGATTGCGGAGGGGTGAAAGCATCACACCTGACGCAACGGTGTGTTGGCTCCCTGCCAGCGCCCATTCCCTTGTTCCTGCGGAAATTATCGGCAGGTGTACTTTTTGGTACCACCTGCCAGCATCCGTTATGCCTCAATGGCTTGCATATGTCGATTCACAAGCCAGCCGAGGCCCCAATGACCAGCAGAAATACGCCGCCAAAGTACCTGAGAATGCACCTCCACCTGGACGAGAACACGGCTCGTCAGGTCCGCGTCCAGGCGCACCGATGGGGGTTGAACGACACCCAGACGGTCAAGCAGTTGATCAGGCTCGGGCTGGACGCCTCACGTGATAACGCAGGAGGGAGTGCCGCCGTAGCCGAGCTTTCGGCGGGCCTCAATCGCATCGCCCAGCAGCTTCAGATCGCGCTGCTTGAGAACATGCAATTGACCCGTGAGTGCTACCGGGCACTGCACCCGAAACTGTCCGACGAGCAGCGCATGGAACGCTACAAGGCGATGCGCAAGGCAACCCTGGAAACCCTCCAGAAGCGGCAGAACGCGAGCGAATCGGCGCCTGCTTCACCGGCGGAGGGTGCGATTTCTTCGCAATGATTCAGGGTAGTAGATGCCTACCCATCAAGGCGCGCAGCGGCCGCCGCAATGTGCCCAGCAAGTCCGGTAACGACAGCTTTCAGGCTCGTCAGATCAGACATCTGAGTGAAGTGTCCGGTCAGGGCATCAGCGCGCTTGGTGGCCAACAGTGCAGCCGATGAGTACAGGCCTTCCTGCACAAGGCGCTGACATAGGATGTCGTATCGCTGCAGGTATGAGGCTCCCTTGAACACCTCGAAAACGGGGAAATGTGGTGAGCTATCGCGCACTGGTGTTCGTGATTCGGGGGCATCCTCGACGGCCATTATCCAGGCGATGAAGGGGCGCGGCTGCTCCCCGAATGCGCCTTCGCGATATGCCGTCCACAGATCGTGAGCCGTGCCTATCGCTTCCTCGGTTCGGTTGTTGAAGTTGTTCCCGAATGACGGGCCAACTTGGCTTTTCAACTCGACGGCCGCGACCAGTTCGCCCTTGTAAGTAACCAGCAGGTCCCACAGTTTTGTTGGCCTGAAGTACCCCGGCAAAGTGAGCATTGCGCGGTTCTTATGGATGTCTGCGCCCTGCAACCCGTTAAGGCGAACCAGATCAATGACCAGATCAAGAAAGCCATCCATATTCTTACCGCTGGTGACGCCAGCACGCTCACCCTGATCGACTCTTCCGGCCTCGATCTGCTTCTGTCTTGCGGCCTCCCGCGCGCCCCAGAACGTCTTGATCGCCTCTTGAGCGCGTTCTTCGTAGTTCGCCAGATTGAGCAAAAGTTAGCCCCCGTTTCCGCCCAGAGCAGCGCGCTCTGCGGCATTCAAGTGATAGAGATCGAACACGACTTCGTCGCACCGCAGCCGGCTTCTGGATTCGCCGGCCTCGACCAACTTGGCGCGCATTTCAGGTGGAACGTCCGCCCACTGGGGCACACGAATCCGGCGTAAGTACTGTGCCTGGAATCGAAGAAAGCCCCCCCTCATCTTGGTCGAATAGGTGCTGATGAACAGACGAGCGATCGACGACAGAAGTACCGCCTGCAGGGCGCGCAAGTCCCACGAATCGGACACCACGAAGTACAAATTGTGATGCGGATAGAGATTGCCCGGCTCGAAAACGATGTGCGCTTCCCCCTTGATGTCGGGTATCAGAAGCTTCGGCTTTCGCGCCAACGCAGGCGTGATCCTGTCGATGGTCCGGTACCAGTTTGCGGGTGCCTTCTGCGCACAGTGGCGCTTCTGAATGAGCGCACGATTTCGCTCCAGGTACGCTGCAAGTCGAGGGTACTTGGTGAGATCGACCAATCCCCCGGTGTCCTCGAACGGATTGATGACTCCGTTGCCTTTCCATTGCACTTCGCCGGACTCGATGTCCTTTGTCGTGACCAGCGGAAGCTTTCTATCCGCCTCGACATCAAGGGCGGAAAACTCGCCGATGAATGCCTTATCCGCTCCGGTAGCGACGCCGATGCCGACCTTGCAGCCTGCCTCTTCCAGGGTGGGCAACTCGGCTTCAAGGCGGCGGATTACTGCCATTTGGTCGGCGGCATCGAGCAGCCAGGGCGCATCTCCACCTGTCACCTTCGCCAGCACTTTGACGTGCTCAGAATCTTCCCCATTGGCAAGATCGCGTGCGAGGGAGGTCAGGAATTCGTGCGTCAGATTCGGCCTGTGGGCCGTCGCGGTGGGGCCGCCATGCTGTCGTGAAATGACAGTGATCGCCGGATAGGTTGCGACCTCCCTCATGAAGGGCTGGGTGCCGACCATGTCCACGAAGATTCGGAGGTGGAACCCGCCGTCTATGAAGGCGCGTAACGGCCCTCCGTATCGATTCTTCATCCATCGGTCGGCGCAGATGAAGCCTTGGCTTCCCCCTTGCTTCAAGAGCGATAGGGATCGCTCAATGAACGGCACATACAAATCTGCACGGTCATACAGCGTCCGGAACCGTCGCCGATACTCTCGGAGTAAGGGCGTGGGAATCAGCTCCTGGCGAACGTAGGGGGGGTTGCCAACTACAAAGTCGAATGGGCTACCCACATCGGCCAACAAGAAGTCGCCCTGACGCAACCACGAGGCCGTCAAGGTGTCCGCCTCGGCCGAGGTAAATCCCTCGTCAACCAGCTCTGCAATGAGCGCCGAGCGAGTCGCCTCGAATGTTTCGCGATGCAGCTCGAAAGCAACCAGTGCTTGCTGTAGGTCTGCAACTGACCCGCCGTCACGCCGCCAGGCGGTCAGCAATCGGCGAAGGATGGGCCGCAGGAAGTCTCCGGCCCCGAAAGACGGCTCCAGAAGACGGCAGCGATGAAGTGCTACCCCGTCCGTATATCCGACCAGGTCGAGGATGAACTCGACTACCTCGGGGCGGGTGTAGACCGCACCATGACCGTCCTCGATCTCGCTTGCGGCAAGCTGTTCCACCGCGCTGGCCACAGAGGCTTCCTGCGGCACCGGCAAGTCATCGAACAGCGCCAGGGTCTGGAGGTCGGGGTCTTCAATCAAAGCGCTGAGCCTGTCTCGCGTGTTTCGGGTCGTGTCGGTAGATGCGAGTATCTACTAGTTCCGCATCGATGTAGGGTCGCGCCAACGAGGCAAGGCAGGTGCGCTCTAATGGCTATTCCCATCCGCACTATATCCGCACCACGGGGGTCACTTCGGGTCACTTGGGCGCATCGGCCGTCACCGAGCGTCACTTCTGAATTTTAAGGCAATCAATAAGTTGCATTAAAAACAGGAGGTTGCGCGACAAGCGCGGCCAGCTTAGAAGGCGGATGCTCTATCCAGCTGAGCTACGGGCGCTCGAGCGCCAGTTTAGTCGAGACACTTCGATCGCGGGCTCGCCGGTGTGACCGCCAACGACGATCTGTCCGGCAATGGCCGCTGCCGGCCGACTGCCCCATCGAGACTCAGGGGTCAGGTCATTCACGACCGCGTCCCGGATGACGGTCGCATATTCAATGTTTTCGTTATGATAATGTGATGCACATTCTCTATGCTTGGAGAAGGCCACATGATCGCTCTGGTTGAAGCGGCCCGCGCGGGGCTACTCAAACGCCAACACCTCGGCCGGAACGTCATCGCGGGCGTCATCGTCGGGGTGGTCGCGCTGCCACTGGCGATGGCCTTTGCCATCGCCAGTGGCTTAAAGCCTGAACAAGGTCTCTACACTGCCATCATCGGCGGACTGGCGGTCTCCCTTTTCGGCGGCAGTCGGGTGCAGATCGCCGGCCCCACCGGGGCGTTTATCGTCATCCTCGCCGGCGTCACTGCCGAGCACGGCGTAGAAGGGCTGCTGCTGGCCACCCTGATGGCGGGTGTCATTCTCATCCTCCTTGGCGCTGCCCGCCTTGGGGCCGTCATCCGCTTCATACCCAACCCTGTCGTCGTCGGGTTCACGGCCGGCATCGGTGTGATCATCTGGGTGGGCCAGTGGAAAGACTTTCTGGGTCTGCCGACAGCCTCGAGCGGCGCATTCCATGAAACGCTGTTGAATCTATTGCAGTCACTGCCAGATCTGCACCCCGTGACCACCGCACTGGGGACGCTCAGTCTGCTGCTGACCCTGTATGGTCCGCGGCTACCCGGCATGGCGCGGATTCCAGGACCGCTGATCGCGATGTCGGTCGCGACTGCGCTGCAGTGGTCCATGAACTTCGAGGGCGTCGCCACCATCGACAGCGCTTTCGGTGGAATCCCACAAGGCCTGCCGACCCCGGATATACCGGTCATCAGCTATGACCGTCTGGTCTCGCTGGTTCCCGCCGCACTGACCATCGCCATGCTCGGTGCCATCGAGTCGCTGCTGTCTGCCGTCGTGGCTGATGGCATGGCCGGAACCCGACACGATCCGAATCAGGAGCTGATCGGACAGGGCGTGGCCAATATGCTGACGCCACTGTTCGGTGGATTTGCCGCAACCGGGGCGATCGCGCGCACGGCCACGAGCCTCCGCAACGGCGCCAACAGCCCGGTCGCAGGCATCGTCCACACCCTGACGCTGCTGTCGGTGCTCCTGCTGCTCGCGCCCCTGGCAGCGGCTGTTCCACTGTGCGCGCTGGCCGCCATTCTATTCGTGGTGGCATGGAACATGGCGAACGTCGGTCACTTCATCCGGCTGATTCGTACCGCCCCCCGTTCGGACGTGATCATCCTGTTGATCACCTTCATTCTCACCATCACCACCGACCTGGTCGTCGCGGTCAATGTCGGGGTCATCCTCGCAATGTTGCTGTTCATGCGGCGAATGGCCGCAGCCGTCGAGATCGTCAGCACATCAGACACTTCACCGAGCAATGCGATGTTGCCGGACCAAACCTCAACCCTGCCGCGCGAGGTCCTCATTTTCACCATCGAGGGCCCGTTCTTCTTCGCAGCGGTTGAGCATCTTGAGCGCGCCCTGCGCGAGACCGGCGCCGACCCCCGTTGCATGGTGATTCGACTTCATCAGGTGCCCTTCGTCGATATCACCGGCATTCAAGCGCTGGACGATGCCATCCACAATCTGGAACAACGCGGCGTTGTAGTGCTGCTGAGCGAGGCCAGATCAAATGTGCTCCGCAAGCTCATACGGGGCGGACTGCTTCGAAGGCACGGCCTCCGGCGACGCCATTTTCGCCAATTCGAGAACGCGATCCGCACAGCGCGGCGCGCCCACAGCACACCCACCGCTCAGAGATCTTCAACAGATGCATGATTCCCGGCAAACACCACAGAATCGGATCGGCCCGGTGCGGGCCGCCATGATCATCCTGGCCGCCGCTGTCGGTGTCAGCAGTGGCCGACGGCGCGGCCAAGAGCTTGCACACATCAGTTCTGGTGCCCTGCTACTGGCTTTTCTGGTGCTGGGGTTGGTGCTCTATGCAGGAATGCGACTGTTCGTGCATCTGGTTCAGGCGCAATTGACGCCCTGACCCGACAGCACCTTCCCGCTACGAGCGACTGCGACCACCACGCACGGTGGTCTTGGCGCCATAAACGACCCCATGATCCGACAGGTAGCCGCGGATGAGCTGCCGTAGCACCTGCGACGGCGTCAGATCCTGCTGGGCACACAGCGCTTCGAATGCACGCTTCTTGTCCGGATCAAGCAAAAAAGTGAACCGCGCGGTCTTGGATTCCATGTCGAAATACTAGCATCCCGTGCACATGTGATTGTCACCGGTCTCCCGGCATGACACCGCCGGATCAACCGCTCTTGGTAGCATGGCTGGATGAGTTCATTCCGCGGCACTGCCGCCCCCCTGTCCGCCCTGCTCACCGGCGTTGCCCTGTTGCTGCTCGGTACCGGCCTGCTCAATACCCTGCTGTCGGTGCGGGCCGTGCAGAACGGCCTCGACAGCACGCTGCTGGGACTGGTGATGTCGGCCTACTTCGTCGGCTTCATTCTCGGCACCTTTCTGTCACCGGTGATGATCCGCCGGGTCGGTCATATCCGCACCTTTGCGTGCTGTGCGGCGGTCGCCGCGAGCACGGTGCTGGGCCACGCGTTGACCGATCATCCGGGTATCTGGATGCTGCTGCGCGCCCTCACCGGAATCAGCCTGGTGGGGCTCTATGCGGTCATTGAAAGTTGGCTGGCGGCACGTGCACAGGGGTCGGAACGGGGACGCGTATTTGCGCTCTACATGATCGTCAACCTGCTGGCGTTGGCGGCCGGCCAGTTCCTGATGCTGCTGGCGCCGGCACAGAGTTTTGCCCTGTTCGCCCTGATCGCAATGCTGGTCAACCTGTCACTGGTCCCCATTGCCTTCACCCGGCTCGAACAACCCTTGGCGCCCCATTCCCCACGCCTGCATATCGGCGAGATGGTGGCGACGGCTCCGACCGCCGCGGCCTGTGCCTTGCTGTCGGGTCTGGCGATGGGCGCCTTCTGGGGCATGCTGCCCGCCTATGTGCAGGGCGCCGGGGCCGGCGCCTCCGGCGTCGCCATTTTCATGAGCACGGCGATCCTCGGCGGCGCTGCCCTGCAGTGGCCGCTGGGACGCCTGTCGGACGGACATGACCGCCGCGAGACCCTGCGCATGGTGGCCCTCGCGGCCTTGCTGGTCGCGGTGGTGGCCGGTGCCTTGAGCCTGTGGCAACCGGCCGCGCTGCCGGCGCTCATGTTTCTGTATGGCGGGCTGGCGTTCGCCGCCTACCCCATCGGCGTCGCCCATCTCAGCGACCGCCTGCCCGCAGAGCGAGTCCTCGAAGGTGCCAGTGTCTCGCTGCTGTTGCACGGCGCTGGTGCCGCCATTGGCCCGGCGCTGGCCGGCGTCTTGATGAGTATCGCCACCCCGTCGGCATTGTTCCTGCACTTTGTGCTCTGCTGGGGGGCGTTGGCCGCCTATACCCAGTGGCGCCTGCTGCGCGAACGGCCGCAACCGCAGACCACGGATGCCGGCACCTTCATTCCGATGTTGCGGACATCCCCGGTGGCACTGGAAATGCTGTCTGAAGAGCCCCCGACCGACGATCCGTTTGCCGCAGCGCAGCATGAACGGGTATCATAGAAAGGATTAATCGTCGGCGTTCCACTTCTATTGCTTTGGCAATCGCGTCGGCGTTCCCAGCCCACGCAGGAGAACGCACCCATGCTACTGGCCACCGACCTCGACGGCACCCTGCTCGGCGGGGACATCGAAGACCGTCTGAAGCTGTATCAGCTGATCAACCGGCACCCGGACATCAAGCTGGCCTTCGTCACCGGCCGCGGCCTGGAATCGGTGTTGCCCCTACTGACCGACCCCACCCTGCCGCGCCCGGACTACATCATCTGTGACGTCGGCGCGACGGTGGTCGATGGCCATACGCTGCAGGCCATCCAGCCGCTTCAGGCAGAGATCGATGCCAACTGGCCGGGGGAACAGGTCATCGCTCAGGCGCTGGCGGTGGTTCCGGATATCCAGCGCCAGGAGATGCCACAGGAACGCCGCTGCTCCTACTTCTGCAGGGAGGACGCGGTCACCCCGGCGCTGCGCCGGCAAGTGGAGTCGCTCGGCTGTGACCTGCTGTTCTCAGCCGGCGTCTATCTGGATGTTCTGCCCAAAAACGTGAACAAGGGCTCGACCCTGCGAAAGCTGGTGCGCCAGCTGGGCGTCGCCGATGGTGCGGTGCTCACCGCGGGCGACACCCTCAATGATCTGTCGATGCTGGACATCGGCTACAAGGCGGTGGCGGTGGGCGAGTCCGAGCCGGGCTTGCTGGAGGCCACGCGCAACAAGGGGATGGTGCTGCAGGCACAGTCGCCGGGATGCGGCGGCATTCTCGAGGCGCTGTCGTATTTCGGCTTCCTCGGCGAACACGGTATCGACTCCGAAGTGGAAGCCCGAAAGCCGTTCGGCAAGTCCGAGCTGTTGATGGTGTATCACCGCCTGCCGTATGAAGAATATCGTGAGAAAGGCGAGCTGAAACGGCGGCAACCGCGATCACCCAACGGCATTCTGCCGACCCTGCTGTCATTCTTTACCGGCAAACATCGCGGCACCTGGGTGGCATGGGCGATCCACGATGATCCGGACAAGGTATTCGAACGCCATACTGACGTCGACCGCGAGCACTATCCGAATCTCAGCGCCTGCCGGGTCCCGTTGACGACCCGCGAGGTCGACATCTTCTACAAGCGCTTCTCCAAAGAAGCGTTCTGGCCCCTGCTGCATACGTTCTGGGAGCGCGCCCGTTTCCGCGAGGAAGACTGGAAGGTGTATCTCGACGTCAACCGAAAGTTCGCCGAGGCGACTGCCGCCGAGGCGGCCAAGGGTGCGCTGGTGTGGATCCACGATTACAACCTGTGGATGGTGCCGGCCTTCCTCCGCGAGCGTCGTCCGGACCTGAAGATCGCGTTCTTCCACCACACCTACTTCCCGTCGGCCGACGTGTTCAATGTGGTGCCCTGGCGGCGCGAGATCATCGGCAGCCTGTTGCAGTGCGACTACATCGGCTTCCACATCCCCCGCCAGGTCGAGAACTTCGTCGATGTCGCCCGCGGCGCGGTGCCACTGAAAACCCTGGAACGCGAAGGCTGCGCGCCGCGGTTCCTTACCTACGGTTGCGCAGTCGGCCTGGACCGCATGACCACCTGTATCGACGCCGGCGGCCGCATCGTCCGCCTCGGTGCGCACCCGGTGGGCCTCGACATGAACCGCGTGCGCGAAGCATTGGGGGCGCCGGAGACCCAGCGTCGGATGGAGCGGCTGCGCGGTCATCTCAAGGGTCAGCGCATGATCCTGTCGGTCGAGCGGCTCGACTACACCAAGGGCACGCTGGAAAAACTGCAGGCCTACGAGCGGATGCTCGAGGACTACCCGGAGCTGCGCGGCAAGGTCACCCTGGTCTGCGTCTGTGTACCGGCCGCCTCGGAAATGACGGTCTACGATGAGCTGCAGGAGCAGATCGAACAGACCGCCGGCCGGATCAACGGACAATGGGCGCAGGTCGGCTGGACCCCGCTGCAGTTCTTCTTCCGCAGCCTGCCGTTCGCCGAGGTGGTGGCCTATTACGCCATGGCCGACGTCATGTGGATCACGCCCCTGCGCGACGGCCTCAATCTGGTCGCCAAGGAATACGTTGCGGTCCAGGGGCTGTCAGGCGGACGCGGTGTGCTGGTGTTGTCGGAGTTCGCCGGAGCGGCCGCCGAGCTGAAGGGGGCGATCCTCACCAACCCGCATGATCCGGTGGATCTGGCGGGAGCCTGCTACACCGCGCTCAACATCGGCCGTGCAGAGGCCGAGAGTCGCCTGCGCGGTCTGTTCGAGATCGTCCAGCACCACGACCTGCAGCGCTGGGCCGACGAGTTCATGCACCACCTCAGCGATGAGGTGCTGCAGAGCAAGCCACGCGGGAGCTACGGCAGTGTCGAGCACGAACGGGCGATGGAGCTGCAGTAAGCGCCGCAGGCGCTAATCAGCGACCTTCACCACCAACTTGCCGAGGTTGTCGCCGCGCAACAAGCCCATGAAGGCCCCCGGCGCGGCAGCGAGTCCGACCACCACGTCTTCGCGATAGTGGATGCGGCCCTCGGCCAGCCAGGCCCGCATGTCGGTGTGGAACTCGCGCTGGCGGTGCAGGTGCTCGCCGATGATGAAGCCCTGCAGCGTCACCCGGTTCACCAGCACACTGCGCATCAGCGCCGCCAGCTGGTTCGGCCCCGGCGGCGGTGCGGTCAGGTTGTACCAGGCCACCACGCCACACACCGGCACCCGCGCATGGGTGTTCAGGCGCGGGATCACCGCTTCCAGCACATGGCCGCCGACGTTCTCGAAGTAGACGTCAATGCCATCCGGCGTCGCCGCCTTGAGCTGGGCGTAGAGGTCATCCTGATGGTGATCCAGACAGACATCGAAGCCGAGTTCGTCGACGGCCAGCGCGCACTTCTCGAGGCCGCCGGCAATGCCGACGACACGACAACCCTTGAGCCTGGCGATCTGTCCGACCGTCGCCCCCACCGGTCCGGTGGCGGCGGCCACCACCAGGGTCTCACCGGCTTGCGGCTGACCGATGTCGAGCAGTCCGACATAGGCGGTGAGCCCCGGCATGCCCAGCACCCCCAGCGCCCAGGACGGATGCGGATCGTCCGGGTCGAGCCGGCGCACGGCGTTGGCGGGCGCCACCGCGTGGGTCTGCCACCCGGTCATGGCCAGCACCCGGTCGCCGACTTCGAAACCGTCGGCACGCGACGCCAGCACCCGGCAGACCGTGCCGCCACACATGGTTTCGCCGAGCGCGACCGGCTCGGCATAGGACGGCCCCTCGCTCATGCGACCGCGCATGTAGGGGTCCAATGACAACCACAGGGTTTCCAGCAGCAGCTCGCCGGGACCGGGATGTTGTGGGCAGGCAACCTCCTCGAGCCGGAAGTCGGCGGGCGTCGGTCGCCCCTGCGGCCGCTGCGCCAGGACGATGCGGCGGTTGATGTTGGGAATCATGATGGCTCCGGCAGGCGCGGTCTGGGACGGTGAGCCTACGCGGTCATGCCGCCATCCACCACCAGATCGCTGCCGGTCATGTAGCTGGATTCGTCGCTGGCCAGAAACACCACGGTCTGCGCGATCTCGGCGGGGTCAGCGAAACGCCCCATGGGGATGCGCGCCAGCGTCTTGGCGACGAAGGCTTCGGCCTCATCGGCGGGTAGCGTGCCCATCGCCCCGGACACCAACTGCGTCGCCGCAAAGCCGGGACAGACCGCATTGATGCGGATCGGGTATCCGGCCCGCGCACAGTGAATGGCCGCCGCCCGCGTCAACAGGCGTACCGCCGCCTTGCTGGCGTTGTAGGCGACAATGATGGGCTCGCCGATCAGGCCTTCGATGGAGGCGATGTTGATGATCGAGCCGCCCTTTTCCTTCATCCGGGCAATCGCCATCTGGGTGCCGAGAAAGACGGCATCGGCATTCACCGCCTGGGTCTTCTTCCAGTCGGCGAAACTCAGGGTTTCGATGTCGCCGAGCAGGGCGATACCGGCATTGTTGACGAGGACGTCGATCCCACCGAAATGCTGCTCGGCGAGATCCAGCACCCCGGTCCAGTCGGACTCGACCGTGACATCGTGGCGGCAGAAGGCCACCCGCTGACCACTGGCGTCCATCCGCTCGGCCGCGGCCCTGCCCTCGGCGACATCGAGGTCGGTGATCAACACCTTGGCCCCCTGCGCCAACAGCCGTTCCGCCGCCGCCAGCCCCAGCCCGCGGGCACCCCCGGTGATCACACAGACCTTGTTTTCCACCCGCTTCATGACAAGGCCTCACGCAGCTCGGCGCCCAACTGTTGCAGGGCGGTACGGGCTGAGGGAATCAGGCCATCCATCGAGAAGCAGCCGTGAATCTGGTCATCGAGTGCGGTGAAGCGGACCGGTACGCCGGCCTTGCGCAGGATATCGGCGTAGGCGATGCCGTCATCGCGAAGCGGGTCGAACCCGCACACCAGAATGCTGGCAGGCGGCAGCCCGCCATGCGACGGCGCCAGCAACGGCGACACCCGCCAGTCGTCTACCGGGGGCGTGTCACCGAGGTAGTTGCCGAGGAAGTAGCCCATCAGGTCGGCTGTGAGGAAGTAACCCTCCGCATTCTCTTCATGACTGGGGCGTCCGCCCCGGGCATCGGCCACCGGGTAGATCAGCAGCTGATATTTCAGCGGCGGGGCATCGCCGTCGCGAGACATCAGTGACACCACCGCCGCCAGATTGCCACCCGCCGAGTCACCGGCAACGGCGAGCCGCGAGGCGTCGATGCCGAGCGTCCCCGCCTGCGCTGCGACCCAGCGCGTTGCCGCCAGACAGTCCTCAACCGCCGCGGGGAACGGCGCTTCCGGCGCCAGCCGATAATCGACCGATACCACCACGCAATGTGCAGCGTTGCAGAGTGTCCGACAGAGCACGTCATAGAGCGCGATATCGCCGATCACAAAACCGCCGCCGTGAAAGAAGACCGTGGCCGGCAAGGCCTGATCGGGTACCGCACCGGCAGGACGGTAAAGACGCAGGGGCACCGGCCCTGCAGGGCCATCGGCCTGCAGGTCACGCACCTCGGCAACCGGCTCGGGTACGCCCTGTAGGGCGCCGAGCCCGGCACTGGCGGCCATTCGCGCCTGAACCGGCGGCAGTTGATCGAGCGTGGGCTGCCCACTGGCCGCCATCAAATCGAGGACCTTGCGGGCATCGGGGTCGAGGGAAGTCATCGTCAGTCCTCGTCGTCAGTGGTGGGTCATGATCGGCTTGCTGGCCAGGCCGAAGCTCTGCAGCACCCCGAGCAATTCGCGGTGGCCAAAGGCCTGGCAGCCGGAGGCGAAACCATAGCGCTTGGGCGGCGCCTGCAACAGGTGATACGCCGCATAGGCCTGCATCAGCCCGGTCTGCTTGTAGTTGCAGGTGCCGTGGATCACGCAGTGCACCCGGCCCAGCGGGCCGCTCGCATGCACCGAGTCCACCGAGGTATTGATGCGCTGGTTCTCGCGCGGTGGCATGCCGGCCTGCAGGCTGGCGGCCATGTCGGACAGCGCCTTCTCCTGCTCAGCCTTGGGCATCTTCTTGATCTGCTCTTCGACCACGCTGGTGATCTGCACCACGCCTTCCATCACCGTACGGTCGAACACGCCGCCCATGGCCTTGACGTTGGCGACACGGGGATCGTTCTTGAACCACACCGGATGCGCGGTGCCGCCCCAGGGCAATGCCATCGCCACTTCGTGCTGGCCTGGCACGATGTATTCGGCCCTGGCGGTGGGCGCCCACTGCACGTACTGGTTCTGCTCCAGATAGAAGAAGTCGGCGGTGAGAATGCTGAAGATGGTCTGGGTGGAAGCGTAGGTCGGGAACCCGCGCCAGAGCACCAGAATGTCCAGCGTATCCAGCCCCGGCGTTTCCAGGCAGAGGTTGGCGGCAATCTCGCCGGTGGTGTACATCTGGGCAATGCCCGGCGACAACAGCAGCTGGCGCTCCGCGTACTTGGCGCCCCAGTGCTCTTCACACCACATCATCCAGTTCTGCTCACCATTGGTATCGGTGTAGTGACAACCGGCGGCATAGGCGGCCTCGACCGCCTCGGGGCCGTACTTCATGAACGGCCCGACCATGTTGCAGACCACCTTGGCGCCACTGAACAGTTCGGTCAACGCGGCGGTGGTGTGTTCGACCTCGACGATGTCGTACTCGGCATTTTCGATCCCGGGCACCTTGTCGAGCACCTCGCGGATACGCTTGGCATCACGCCCGGCGGCGATGAACGGCGTGCGGTACTCCCGCAGGTACTCGGCGACGAGACGACCGGTGTAGCCGGTCACACCATAGATCACGACGGGTTTCTTGCTGCTCATGTGGTTCTCTCCTGATGGTTGTAGTGACAGCCTGAGCACAGTCAGGCGGATTGCGATTCCCGCGCCCGCCACTGGTAGTCGATGGACTCCTGGGCGAACCGCACGAAATAGTCGATGGCGTCGGGATTCATCATGGCGTCGCGGCTGGCGGCCTTGGCCAGCGGCATGCCGGTCAGAATCTTGCGGACCGGAATTTCCATTTTCTTGCCGGTCAGGGTGTAAGGCACCTGATCGATCGCATAGACGCGATCGGGCACATGGCGCGGGCTGCAGTCGCTGCGCAGCCGCTGATTGATCCGCTCCCGCAGGCCGGCGTCGAGGGTGAAGCCCGGCTTGAGCTTGATGAACAGCGGCATGAAGAAGTGCCCTCCCGGCAGCTCGCAGCAGACGATGAGGCTGTCGGCAATCTCCGGCATCTGCTCGACGGCACGGTAGATCTCGGCAGTCCCGATGCGCACCCCGAAACGATTCAGGGTGGAGTCGCTGCGACCGTAGATGTAGCACCCGCCACGGTCGTTGATCTTGATGAAATCACCGTGTCGCCAGACGCCGGGGAACACGTTGAAGTAGGCGTCGTGATAGCGGCTGCCGTCATCGTCGTTCCAGAAAAAGATCGGCATCGACGGAAACGGGGTCAACACCACCAACTCGCCCACCTCCCCCGGCGCCGACGGCGTGCCATCGTCGCGCCAGGCATGGACATCCATGCCCAGCAATCGGGTCTGGATCTCACCGGCGTACACCGGCAGCAGCGGTGCTGCCCCGACAAAGCCACTGCAGAGTTCGGTGCCGCCGGACTGCGAGGTCACCCAGAGGTCGCTCTTGACGCAGCGATAGAACCAGTCGAAGGTCTCCGGGGTCGACGGCGCGCCGGCAACCACGATGGCCTCAAGCCGGGACAGGTCGTAGGTCTCCCCAGGCCGCAGCCCGGCCTTTTCCATCATCTGCACAAAGGTGGGGCTGGCGCCAAAACTGGTGGTACCGGTATCGGCGGCGAGTTGCCACAGGAATTCCGGCCCTGGATGCGCCGGATTGCCGTCGTAGAGCACCGCGGCGCTGCCGGCAAACAAGGCGGCCAGCAGGATGTTCCACATCATCCAGCCGGTGGTGCTGTAAAAAAACATGGTCGAGCCAGGGCGCAGGTTGATGTGGAAATGCATCAACTTCATGTGCTCGACCAGCACCCCGACATGACTGTGCACGATCGCCTTGGGCAGACCGGTGGTGCCGGACGAGAACACCACCCACAGTGGATGGTCGTGGCCGACCCGTTCGAACCGGAATTGCTCGCGCGGGACATCGCGATGCTGCAGCAGCCGCCGCCAGGACAGCACGTTGGGCAGGTCCGGCAGCGGCGCCTCCGGCTGCAGATAGTCGAGCCAGATCACCCGCTCCAGCGACGGCAACGACGCGACAATACGGCGGACCTCCCCTTCCCGCTTGAAGTCCTTGCCACCGAAGCGATAGCCATCGGCGGCGAACAGGACCTTCGGTTCGATCTGGGCGAAGCGGTCGATCACCGTCTGCACGCCGAATTCCGGCGCCGCCGATGACCACACCGCACCGATGGCGGTGGACGCCATCATCGCCACCGCCGTTTCCGGCACATTGGGCATGTAGGACACCACCCGGTCACCCGGTTCGACACCGAGGGTTCGCAGCTGGGTGGCAACAATTCGCACCTGACGACCCAATTCCTGCCAGCTCATGGTCGCCAGCGGACGCAGCTCAGAGCTGTGGTGGAACACGGTTTCGCCCGGTGCCGCGCTGGCTTCGTAGCGCAGCAGGTGCTCGGCGTAGTTCACCTTCGAACCCACGAACCACTGGCTGCCCTGCATCTCGGGTCGGTCCAGCACCTGATCGGGTTGGGTGTCGGACAGAATCTCGAAGTAATCCCAGATCGAGCCCCAGAAGCCGGCGGTGTCGGTGACCGACCACTGCCAGAGTGCGTTGTAGTCCTCGAAGCGCTTGCCGCGGTTGCGCGCCAGCCACCCCATGTAGTGCGTGATCTGCGCGTTCTGGGCGAACTCGGGACGCGGTGTCCACAACCAGTCGCCTTCCTGCAGCTTTCGCTTGAGATCATCCGCCATGTGCCGTCCCCCTTCTTGTTGATCGGTCGCCGTCGTCATCTCAGCGGACGGCGTACACGTCGTATGTGACCTGCAGTGTTTCCAGGTTGCCCTCGCCAACACCGATGCACAGGCAGCGTTCGAGATCGGCATACGCGGGATGGGCGCAGCGCAACCGCGGAACCGTTCGCAGGTGCAGCAGCGGCGGGATGTCACCCTTTAGAAACCGCTCGTAGGCATCGACCCCGAGATCGCTGAGACCCGGATAGTTGATGTGGATCAGCGCGCCATCATCGGTCTCGATGGTCCCCTGGACGTTCAACTCGGCGACCCCGTCGCGGCGCAGGGTGAGAAAGTCGGCGCCCTGCGCGGCCATGGTGCCGCGAATCCGCGGACCGAGGACCTCGCCCCCGGCGATCCAGAAGTTGACGCGAATGCCCTCGGCGACGGGCCCCACCACCTGGGGCGGATGCAGCCGCGCCTGGTAGCGGAAAAGATGTTCGGTATTCAGGGCATGCATCTCAGATCTCCCGGGTCAGGCGGCACGCAGCCGCTGCAGTGTCGCCATCACCGCGTCCGGCGCGGTATCGGCTGGAATACGAGCGAATCGGGTCGGGCTGTTGTCGGTCAGCGACTCACCACGCCAGATGGCATCCGGCAACCTCACCACCGCGTTGGTCAGCTGCGCCGCCTCGGTCACGACCATCGTCCAGCCCTCGGGCGTCGCCTCGAGACGGTGCCGCGACGGCGGGACCAGCCCCAAGGTCCAGCGATTACCCCGCGCCACCTCGGCGACTTGCCGGTAGTGCGCCAGGCGCTCTGCATCGACACCGACATCGTCTTCGGCTTCGATCAGCATCAGCACCTCGATGGAGGGTCCGACGACGCCGTGCAGAAAATTGGCCAGATGCAGGGTGGCGCCCTCAATCTGGTCGTCATCGGGCGATGATGAAAGCGACGGGTTGACGGCTGCCGCGGCGATGCCGATGGCATGGGCCGGCGATGGCATGGTCAGACACAGTGGTAACCCGGGCAGGCTGGAGGCCAGCCCCTGCAGCACCGCGTTGACGTGACGCATCAGCTGCGGGTCGGCAAGCAGCACTTTCAGGGCATAGCCGGTGCGCGGCTTCTCCCCCATGGCCTGCCGTAGCCTCGGGTGAGCGCGCACCCAGGCAGGAAACAGACGGGTGAGGTCGAGACTGAGCACATCGCTTGCGAGCAAGCGCTGACATTGACCCAACCGCGCGACCAGGGCGTCAGCATCGGTCCAGTCGATGTCGCCTCCGTTCAGCACGCGGGCACAGTAATCGTGGCCGTCCAGCCACAACCGCGGGCGAGGCCCGGGTTGCGATCGGGACGGGAACCCGCTCATGCGGCGACCACACCACCGTCAATCGACAGTTCAGCCCCGGTCACCCAGCCGGCCGCGTCGCTGGCCAGATAGATGACGGCGCTGGCGACATCCACCGGCTCGCCGAAGCGACCCAGGGGGTGCAGTGCCAGCAATGCCGCCTCGGCTGCAGCCCGATCGGGCGCCAGGCCCAAGGTAATCAAGCCATCAAGCAATTGCTCGCCCATGGCGGTGAGGATCAGTCCGGGATGCAGCGAGTTGACTCGGACCCCGGCCCCCAGACGTCCGCATTCAACCGCCGCCGCCTTGGTCAGGGAGCGCACGGCGCCTTTTGACGCCCCATAGGCGCCGTGGGCAATCACGCCCACCAACGCAGCGGCGGAGGACATGTTGACGATGGCGCCGCCACGCCCGGCGCTGCCCCCCGGCGACATCGCACGAATCGCATGCTTGCAGCCTAGGAAGGTACCCGTGACATTGATGTCCTGAATCTGACGGAACTGCTCGACACTGCAGTCACGCACCAGCGAACCGGATTCGACGCCCGCATTGTTGACCAGGACATCGAGGCTACCGAATGCGCTCACCGCCGTCGCGACAGCGGCCTCCCAGGCCGGCTCGTCGGTGACGTCATGAACGGCGCAGACGGCTTCGCCGCCCGCCGCGCGAATGGCTTCGACAGTGGCCTGACCCCCACCGTCGGCGATGTCGGTCACCACCAGGCGAGCGCCGACGGACGAGAGTGCCAGCGCAATTTCGCGGCCCAGCCCCTGCGCGCCACCGGTGACCAATGCGACCTTGCCGTCGAGGCGAAAGCGATTGAGGTAGTCCATGGCATCAGCGCCGTTGCTGCGGACGAGCGACGACAACGGGACAGCTACCAACAGTCGCGATCGACTCCATCGCGACAACGCTTGCATGGGCCATGGTGACTCCTCCAGGCACTTGTTATGGATGGATACGTGGCTCTCACGGCCACGCTCCCATTGCAGGCTATCCAGACCCCCGAGGCCTTCCGCTACCCGCACGGGTAGTTTTGTCGGCCGCCGAGCCTGCGAGACTGCATCCACGAGTTGAAATTACCTTGGGGAGTCCCGTGTCCATACGTCCCGCAATCCGGTTGTCCCTTGCGCTGGCCCTGCTGGGCGCGCTCGGCGCCTGCGCCACACCGATTCCGCAGCCGGATTTCTCCGGTCTGATGAAACCGTTGGCGGAATGTCGCACGCTCTATGCCGAAGTGGATGCTCGGGTCGCCGCGGCGGGCGTCGGTCATCCGGCCTACCACCGGGTGCCCGGGTTTCCCTACCTGCGCACTGATCGGCTGATGGCGTCTTACGCTGATGAAGTCGGCGATCTCGACCGCTTCGGCGCATGGACCCGGCGCATGCGCGAGTTCGATCAGGAGGCGCGCGACTATGAGCTGCGCAACCTCAATCTGCCGCGACAGGAACGGGCTGATCTCCATGGCCGCATGCACGCCTGCGGCTACGGGCTGGTACCGTTGGAATTGCAGAATCCGGCCGTGCAGGCGCGGCTGCTGCAGGCGGTGCAGCCGCCGGACGAGTATTCCACGCTACGGCGAACCGTCGGCTTGCTGCCACTCACGGCACCGCTGGTACGCCACGAGTGGGAGGCCCGGGCGGCGAACATCGAGGCACGCTTCGCCACCGCAGCGGCGTCACCAGCGGCCGGAACGGTGACGGTCTGGCAACCGACCATCGAGGTGGAGCGCCGCTGGGTCCCGGATGACCTTCGCGCGCTGCCCGACGATCCGCTCGGCTTCCCCGGGCTGATCCTCACGGCCTGGCGAGCCTTGGTCGAGGCGCACGCGCCACAACTCTGGTGGCCGTCTGCATCGTCCGCGCCCGGCGCGCCACGCTGGCAGGACGGGCAGTTGCAGATCGATCGCAGTGAACCGGTGGTGCATTACCAGATCGGCTTTACCCGCTTCAACGGTCAGCCGCTGGTGCAGATCGTGTATTTCATCTGGAGCCAGGGCCCTCGCCATCCGCAATTACTGCAGTGGCGCGTGACACTCGATGCGCGGGCTGAACCACTGATCTACGACAGCCTGCATGCGGAAGACCAGATTCCACTCTGGTTTGCGGCACAGCCGCTGATCCCCCGTGACGACGTCGACGTGCCGCTGTTGATGCCACAGCTGACGGTACCCGACAGCCGTCCGGCGCTGCAGTTGGCAGGCCCGGCCAACCTGCTGGTGGGCATCGCTGCCGCCAACGCACCCCCTGCCAACGTAGACCGCCACCATTATCGGCTTCGATCGCTGGACGAGGTCTTCACCCAGGAAACCGCCGATGGCAGCGTCAACCTGTTCCTGCCCGACGGGCGGCTGCGCGGCAGCGATGGCTATGCCCCGGCCTGGTCCTGGCCCAGCGGCACGCCCGCGGATGGCGCCATCCGTCACTACCTCCGACAGCCGCTGGACCCGGTCAACCGCCACCACTACGACGACCCGCACTTGCTGGAGGCGTGGTTTCGCCTGCCGCCGCCGGCAACCGCTCAGCTCCCCAGTCGGCTCAGGGCGGATTGGGTGAGGTAGCGGTCGTACATGCCGGGATCGTTGGCAATGGTGTCGTGGCCAGACGCGGTGCGGACCTGTTCCAGCCGCGTCATGCTGCGGGTCTGCAGGTCAAAGGCGTGGACATGCGCCCAGGACCAGTACGGATGCTTGCCATCGAGAAACCGTTTGTCGCCCTGTTCGTAGAGCGAGAAGGCGGCATCGAATGAACGGTAGGCCTGGCCGCGGCGGTCATACGACACCATCGCCACCGGCAGCCCGGTGCGGGCATCGAACCACACCCGCTTCTTGCTGACCGGCGCGCGCGGAAACTTCACCGGCTCGGCCTCGCAGATGATCGCTTCCGGCACCAGCTCGACGGTGGTGTCCCAAAAGGTCTTGCCTTCCGGCCCACCGTGCGTGCCGTGGTGCCAGTTGTCGTTATCGGCGTTCCAGTTGTCGGACAGCGCGCACAACGCCGGGCCGCGGCCGACGATGCGATAGTTGCCCCAGGTGTAGAGCGGATCGCCGGCGGCCCAGGCATCCGACAGATACAGCGTCGAGCCGGGAATCAGCGGCTCGAAGCGCTGGTCGGTCGGGAACTGGCGCACCCGCTTGAACTCGGGCACGTAGCCGTAGAGCACCGGAAACGTGCTGTGGTCGTAGGGCCAGATGTTGAGAAACGATGTCCCGCGCGAACTGTGCGGTTCGAGAAAGACGATGGACTGGTAGCGCAGCTTGTCCTCATGGCCGGGCCAGTAGGGCTTGGGTTCCATGCTCACCCGTGCCACCGGTGACAGCTCGGCCCAGCCGGCCTCGTACTCGTAGTTGACCTTGCCCTCGGGACCGAGGTCCTGCTCGAAAATGGCGTAGAACGAGCCGTCGTGCCGCCCCCAGTTGAGGGTCAGGCTGGCAAACAGCTCCAGCGCCGACTGGGCGGCCGGAAACGGATTGCCGCCGATCCAGGGGCCACCATCCGGCGCCACCACGTTGCCCTTGTCATCGAACCGGGCCTTGCCCTGATTGCGCAGCGTCGCCTCCAGGTACTCCCAGGGGCTGAGCCGCATCAGGTCGGTGGTGCTGGCCTTGACCTTGAGGCGCCGCCCCATGGTTTTCACCTGCTCGTACTTGACCGGTTCCAGCAAGTCCTTCACCAGCTCGACATTGTCGGCGGTGATGACGTCACCCGGTTGGATGCGGCCACGGGTGTAGGCCTCGATCGACAGCAGCTCCTCAGGATACGCACGCGTGGCCTCGCCGGTTTCCGCCAAGGCCTGCCACAGCGGCATCAGCACACCGGCACCACCGGCGCCGGCAGCCACCGTCTTGAGAAAGTGGCGGCGGCTGAAGTCGCGGTCGAAGCGGCGTATATGCATGTCGGTCTCCTGAAAAACGAACGCCGGGCAGTGCCCGGCGTTCGTCACTGCATGAGGAAGCAAAAATCAGAACTGGTAGCCGATCCGCACCGTCAGTTCATCCGCGAAGTCGACCGTCGACAACAGGGTCTCGTTCGGGTTGTCGGCACCCAGATCGCCGTCAATGAAGCTGTAGAAGGCCTCGAAGGTCCATTCACGCGAGGGCTTGTACTTGATGCCGGGCTGCACCAGCAGACTGCCGCGGGGATCGTACAGCGCGGCGAAGCCGATGCGGTAGACATCCTGCGGGAACGGCTGCTGGAAGGCGAACACGAAGTAGTTGGCATCGCTCACGCCGGTCGCGGCCGCGAACTCGGAACCGCCGTAGCCACTGAGGTGACGTCCGAAGATGTCATCGGTGGTGCGATACATGTACTGGAACACCATGTAGGTGGCCGGGAAGGCCACCGAGAACCGGTGGTACTTCTCCAACACCAGGGCACCGACCCAGGCATCCTCGACGATGTAGTTGCGGCTCAGCGAGGTGGCAGTGAAGGTGCGATCCGGCGTGTAGCTGGCTTCCAGGTTGATGATCAACTGGTCGAGCAGACCGCCGGGGGCACCTTCCGTCACATAGCTGGCACCCAGACCGTACACCTGCTCGCGGAAGTACTCGCGCGCAATGTGGCCGCGCAAGCTGCCACCGGCGGCGATGAAGAAGGTGTTGAGCTCATTGAAGCCCCCTTCATAGGTGTCGGCCACCGAGGCGGTCAGCGCCTGCGCGGCAGGAAACTCGGCGATGGCCGCATTGAGACCGGCGAGGCCGTCAAGACGCACCTGGGCCGCATAGTTGAACCACTCGTTGGCCGAGTAGACGCCGCCCGGCGCCGCCTCGAACGGGGTTTCCGCCAACAGGGCGCCGGAATCGTTGCCCTGCAGGGCGAGCAACAGGTTGACGTAGCTGCCGAGTGTTCCCAGCTGATCCGGCAACGGCGTGGCGACGTTGGACTTGGTCCAGCGGAACACGCCGTCGGGGTTGATCCGCTCGGAGGCGATCGCCTGCAGGCCCCACTGGCCGAAGTTGCCCTTCAGGCGCAGGCCGTAGCTGAGATCATCGTCACGTCCGCTCTCCTTGTACAGGTCATGCACGGTGAACTGCACCGGGATGATGTTGTACTGCGTGTTGGGGTTGCCCAACACCGAGGGCTGGAACTTCTGCACGAAGGCATCGGCCAGCACCGAATCGGTGATCTGGTAGCCGAGACGAATCCCCAGCGAGGGGATGCGCTTGTCGGAAAACTCTTCCTGGGCGTAGTCGAGCAGCGAATGCCGACGCAGGTCGAGCCCATTCGGCACGTCCAGCACACGGAAGAAGATGGCCTGGCCCCAGGCGATCTGCTGGTTGCCGATGCGCAGGTTCAACGGGCCGTTGTTGTACTGGAGGAACAGGGCGGGGAAATAGATCTGGTAGTTCTCCCCGGTCCACTCCAGCGGATTGGCGCGACCGCCGCCCTCGACCCGATAGTCAAAGTAGTTGGGCGAGCCGGCGTACAACTCGGGATCACCGCCGAGAATGCTGGCGCGGCTGTTGGCAATCGAACGCGCATCGAATTCGTCGTACACCGCCGGATCGTAAATACCGCGCAGACGCCCGATCAGCGACCAGTTCTGGCCATAGCGAAGCCCGATTTCCAACTCACCGCGCAGAATCGCGTAGTTGATGTCGTTGTCGACCCGCGGGATCGGCGTGCCCTCCATGAGGGCGGTGTCAAAGCCGCGCAGCCCCGGCGAGCTGGTGTCGTTGGCGACGCCCGGGGGAAACGGAAGCGTGGTCCAGGTACCGATCTCCGGAACGGCGCCGACGATCGGCCCCAGGATAGGCCCGAGAATCACCAGATCGCTGGCGACGGTGCTGATCAGCGCCGGCGGCACAAAGGCCTGACGCTCGATCGACCGCTCGTTGAACGTGTTGCCCAACTGGTTGAAGGGGTTGTCGTAGCTGCTGGTGGAGTACGAACCCTCGGCGCGAACGAACCCGCCCACCGCCAGGTCGAAGTCACTCCAGAAGCCGTCCGCCAACGCGGCCGAGCTGAACGTCAATACCGCTACCACGAACGCCCAGCGGCCACGAATGGCGCGCTGCTGTTCCCTGTGATCCCTGATCATTATCCGTGCTCCTCGTCTCGTTGATCTTTATTCGGTCGCGACCCGCACGACCTGCCCTGCCTGCCCCACAGCCAGCAACGTGCCGGTGTCGCCGGCCGCTGCCACGTCGGTGTACCAGTAGGTCCCGATATCGCCTTCGCGATGGGACACCCAATGCCCCCCATCGTCATTGCTGGTCAACCATTCCCGCATACCGGCGACCACCACCGTGCCGTCGGTCCACGACTGCACCGCGAACAGGTTGGTCTTGGTATTGGTTTCCTGGCGTTCCCAGGTCACCCCGAGATCACGGGTATGCAGGATCACCCCGTTCTGGCCGACGGCATAGCCTCGGCCGTCATCCCAGATTTCAATCGCGAACATCGAGGCATCGCCCCGATGGACCACGGCCCAGTCTTCGCCGCCGTTGTCCGAGCGCAGCACCACGCCGTACTCGCCCGCCACCAGCACCACACCCGCATCGGTGACGCGGACATCGTAGAGGTGGGGCTCGATACCCTGCTGGTCACTGTCCAGTGCCGGCCATTCGATCGCCACCATGTTCCAGTTGCGGCCGCCATCGGTCGACCGCAACAGGGCGCCAAACGCCCCGGCCGCCACCGCCAGACCGTCGGCGTTCACGCCGACCGCCATCAACCGCTCTTCGGTTGGCGACGACACGCTCTGCCAGCCGTCGGCGCCCCGTACCGCAATCGCCCCCATCTGACCGACGGCGACGGCGTGGTTGCCGCGCTGATCGACACCCAGCAGCGCCAACGAGGTGCCGGGCACGGAATGGCGTGACCATTCAACGCCGGCATCAGCAGATTCAAAGATGGTGGCATTGGTGCCCACCGCCAGACCACGGGCGCCATCCATGTCGAGGGCGAACAGCGCTTCGTGGGCGGTGCCCACGCGAACCGGCTCGGTCTCGAGCGCCAGCGCCGCGACGCAGGGTAGCGCCAGCAGCAGCGTCACGATCCCTCGCAGACCCTTGGAAAATTGCATAGCCCCTCCAGTCAGACCCGGCGCCTGCCCCTATGGCAGGCGCCGGATATCAACGCCGTGATGAACGATCAGACCGCGCCGAGGCGGGAGATCGCGTTCACGGTCATGTACTTGTTGTACACATCCACACCTTCATCACTGAACAGGCTCTTGTAGCCGCCGGTGGTCGATTCGGTGTGGGTGATACGGCTCATGCGGTTGGCCTGGATATCGTGGCTGAGCACGTAGGTCCAGGACCACGCCGGATTCCCCTTGCCGTCCTTGACCGACTTGTCGCCGGCGCTGTACTGCGACCAGCCCGGCTCGAACGACTTCCACATTTCGCCGCGGCGGTCGTAGGTGATGTAGGCAATGAACTGCTGGTTGCGAACATCGATCCACACCCGCTTCTTGCCCACCGGCGCACGCGGATAGCCCACCGGCTCGGCTTCCAGCACGATGCACTCGGGGCACATCGAGAAGTTGGTGTCGAGGAAGGTCTGACCCTTGGGGCCGCCGTGATAACCGATTTCCCAGTTGTCCTTGTCGCCCGCCCAGTTGTCGCTGACGGCACCCAGCATCGGCTTGCGCTCGATGATCTTGTAGTTGCCCCAGGTCATCATCGGGTCGCCGGCGGCCCAGGCATCGGACAGGAACCAGGTGATACCCGGCAGCAGCGGTTCGAAACGCTGGTTGGTCGGGAACTGGCGCACCCGACGGAACGCCGGCAGGTAGCCGTGAAGATCGGGGAACTTGTTCTGGTCGTAATGCCAAACGCTGAGGAAGGAGCTACCCGAGGTGTCCTGCGGCGCGGTGAACCACACCGACTGCAGGCGGAGCAGGTCTTCACCCTTCTCGAACACGGTGCCATCGAGGCGGGCATTACACTGCAGCTCGGCCCAGACGAAATCGTACTGGTAGGCCTGCGCACCGGCGGGATCGATGTCCCACTGACGGATGGCGTACTGACAATAGTCGTGACGCCCCCAGGACAGGGTCAGGTTGGCGATCGCCTCTTCGCCGGTGCCGGCTTCGGTGAAGGGCAACCCGCCCAGCCAGCGTTCGCCGGACTGTGCGTAGATGTTGCCATCCTCGCCGATCTTCGCCTTGCCGCGGTTGCGCAGCGTCGCCTCGAGAAAGTCGTTGGGGTGAAGCTTGGTGGGGTCGGTGACGGTCGGCACGATCTTGATCCGACGGCCCATCGTCTTCACCTGCTGGAAGGTGATGGGGTCGAGAAGGTCCTTCACGGCGTCGACGTTGTCGGCGGTCACGAAGTCACCCGTCTTGATCTTGCCCTTGGTGTACATCTCGACCGAGGTCAGTTCATCGGGGTAGGCCTTTTCCATGCTGCCATTGGCAATCATCGGCCAGAGCGGTGCCAGGACACCCGCGGCTGAGGCGCCCTTGAGGGTGCGCTCCAGGAACAGGCGGCGGCTGTAATCGACATCAAACTTGCGGATATGCATACGTAGCTCTCCTCACTTCATTGACAACCCGTGATCCGGTGGTTGTTTCCGGGGCCCGGAACGCGAGCGCGAATTCAGACACGGGGTGGTTACGATCCAACGACCGATTTGGACGCATCGAACTCCCCCTATTTGGCCGGCACCATCGATGCCGAGCCGAGACCGGCTTGCGCCGGGTCCTCGAACGCGGACAGATCGACGCTCTCACCGACGAACAGATCCTTTCTACCGACAAAGTGCGGCTTCAGCAGCCACACCAGCAGCGGCAGCACCACCAGCGCCAGCACCATGTTGATCAACATGATGAACACCAGCAGCAGGCCCATGTCGGCCAGGAACTTGAGGCCCGACAGGAAATACCAGGGCAGAATCGCCAACAGCATGATGCTGGCGGTAAACATGATCGCCTTGCCGGTGGTGGTGTGGGCAATGGTGATGGCCTTGCCCCAGTCGCCATCTTCGGTCTGGTATTCCTCGCAGATGCGCGACAGCAGGTAAATGCCGTAGTCGATACCGACACCGACGCCGATGGCCGCAACCATCAGGGAGTTGACGTCGAGCCCGATGCCCATCAGATGCATGATGGCGGTCAGCAGGAAGTTGGAAAGATTGACCGGGATCAGCAGCACCAGGCCCGCCACCATCGACCGGTAGGCGAAGCTGCAGGCGATGAAGATTGCGAGATTCAGGAGGCCCAGAATCACCCAGTGGAAGCGTGACACCACGTTGTTCATCGCCTGCTGCAGGGCAATGGTGCCGGTGCCCAGCCGCACGGTGAAGGTCTCGAAATCGGTGCCGACTTCTTCAATGGCGCGGCGCGCCGAGGCCAGCGCCGCATCGACGGTTTCCTGCTTGTTGTCCTGGTACCACAGCGATACCGTGGAGTTCTGCATATTGAAGTCGATGACATGCGAGAACGCCTTGGTGCTGCTGCCCAGCGTAACCGCCGTGGCCGCCGCATTGGTGGCACCGTCATTGGGGTCGATTGGCAGCCATTTGGGGTGCCCACCGGCGAACAGTCGGTTCCCCTCCATCAGGTAATCGCCGAACGACAGGGTCGCCCGTGGCGGATGATCGCCCTGCTCCATCAACTGCTGCAGGCGGAACATCGTGCCCACCGTCTCGGCCTGACGGGCAACCCGGCTGGGGTCGTTCGGGTTCTTGGCTTCCAGCACGATTTCCAGCGTATTGACGCCCGGGAAATTGCGGTTGATCTGCCGGACCGCCTCGTTGTACTCGGAGTCGTACCACAGCAGATTGGAGCCCTCCACTGGATTCCCGATCTTGATCTGCAGCGCGGTGAACACCGAGAACACCGCCAGCGCCGCAACCACCACCGTGGTGTAGCGCGCACGCGACCCGTGGGTCAGCGACGACACGCCCCGCAGCACCGTCTGGAAGCCCTGCTGGAAGCCGCCGTTGGCTTCGCCGTCGCCCACCAGCTTGTCAACGTTCTTCGGCGGCGGCAGTGATGCCAGCAGCAGCGAGATCAGGACCACCCCGGTGGGGATCATCCAGATCGCCCAGAACCCGCAGAACAGGGCGAATCGCTCCATCGCCGGAATCGGCGCGATGGCGATCAGAAAGATGCCGACGGTGTCAGTGAAGATTCCCAGCACCGACGGCGCCATCATCACGCCCATGGTGATTTCCGCGGCCTTGCCACGGTCACCGACCTGGGCATAGATCTCGTAATAGCGTTCGGTGAACTGCACGCAGTGGGAGAACGATCGCGCCACCAACAGCAGCGGCACGATCATCAGCAGCGGCTCGATCGGCGAGCCCAACCACCCCATCAGACCGAAGCCCCAGATCGCCGCCACCGTGCTGGTGATGATCGGTGTGACGATGCCAACCACGTTGCGCATGTACAGCACCAGCGCAAAGATCAGCGCCGACAGGGTGATGGCAAAAATGCCGATCATTTGGGCCTGGTACTGATAGACCCATCCGGTCAAGGCCGGCTGACCCGCCAGGTAGACGTCATGTTCGTCGTCGCGGGCGGCTTCCACCAGCCCCTGGACGTATTCAAAGGCGTCGCCGTAATCGAGCAGCCGCTCGATGAAGGTGGCATGCACCAAAGTCGCCGAGTTATCCCGGGAAATAAGAAATTCACGCGAGTTCGGTGATTTCTCCACCCGTTCGCGAAACTCCGCCAGTTCCTCGGGGGTTGCCGGAACGCGGTCTTCCATCAACGGCCGCATGTCGATGCCGTACGGCGTGGCTTCGGCATAGCGCGCCTTTTCGGTCGCGATGGACAGGATCTGGTCGTGATCGACGCCGGGCGACAGGTCGATGTCGCGCGTCATCTGCCACACCTTCTGCAAGGTTTCGGCGTTGTAGATATCGCCGTCCTTGCGCTGGATCATCACCGTCATCGTCAGCGGGTTGCCGAAATTCGGGTGGTCCTTGAAGACCTGGACGAAGGGATCGTCCTTGGGCAGCAGGTCGGAAAAGATGGTCTTCAGCTGGACCCCGGGCAGCCCGAGGCCGAACCCGATCGTCACCAGCACGAAACCCACCATCGACAGGCGACGGTGGCGCATGACCCATTGGGCAAGACGGAAACGGAGCGCGTGCACTGGCGCCCCCTCAGTTGGCGGTGCCGGCAACGCCGGACCACATCGACAGGTACAGCGGCAACACGCCGCACGACAGGCCCTGCAAGGGGCGGCTCACCAAACCGAATGGCTGCAAGATCGTTCTCCTGACCCGCTTTGTATAGTCACCATCACCCCGGCCAGGGGCGACGCTGCTCCTCGTCGATGCATTAGGGCGCAGGGCCTCGGTGCGTCGCACTACACAAAAGGGTAGTTTTGCCCTCCCCACCCCGGGGAGACCGTGCGGCCTACTCGATCAGGCCGAGGCTGCGGGCCGCCGTGATCGCCTGCAGGCGACTGCCCACGGCGAGCTTGGCGTAGATGTTCTTGAGGTGGAACTTGACCGTGTTTTCCGACACGAAGATCCGCTTGGCCATGGCCTTGTTGGACACGCCGTTGCCGAGCAGGATGAGGATCTCCTTCTCGCGGTCGGTCAGCGGCTCCAGCGGCGCCTCGATCACCGCCCGCCGAGCCCCTCCCAGATCGGTGCCGGAGGCCCGCAGCAGCCGCTCGACGTAGTCACGGCTGACGCCACCGCCCTCCCCCGGTTGTTCCAGCAAGGCCTGGCAGGCCTGCCGCAACAGCTCCATCAGGCCGGGCCCCTCGTCGAGAAAACAGCGGATGAAACCGCCCGGCGCGGCCAGCTGCAAGGCCCGTTGCAGGCTTCGCTGGGCGGCATTGTGCGCCTCGCGGCGCCGATGCAGCAGGGCTTCCAGCAGATACAGACGAATCTGTCGGTAAATTCGTCCGGGCTGGATCTCCAGGGCCGTGGACAGCCACTGCTGGGCATCGGCGATCTGACCGCTGTGGATCGCCAGACGGATAGCGCCAAGCCGGTCATCGCAGGCATCGGCGGCGATGGTGAGCCAGGCCGGCGGCTCGGGGTCGACCGGCGCCAGCTCGGCGATCGCCCGGGCGTGCTCGAGCTGACCGGCGATCAGCGCCCGCCGCACCCGCTCCCAGGCAAACAACTGCAGCAGCCGCGGCCAGCCGTTGGCGCGGGCGAGCCCCTCGGCCTCGTCCAGCACCTCCAGCGCACGGGTGACCCGTCCGCGAGCGTCGAACACCCGCACCGCCGCAAGTTGGGCGATGGCGAGAAAATCCGGCAAGGTCGACTCGACAATCATTTCCCGATGCTGGCCGTAAAGCGCCTCGGCAGCATCAAGGTCGTTGGCTTCGTACAGCGCCCACAACTGGCAGGCCACCAGCGATGCGGAAGCCTGCGAGGCATCGGAGCGCACCCAGGGCTCGGTCTGCGCCACACGAAATCGTTCCAGCGCCTGCTGCAACTCGCCCTGCAACAGCATGGCCATGCCGGTGACACCGACGTTGTAACCGCTGCTGAAGGAGGCGGCACCCCGCTGCGAATACATCCGCGCCACCGACAGGCATTGACGGGCCGACTCGAACGCGCCCATCGACAGATGACGGTAGGCGGCCAGGTTGCCGGCTGCACCCAGTTCAAAGGCGTCGAAGCCTTCGGCGTCCTCGACCGCAAGATCAATCTGCTCGACCCGGGCGAAGGCATCCGCCAGGTCGTCGCCGGAGATGGCCGCCATCGACAGCACCACCGATGCGTTGACCACCCCGTCACGATGAAACCCCTCCAGCGCCTCGATAAAGGGCTTCAGGCGGGCACGGCGATGCAGGAACGTGAGGGCATAGGCCGCCTTGACCACCAGCGACGGCCGAGCCACCACCTGTTCGAACGGCAAACGGTCGAGCCAGCGCTCCATGGTGATCAGCTGCGCATCGGCGATCAATTGCGGCGACCAGTGCTCGAGCAGATCGGCGGCCTGTTCGAGGTCCCCGGCGGCCAGCGCATGGTGCATCGCATCATCCGGCCGCGCGTGCTCCGCATGCCAGGCCGCGGCACGGCGATGGACCTCTTTGGCCATCCCCGGCGACAGGGTTTCGAACTGGTCCGCCAGGAACGAGGCGAAAAGCCCGTGGTACTTGAACCAGCGACCGTCGATGTCGAGGTTGCGCAGGAACAGCCCCGACCGCGCTACCCGCAACAGCAGGTCCTGGGCGTCGGCGCGCCCGGTCACCGCCTCGCACAAGGGCGCACACAGGCGGGTCAGCAGGCTGGTCTGCAGCAGGAAGGTCTGCAGCTCCGGGTCCTGCAGACCGAGGACATTGTCGGTGAGGTATTCGGCCAGCTCCCGCGGCCGGTAGGCCGCCAGATCCGCGAGATCGCGACGGACCTGCGGACTCGCCAGCGACAACCGGAACAGTTGCAGGGCCGCCGGCCAACCCTCGGTGCGACGGAAGATGACGTCGAGTTCCTGGTCGCTGATCGCCTGCTCGCCGGTGTGCCCGAAAAAGGCGCGCACCTCGTCGACCGAAAAGCGGAGGTCATCGGCATGAAGAATCTGTGCCTGCTGGTTGACCACCAACCGGGACAGGCCGACGTCCGGCACCGAGCGCGAGCCGATGAACAGATGGACCCGTTCGGGCACCCGCTCCAGCAATTCCCGGAAAAACAGGTGCAAGGCTCGCGAGGTGATCGTCTGCAGTTCGTCGATGAACAGCGCGACCGGCTGGGGCGCCTGCAGCAGACGGTCGATGATCCAGTCCGAGCGCCGCCGCCAGCGCACTGCCGGCGCCTCCTGCATCTCATCACCGACCACTTCGCCTACCAGCATTTCCATGTGTCGGAAAAACCGTCGGGGATCGTTGTCGGCATCGTCCAGTGTCAACCAGCCGGTGACCATGTCGTGATCGTCACAGGCCTGTTTGATCTGTTGCAGCAGGGTGGTCTTGCCATGCCCGGCAGGCCCCTGGAGCAGGGCGATGCGCGGCCGGTCTTGACCCAGCAGGCGGGCCAGCAGGGCGGTACGAACGACGGCACGCGGCGGCGCCGAGGGCGCGAACAATTTGTGCGCGCACACCTCGATCGTTACAGCCTCCTTGTCGCGAGGCAGGTCGCCCATTCCGCGCTCTCTCTCCAGGCCGGCCAGCCGGCATCTCGGGCTGAAGCCTAGTCTAGTGTCCGCGAAGGCGCCAAATCGTCCCCGCCATCGGCGGCATGGCTGAGCCTGCCGAGCCGTTGCAGCGCATCCGCCAGGGTGTCACTCCAGGCGGCCCCCAGGTTCAGCCGGATGTGGTCGTGACAACCACCGGACGGCGAAAACACGAACCCCGGCATCACCGAAATCCCGTCTCGCAAGGCGGCCCGGTAGTAGTCAATTCCGTTCATGCCGGGCGGCAACTGCAGCCACAGCAGGAACCCGTAACGCGGCGTCGCCACGCGCGTGGCCGGGTGAAAGTGCGCATGCACCTGCTCCAACGCCCGACTGCGGGTGTCATCGATGGTCCGCACCACCCGCCGCAACTGATGCTCCAGGCTGGCCTCCCGCAGCAGCTGCGCCAGCGCCTGCTGTGTCAACGGGGGGCAGCCCCAACTCTGTCCCAGCCAGTTGCCGAGGACCGCGGCATGATGTCGGCCGGCGATGATCCAGCCGAGCCGCAGCCCCGGTGCGATGACCTTGGAAAAGGAGTTGCAATACAGCACATTGCCCTCCGTATCAAGGGCTTTGAGCGGCGCGCAACGGCTGCCACCGTAGCGGGCGTAGTCGCCGAACACGTCGTCTTCGATCAGCGGCACCCGGTAGCGTGCCGCCACCGCCACCAACCGCCGCTTGGCCGCCTCGGGCATGCAGGCGCCCGTCGGGTTCTGCACATTGGCCGACACCACCAGCGCCGCCGGCGGCTTGCGCTCGCAAGCGGCCTCGAACGCATCCACCGACACCCCGTTGACCGGATCGGTGGCGAGCTCCAGCACCTGCAGGCCCTGGGCTTCGGCCGTCATCAACAAGCCGTAGTAGGTCGGCGACTCACAGGCCACCACATCACCGCGCCGGGTCAGCGTCCGCAAGGCCAGTGCGACGCTGTCGGCGGCGCCGCTGGTGATGATCACCTCATCGGGGTGCACGCTGCAGCCGAACCGGGTCATGCGGGCGGCGATGGCCTGTCGCAGATCCGGCAGCCCGGCGCCGGACATGCTGCCCAGCAGTCGCCCCGCATCCCGGTGGGTCACCCGCATCAGACTGCGGGCCAGCGCCTTGATCGGCAACAGGGCCGGCGCCGGAATCGCGGCGCCCAGCGGCAACGTATCGCCCCCGGCAACGTGCTCGAGGATCTCGTTGAGCACGTCAGCGCCACTGACGGTGCCGGCGCGCTGCGCCGGACGGGTGGGCGGCGGCGGTGGCCGACGTGCCGGCAACCGGGCGAAGTAGCCGGATTGCGGCCGTGCCTGGGCGTAGCCCCGTTGCTCCAGCAGCCGCAACGCCGCCAGCACCGTACTCATGCTCAGACCTTCGCTGCGACTGAGCTGACGGATCGACGGCAACCGCTCCCCGGGGCGGATGGCGCCACTGCGAATGCCCTGCTCGAAGCGCCCGGCGAGCGCCCGGTAGCGCAGTGGCTCATCCGGCAACTGTTCTGTCTTCATTGGCTACTTTTGTATCTGTTACGGTCAGCGCCAGCTTGGCAGAGTGGCGGCCGCATCGTCCACCGGAATCGTGCATGTCACCGCCCCGCCCGCTACCGCCCGTCACCAGCGTCCGCCCGCCCCGGCGCAGCCGTCCGGGGCGATTGCTGCAGGATCTGTTGATCGCCTTCACCCTGGCCTGCGCGGTCGGGCTGCTAATTGGCTATGCTTCGCGTTCGGCCCTCTGTGAGCCCACCGCAGTGTCTGCCATTCACACCGCACAGGACTGCGCCGGCCGGCCGCAGTCGATCCCGCCCGAACAACGCCTGGAACACGCCCTTGAATCTCTATGATCGTTACCTGATGCCCGTGCTGATCGACGCCTGCTGCGGCATGAAGGCCGTGCAACGCGAGCGCGCCCGCCTGTTGCCACTGGCGCGCGGTCGCATTCTCGAAATCGGCATCGGCACCGGTCGCAACCTGCCCTTCTACGCCCGTGAGCAAGTGGAACAGCTGATCGGCCTGGACCCGGCCGAGCAAATGAACAGCAAGGCCGAACGGCGCGCCCGCGAGGCCGGTCTGACAGTCGAATTGATGACCCTGTCGGCCGAGACCATCCCCGCCGCCGATGCCAGTTTCGATACCGTGGTCTGCACCTTCACCCTCTGCACCATTCCCGACGCCGACGCCGCGTTGCGGGAAATGAAACGGGTCCTCAAGCCGGGCGGCCGCCTGCTGTTCTGTGAGCACGGCCTGGCGCCCGATGACAGCGTACAGCGCTGGCAACATCGGCTGACCCCCTGGTGGAAACCGATCGCCGGCGGCTGCCATCTCAACCGCGATGTCCGTCCGATGCTGGAACGGGCGGGGTTTGCCATCGAACAGTTCGAGGCCAGTTATCTGCAGGGCCCCCGGCCGCTCACCTACGTTTCCCGCGGGGTCGCGCGGGTGGCATGACGACCGTGGGGTTGACCCAGGTCAGCTCGGATGACGGTGCGAAGGCGTAGGGTAGAGGACGTCGCTGTCGTTCCAGGCGGCATCGTGGCCCTCGACTTGGAGACGCAACATGACCGACCTGCACCGCATTCTGTTTGCCACCGACTTCTCTGAAGCCTCGCACAACGCACAGGCGCAGGCCGTGCAACTGGCCCGGCACCACGATGCCGAGCTGCACCTGCTCAACGTGCTGGTGATCCCGCCAGCGGCGTATGTGCCGGAGCACGTGCCGGACCTTGATGGCCTCACCGAGGCCATGCGGGCGCAGGCACGCCGTCAGATGGATCACCTGGTCGACACCATCGGCATACCGGTCGCGCACTCGCTGCTGTCCGGCTTTGATGCGGCCACTGTTATCGCCGACCACGCCGAGAAGATCGATGCCAGTCTCATCGTGGTCGGCAGTCACGGTCGCGCCGGCCTGAAAAAGCTGTTTCTCGGCTCCGACGCGCAAGGCGTGGTGCGTCTGTCCAAGCGACCGGTCCTGGTAGTAAACGCCCGACACGGCAGTGCGCCGGTCAGCGGTGGCTTCGACAACATTGTCGCGGCGGTGGATCTGTCCCCCGCGTCGGCTGACGCCCTCGCCGTGGCGGCGGCACTGGCGCGCCAGCATTCGGCCAAGTTCGCCGTTCTGCACGTGGTCGAGGACTGGCCGATCCCGCCCTACTATCCGACGCGTTTCGAGCAGGCGCAGGTCGAGCATGGCACCGCCGGGCTGGCAGCCTTCCTGCAGGACCACCCGGTTCGACCGGAGCCGCAACGCCAGGTGGTGGCCGGCTCGGCCCCGCAGGTCATCCTGCAGTACGCCGAAGCCGATGGCCGCGACCTGATCGTAATGGCCCGCGGCGGCATGGGCAGTTGGGCGCATTTTCTCCTCGGCAGCGTGACCGAGCGGGTCCTGTCACGGGCACCCTGCTCGGTCTGGGTCTGCGGCCGTTCCGCCGCATCAACGGACGCCTGAACGGTGCGCGAGGTTCGCGGCGCTGCGACGATGGCGCGCCGCGCGCTGGCCTGCGCTACCGAGCGGAAAAGCCGCCGTCGACCGGCAGCAGGGTGCCGGTGACATAGCCCGCAGCGGGCGAGCACAACCACAGGACCGCATCCGCAACCTCGTCGGCACTGCCCGGCCGCGGCAGTGGCAGTTGCCCGATCACCGCGCGGGTCGCCTCGGCATGGCGGCTGAACAGGTTCAGGCCCATGCCGGCATTGATGAATCCTGGACAGACTGCGTTGACGCGGATGCCGTCGCCGCCATAGGACAACGCGGCCGACTTGGTGAGCCCGGCGATCGCATGCTTGGTCGCGGTATACGGTGCGCTGATGCCGCCGTTGATACCGAGCACCGAACTGTTGTTGACGATGGCGCCGCCGCCGGTTTCGCGCATCCAGCGGATCTCGTGCTTGAGGCAATGGTAGGTGCCGGACAGGTTGACGCGCAGCGCGGCCTCCCAGGCCTCGTCATCGGTGTCGGCCAGGCCGACACCGCCGCTGCCGCCGACACCGGCATTGTTGAAGGCGGCATCCAGACGGCCGTAGCGGTCTCGCAATCCGGCAAACAGGCCGGCCACGGCGACGGCATCCCCGATGTCGCAGGGCCAGGCCTCGGCTTCGCCACCGGTCGCACGGATCGCCGCCACCGTGGCGTCGAGCGCTTCAACATTGCGATCGCTGGCCGCCACCTCATAGCCGGCGGCAGCTGCGCGCTCGGCGGTCGCACGGCCGATACCGCCACCGGCACCGGTGATCAACAGGAGAGGACGTTGTGGCATGGGGGCTCCGGGGGCGGACAGGCTTCAGGGTAGCGGCAGGTCTGGACAGATGCATGTCACATTCGTGGCGCGCTATCGATCCGGTCGTTTCAACTCGTCGGTGACTGGTGCATGATGGCCCGCCGGAGGGACGCTGACGATGACTGACCCACAACCGCGCCGTAGTGCCCGCGACCGCATTTTCGAAGCCGCGCGTGAACTGTTCTACCGCCGCGGCATCCATGGCGTCGGTGTCGAAACCATCGCCCAGGCGGCCGGCGCCACCAAGATGAGCCTGTATCGGGCCTTCCCCTCCAAGGATGCGCTGGTGGCCGAATGTCTGCGCGCCTCCGAACAGGACTTCTGGGCCTGGTGGAATGAAGTCGTGGCGCCGCATGAGCGCGACAGCGAAGCGCAGTTGCTGGCCCTGTTCGACGCGCTCGCCACCAAGACCTGCAGTCGCGATTCCCGCGGGTGTGCCATCGCCAACGCCGCCGTCGAAATCGGTGACAGCGAACACCCGGGCAGAGCGGTGATCGTTGCTCACAAGCGCACGGTGCGCGCGCGCCTTCGACGCCTCTGTGCCGGCCTCAACACCGAGGCGCCCAACGACCTTGCCGACAGTCTCATGTTGTTGATGGAAGGCGCCAATGCCACCCGTCTGGCCTTTCGCGCACATGGTCCGGCGGCCAGCGTCGGCGATGCGGCACGCCGACTGGTGGCCGTCTATCAGGGCAGGAAGCCGCGCTGAACCGGGTCAGGCCGGCCGCAGCACGCCCTCCGGGGCCGGCTGATCCTGCCGCTCACCGACCGTCGCCACCACCGGCAGGCCGTGCAGCGCCACCGTATCCAGCTGGTCGCGGAAACGGGGGCTGGGCAGCGCAGCAGGGTCATCGTCAGCCCAGCTGACCATCTGCATCCCGAGAATATCGGGGCTGTCCGGGGTCAGCTTGTCCTGCCACCAGTATTCGAAGATCGCCCGCTCGGCGCTGAGGTCGACGATGCCGTAGCCGTGATCGACCCACTCGATGAACTGGACATTCTTGTTGCCGGTGGCAACCACCAGTTCCAACGCCCGGGCGCCGACCACGTTGAGCAGCTGCGGGTTGCCCGGCACGGCATTGGCGAAGATCTCGTCGGCCCCGCCCCGGCCCATGGAGCTGGGCGCGAACTCGACACCAACGCTGTTGCCCCGCAGGTTGAGCGGCCCGAGGTTGCCACTGGTGGCGCGGACCATACCGGCAAGCCGGTTCTCGACGGTCGAACCGCTGCGCAGCGACGGTAACGGCAGCCCCGACACATAAGGCGAGAGCACCGCATCGTTCTCGATGAGGTCGGCACCCAGGTTGCCGTGCGCATCACCCGATACCAGCACCGTCCCGCGCACCCGCAGCTGCTGCGGATTCTCACCGCGCAGGTGCCGGAACAAGGCGGCCCGTTCGCCGGGATAGTCGGCCCATCGGGACAGGCCCAGCTTGGGCAGCGACACGCCTTCAACGATCGACGGCACGTCCACCGGGCTCATCCAGGTCTGGTTGTTGACGATCTTCCAGCGCACGCCGCGCTGTTCGGCATCGACCAGACCGTTCGACAGCCAGTCGAACTGCCGCCGACCGAACAGGGTGGGCTCACCGTCAGCTAGGTGCCCCGCATCCAGGGGCTGGTCGTACCGGGGGAGGCCGATCTGGGTATCGACGCCGAAAATCTCGGCCATCGGACCGAACGGCAGTCGCCGATAAACCAGTCGCACGTTTTCCGGGACCGGATAGCGGCCATCGTCAACCAGCAGAAAGTCGCCGGAGCCGTCAGCCCGCACCGGTCGGGATGGCGTCCATTCCCAGAAGGCCCGGCAGGTGTCGTCCAGGGTGGTGTCGCCGGACAGGCCATCAAACGGCGTCGGCAACTCGTTGCCGTACCCGGGGTCGATGTCATGGTTGTCCCAGACGATCATCCACGGGTGTTGCTGGTGGGCGCGGCAGAGGTTGGGGTCAGAACGATACAAGGCGTAACGCCGACGGACCTCGTCGAGATTCAGCCAGTCTCGATAGTCGACGTCCGCGGTATCGAACCGGTTGCCGCGGGCCCGCACCTCTTCATCCTCGTCGACGAAATCGTAGATGTAGTCGCCGCAATGCAGCACCAGATCAAGGTCGTTGCGCCGGGCCAGGTGACCGTAGCCACTCCAGTGACTCGACCAGTAGCTGGAGCAGGCCACCACCGCCAGGCGCACCTGCCCCACCGCGGACGCCGGTGCCGTGCGGGTACGACCGGTGATCGAACGGCCGCCGAGGGCCTCGAAGGCGTAGTAGTAGGTGGTGGCCGGCTGCAGACCGGTGACATCGACCTTGATGGTCCAGTCGTGCTGCGCTACCGCCGCCTGGGTGCCCTGGCGGACGACATCGTTCAGTCCGGGGTCGCGGGCCACCGTCCAGCGCACCGGCACGGCTGCGGCGCTGGGTTGCGCCTCGGTGACGCGGGTCCAGATGATCACCCGGTCGCCGAGCGGGTCACCACTGGCGACGCCATGGCAGAACGGTGCAGTGGTCACGGTCGGAAAATCGAAATCGGCCGGTAGTCCATTGACCCCCTCCGGCGCTGTGCTGTCCCCGCACCCGGACAGCACTGCCAGCGTGCCCGCGCCCCCCAGCGCCTTGAGAAATCCCCGCCGCGTCGTCATCGCCCCTGCTCCCGTGCGTAATCCCCAAGCATCGCAGCGTGCTGTGACAGCGCCATGATCCGATCAGTCTTCGAGATCCGGTGGCGCGTCGTATCGCAGCGCGGTGATTTCCAGAACCTGCCGCCCTGCCGGCAGCATGACCGTCACCACATCACCGATCCGCTTGCCCAACAGGGCCCGCGCCAATGGCGCATCGATGCTGATCCAGCGGCGGGGCGTATCCACTTCGTCGGCGCCGACCAGACGAAAACTGCGGGCGACCCCCTGGTCATCCTCAACCACGACCCAGGCGCCGAAGTAGACCCGAGACGGATCGGCGGGGGCCTGCGCCGCCACCTGCAAGACCTCCAGACGTCCGGTCAGGTACTGCAACCGCCGATCGATCTCGCGCAGTTCCTTCTTGCGGTACTGGTATTCGGCATTCTCGGAGCGGTCGCCCTCCGCCGCCGCCGCCGCCAACGCCCGCACCACCTCCGGTCGCCGACTGCGCCAGAGGTGTTCGAATTCGGCCTTCATGCGCGCCTGACCCTCCGCCGTGATGTACGGCGAGGCGGTGGGCGCGGGCGGGCGCCAACGCCCCACCCTACTTCACCATCGCCGTCATCCGGGCGATGCGTTCGGCCTGGATGCGGTTGAGGTTGCGAAACAGGGTGGCAGCAATGCGCGGATAGCGAAGCCGGACGCGCTCAAGATCCTGGGAGTTGAAGCGCAACACCCGCGCAGGTGTTACCGCGGTGACATGGGCCGTGCGCCGCTGGCCGAAATAGCCGGTCTCGCCGACCACCGCACCGCGGGTCATCTCGGCCAGTACCCGGCGCTCGCCGTCCCGATCGACCCAGACCTCCAGCCGACCATCGACGATGACGTACATGTCGCGGGCCACCTCCCCCTCGCGGATCACCGCCGCCTGCGCCTCGACCACCTCCATGCGCGCCATCAGGGCGAACAGGCGCGCCTGCCGCAGGCTCAACCCGGCAAACATCGGAATGGTGTGCTGGGGCGACTGCCCGAGGTCGAGCCGCAGCAGGTCCCAGAGGCTGACGATACGCAGCTTCGATCCCAGGGCGGGGGTCAGGGTCAGGTCGACACCCCACGCCAGCGCCAGGGTCAGCGCCGACAGCCAGCCAAACTGCACCTGGTTGCGCAACTCACTGCCGGTGAACACCAGAAATCCGAGGATCAGCGCGATGCTGGTGAGGGTGACCGGCCGTACCGTATGGCCCAGGGCGGAGGCGACGGCCTTCTGCTCGCTGCCGCTGGCACGGGCATCGTGATTGAACCGCGTCAGGAAATGGATGGTGTCGTCGACCGCAATCCCCAGCACGATGCAGGCGATGAGGCTGGTGGTCGGATTGAGGCTGACGCCGGTGAGGCCGAGGAGGCCGAAGTAGGTGACGATCGGTGCCAGATTGGGCAGCAATGCCAGCGCCGCCGCCCGCAGCGAGTTGAACAGTACGCTGAGCATCAGCAGGATCACCAGCAGCGCGACCCCCATCGACTGCCACTGCCCGCTGGCCAGCACCTCGACCGTGCGGGTGGCGATCACCGGTGTCCCGGTCAGTGCCGCATCGAGCGGTCGTGGCAATTGCGCCAGCCGCGCCTCGGTGCGCTGCACGAAATCGGCAATGGCGATGGAGTCATCGACATTGAGCCGGATCGAGACGACGGCACTGCGGAAGCCCGCATCGACCGCCCGCTTGAGCGCCTCGGAACCCCCGAACACCAGAATCTGCTTTGCCGCCGCAGCACTGTCGGGAATCCGGAAATACGCCGGATCACCCTCATTGAGACTCTGGTTGAGTACCTTCAGGTGGTCGACATAGGACACCGCCGCACCGACTTCCGGCTGGCTCCGCAACCACCGCTGCAGCTCGTCGATCTGTCGCAGCAACTCCGGTTGCGTCAACGCGTCGTTGACGTAGGTCTCGATCAGGATCGACACCATGGTGGCGCCGTTGAAGGCGGTGTTGAGCGTCTCGAAGTCGGCCCGTACCTCGGACTCCGGCGAAAAGTTGCCGATATAGTCGGCGCCGCTGCGGATCCGGGTGGCGAACAGGCCGGCCACCACCATCGCCACCACCGACAGCCCGATGATGATGCTGCGATAGCGCACGTCGAAGCGGGCCAGCCGTTCGGCCAGACGGGTCCACATGGCCGTACCCGGCAACGGCCCGTGGGCGGCGCATCCGGCGATCTCGAGCATCACCGGCAGAAAGGTCAGCATCAACAGGATGGCAATGACCACGCCCGCCGATGCCAACCCGGCAAACTGCCGCACGGCCGGCAGCGGTGACAGCCCCAGGGCGAGAAAGCCCGCGGCGGTGGTCGCGCCGCAGAGCAGCAGTGGCAGACTGGCCCGACGCAGCACCCGCAGCAGCCGTCCACGATCATCTGCCGGATTGGGCGAGAAGAATTCGGCCAGCACGTGGACGGCGTATGACAGCGCCAGGGTCAGGATCAGCGGCGGCACGATCGAGGTCACCAGGTTAAGCGGCAGCTGAAACCACACCATCAGCGCCAGCGTCCACAGCAAGCTGATACAGATGGTCACCGTCGCCACCAGGGTCGCCCGCAGGCAGCGGAAGGCGACGGCGAGCATCAGCACGATCAATACGAAGATCGCCGGCAGGGTGAATCCCAGGGTGTGCAGCAACGCATCCGTGGTAGCCGCCTGGATCACCACTGCACTGGTCAACCAGACCGCTTCAACCCCCTCGACCCGGGCCGCTGCGCGCAGCACCGCGGCCATGTCGGTGCGCCGGAAGGTTTCAGCATCGACGCCCTCCAGGCTGATCACGAAGGCCGCAAGCCGATCATCGTCGGTCAGCAGGGACCCGGCATAGAGCGGGTTCGATTCGATCTGCGCCGCCATCCCCGGGATGGTCTCGGGCTGCTCGACCGCCAGCCGGCTGAACGTGCTGACATCCAGACTCTGGGCATCGGCCAACAGGTTCGGCGCAGTGGCCAACGACAGCACGTCGCCGACGCCCGGCACGGCCAGCAGCGCGGTGGTGGCGCGTTCAACGCTGGCCAGGCCCTCGGCGCTGAGGACCGATGGCAGTTTGACCGCCAGCAGCAGGCGGTCGCTGTCGCCAAACGCCGTCTGCAGCCGTTGAAATACCGCCTGCCCCTCGTCGTCCGCGGGCAGCAGGCGCTCCAGCGACGGGTCGATCTGCAGCCGCAGGCGGCCGGTTTCGAGATCAAACAGACTCAGCGCGGCGGCCAGCGATATCAGCGCCGTGGCCAGGATCACCCGGCGCGGGTGCGCCACCAGCCAGGCGAGGATGCGCTCCATGATCGCGGTCAGTTGCCGAGGTAGAACAGACTGGGGTTGAACAACCGGCCGGCGATATTCTCGCCGCTGGTGACGCCGGTGATGGTGAGGTCGGTGTGGGAACCGGCGCGCAGATCGAACATGGTGGTCTCACCGGCGTACCAGTACTCCCCGGCGCGAGCCAGGCTGGCGGCCGGACTGATCAACCGTTTGACCACGCCGTCGGCGTCATGGAATTCCACCTTGAGGGCGACACAACTCTCCTGGTCGACCCAGGCCTGAAGATGGGTATAGCGCTCGGCCTCGGTATCGAGTTCGCGCATCTCCATGACATGAACCGGGCGCCCGTCGACGGTTTCCGCCGGCAGCAACCGGCCATTGGCGCCCTCGAAGGCGTTCTGCATGTGGCGCAGGTCGTTGTAACTGAAGTCGGTCCCGAACAAGGGGTTCTCGCGGGTGCCCCCGAGAATCCTGCGCACCTTGTTGAGCGCCGGCAGGTAAACGAACATGTCGTCGCGACCGTCGGCGGTCTCGCGCATCAGGTAGGCGGCGTCACGCAGGTCTGCCGGCGCATCAATGCGCAGGTTGGCACGCATCCGGTCGTCCTCGCGCGCCGCGTGCAGGCGGCCGCGGAGGATGCGCTCGCCGCCCCCGCGATCCACGGTGCGCAGGTCGAAGCTCTGGACCCGGACCGTGGGCGGGATATTGCCGCGCATGCAATCGGTCACCGCCGCGAGGCTCGTCGCGTCCGTGGCCAGCAACGGCCCACTGGCCAATCCCCACAGCACCCCTGCGACGTGGCGAATCCTCATCCGGCGCTCCCCTGACGGTCGGTATCGACCAAGCTTACCGCCTTCGGGCCGCGGCCGGTCCTGCGTTTGTCGGTTGTGGGTCCCGGGGGTAGCCTATGGACAACGGCACGACCCGCAGGGCCGAGCCAAGCGCATTCCATCCAGACAGGGCAACAGCACATGATTCTGCTCGTCGGCGCCGGTGCAGTCGGCACGATTCTCACTGCGTACGTCCTCAATGCCGGCAAGGAGCCCATCAAGGTCTATGTGCGCGACCGCGATCTCAGCGGCATGCAGACCGTCGACGCGGTTCGGGTCGATCACGTCACCAGCGGACGCCCGCCCCTGATCCTGCCGAAGCCCGCACTCACCACCTCGCTGGACCTTGCGGGGGTCGACTACCTGGTGCTGTGCGTGAAATTTCCCGACCTCGCGGGCGTGCTCGAGCAGATCCCCGCCATTCCTTCGGGCTGCACCCTGATTTCCACCCTCAACGGCGTCAACAGCCTGCGGGTGATCCGCGAGCGCTTCCCGCAGGCGCGCGTGGTGCCGATGAGCATCATGTTCAACGGTCAACGGCTGGGGCCCCTGCACGCCCGCATCACCACCAAGCCGATCGTCATGGCCGGCAGCGACGATGCACGACTGCTGGGCCTGTTCGGTCGCTCCGGCATGCAGGTGCTGCAGGTGGCCGGAGAAGCGGCGGTGTGGGGCAAGTTGCTGATCAATCTTGCCAACGCCATCGGCGCCGCCACCCACACCACCTTCAAGGACCTGTTCACCCATCCGGATCTGCGCGCCTGCTATGTCGGCGTGCTGGATGAGGCGATCGCGGTCCTGGCCGCGGCCGGCATCCGCTACAAGCTGCCGATGCCGGTGGGGTATGCCGGCTATCGGTTGTTGCTGCTGCACGGCGGGCCGGTGCTGTGGTGGATCGCCAAGTTCAAGAACGGGCTCGAAGAGGGCAGCTACCCGTCGATGGTGGCGGACCTCGAGCATGGCCGGATCACCGAGATCAGCCAGCTCAACGGCGAAATCGTCTGCCTCGGCGAACGCTGCCGGCATCCGACACCGGTGAACCGGGAGCTGACGGCGCTGATCACCGCGATGCATGGCGCGCCCGCCAAATACCTGACCCCGGGTGAGTTGCGACAGCGCCTCGGCGTCGGCCGCGGATGACCGCGACGCCCTACGAAACCGCCTGGGGCGCTCTGGGCGAGCCCTGGGCGGTTGCGGTCGAGACGACGCCGCTGCCGGATCTGAAACTGGCGCATGTATCGGAGACACTGGCTGCCACGCTGTCGTTGCCCGGGCTCGCGGCCGGCAGCCCGGCGCTGCGGGCGGTGATGGCAGGCGCACAGCCCCTGCCCGGCGCGCAGCCGGTGGCGACCGTCTATGCCGGACATCAGTTTGGCCAGTTCGTCCCGCAACTGGGGGACGGCCGCGCCCACCTGATCGGGGTCCACACCGATGCAGCCGGGGCCCGTCACGAGCTGCAGCTCAAGGGCAGCGGCCCGACACCGTTCTCGCGCTTTGCCGACGGCCGGGCGGTGCTGCGGTCCAGCCTGCGCGAATACGTAGCCAGCGAGGCCCTGCACGCCCTGGGCGTCCCCACCACCCGGGCACTCGCCCTCGGCGTGTCCTCCGAGCCGGTGCGACGCGAACGCATGGAGCGTGCGGCCACCGTACTCCGCGTGGCACCCAGCTTTCTGCGCTTCGGTCACTTCGAATACTGGGCCTATCGGGGTCAACTGCAACAGCTTCGTCAGCTCGCGGACTGGGCGATCGCCAACTGGTTTCCCCAGTTCGAGGGTCGCTACGCCGACTGGCTCGGTGACATCATCGACCGTACCGCAGACCTGATCGTCCACTGGCAGACGCTGGGTTTCTGTCATGGGGTGATGAACACCGACAACATGAGTCTGCTCGGCCTGACACTCGACTATGGTCCGTACGGTTTTCTCGATGCCTACGATCCCGGTCACATCTGCAACCACAGTGACGAGGCCGGGCGCTATGCCTACGACCAGCAGCCGCATGTGGCGCACTGGAATTGCGCGCGACTGCTGGAAGCCTGTCTGTCTTTGCTCGATCCCGACCAGGACCGCGCGCTGACCACGGCACGGGCGCTGCTTGAACGGTTTCCGACGCGCTTCCGCGCGACCGCCGGACGCGCCTGGCGCACCAAGTTTGGTCTCGGCGAACACCGCGACGACGACGACACGTTGATGAATGGCTTCCTCGATCTGCTGGCCCGCGGGCGCCATGACTTCACCACCTGCTTCCGCGCCCTGCCGGACCCCGACCGGCTGCACGACCTGATCCTCGATCAGGCCGCGCTTGACACGTGGTACCGCCAGTACCGCGATCGCCGCGACGACGAGCGCGCCGACACGGTTGCCCGGGAGGCCCTGCAGCGATCGGCCAATCCGGCACGGGTGCCCCGCAACCACCTGTTGCAACTGGCCATCACCGCAGCCGAGCAGGACGACTTCGCGCCGCTGTCGCGACTCATGGACGCCCTGTCGGCGCCCTACCAGGATGCCGACGAATTCGCCGACCTGGCCGACCTGCCGCCTGCGTGGGCCGCCGCCCTCAGCGTCAGTTGCTCATCCTGACGTCGCCGAACTTCCGGCCGACGGGGCGTTCATATGCAGTACCAGAACCAGAACCGGCATCCGACCCGACCGCCATGGCAGCCGGCACGGGCGCCCATGGAACACTAGGGAGTTGATGATGATTCGCGTCCACCGCTCGTGGGCCCTGCTGCTCTGCAGCCTGGCCGGTCCGCTTGGCGCCCAGACCCCGGTACCGGTCGAGATTCTGAAGCTGTCTGCGACGGCGCCCGAGGCGCGTCTGGAGCTGACCGGCAGTGTCACCACCGCCCAGGTTTCGCGGGTCTCGCCCGAGGTGGCGGGCAAGGTGGCCAGCGTGGCGTTGGAAGCCGGTGATCCGGTCGCCGCCGGGGCCCCGCTGTTGCAACTCGATGTCCAGCTCGCCCGCCTCGCCGAGGCCCGCAGCCAGGCGGCGGTGGATGAGGCCGCCGTGGCCGCGGCAGAGGCCGCACGGCTGGTGACCGAAGCCCGGCGCCTGGTCTCCCGTGGCAACCTTCCGGCCAGCCAATTGGCGGTGCGCGAAGCGGCGCAGGCGCAGGCCGACGCGGTGGTGGCGCGCCTGCAGGCGGAAGCTGACGAGCAGGCGGAGCGGGTGCGGCGGCATACCGTGCGCGCGCCCTTCAATGGCACCGTCAGCGCGCGCCTGACCGAGCCGGGCGAATGGGTCAGCCCGGGCACTGCGGTGATGGAGGTGCTGGCGCTGCAGGATCTCCGACTCGATGTCCAGGTCCCGCAGGAACATTACGGCCGCCTCGCGCCCGACCTGCCGGTGAAACTGCGCTTCGACCATCGACCGGCGACCGTTGTCGACGGCCGCGTCATCGCCCAGGTCCCGCAGGCCAGCGCCGACGCCCGCACCTTTCTGCTGCGGGTCGGTTTCACCACCGATCTGCCGGTGGTGCCCGGCATGTCCGCCCAGGTGCAGCTACCGCTTCCGGCCCTCGCTGGCGCCTTCAGCGTGCCGCGCGATGCCATTCTGCGACGGGCCGACGGCACCGCTTCGGTGTGGGTGGTGGACCGCAATACATCGCCGCCGGTCGCGCGCGATATCGCCGTCACTCTCGGCGCGCCGCGCGGGGACCGGGTCGAGGTGCGGGGTCCGTTACCGGCCGGGGCCGAGCTGATCGTGCGCGGCAATGAGCGCCTGCAGCCGGGCCAGCCCCTGACCGTCCGCAGCCGCTGAGACTGCCATGCTCGATGCCCTGCTGCGCCGCGGCACCCTGATCGCCGTCATCACCCTCATCATCAGCCTGCTCGGCGTGCTGGCGGCCCTACGGGTGCCGATTCAGATGATTCCCGACCTCGACGTGCGGGTCATCAGCGTCGAGACCCGATGGTCTGGCGCCACGCCGCAGGATGTCGAGAAGGAAATCCTGATCGAGCAGGAGGATGTGCTGCGCAGCATCCCCAGCCTGCAGCGGATGAAGTCGACCGCCAGCACCGGCGAAGCCGTGATCGAACTGGAATTCCCGTTCGGGGTGGATCTCAACGAGGCGTTGATCCGCGTCAACAACGCGCTCAGCCAGGTGCCCGCCTACCCGGAAAACGTTGACGAGCCGCAGCTGTTTGCCAACTCGTTTTCGGCCAACGCCTTCATGTACTTCCGCATTCAGCCGCTCGCCGGCAATCCGCAATCCCTGGACATTGACCTGATCCGCGATTTCGTCGACGACGAGGTCCGCCCGCGACTGGAGCGCGTCCCCGGGGTTTCGCAGGTGGACATCCGCGGTGGCGCCGAGCGGCAGGTGCAGGTGCGGGTGGACCCGGCCCGGCTGGCCGAGCGAGGACTGACCCTGACCGACGTGCGCGACGCCATCCGCGCCCGCAACCGTGATGTCTCCGCCGGCGACCTCGAAACCGGCAAGCGTCGCTACCTGCTTCGCACCAGCGGCCGCTATCGCGATCTCGCGGCACTCGAAGACACCCTGCTGACCCGGGGCGGCCGCGCCGAAGTCCGCCTGCGCGATGTCGCCACAGTGGTGATGGACCACTTCGAGGTCCGCGCCCTGTCGCGGGTCAACGGTGTTGCCAATGTCAGTCTGGCGGTCCGTCGGGAACTCGGCTCCAACGTCATCGCCATCAAGGAGGCGATGCTGCCGGCGGTGGCCCGGGTCAACCGCGAGGTGCTGCAACCGGCAGGCCTGGAGATGCAACTGATCTCCGACGACGTCCGCTATGTCGAGGCCTCGGTGGCCAACGTCTGGCAGAACCTGCTGCTCGGCGCGGTGCTGGCCGGGGGTGTGTTGTGGCTGTTCTTCCGCAGCGTGCCGATGACCCTGGTGGGGATGATGGGCATCCCCATCTGCACGGTCGCGGCCTTCCTCGGGCTGCTGGCGTTCGGCCGCACCCTCAACGTCATCTCGCTGGCCGGGGTCGCCTTCGCCATCGGCATGACACTGGACAACAGCATCGTCGTGCTCGAGAGCATCGAGCGGGCGCGGCGCCGCGGGCTCGGCGCGGCGCAGGCGGCCCTGCAGGGCGTGCAGGAGGTCTGGCCGGCCGTGCTGGCCGCAACGCTGACCACCATCCTGGTGTTCGCGCCAATCCTGTTCATCGAGCAGGAGGCGGGCCAGCTCTACTCCGATATCGCGGTCGCCATCTCGGCGTCGATCTTCGTCTCGATGCTGGTGGCGATCAGCGTGATTCCGGTGGCCAGTCAGCGGCTCCGCTTCGCCGCGCCGGTGGCCGACGGCGGGCACCCCTCGCCACCGCGCTGGGTCGACACCCTGTTGGCGACCTCGCGGCGACAATGGGCCTGCATCATCGGTGTGACCGCGCTGACCGCCGCCGCCACCGTGGCGCTGATGCCGGAAGCCGAGTATCTGCCCGAAGGCGAGGAACCCAAGACCTTCGCCCGCATGCTGGCACCCCCCGGCTACAACCTGGCGGAAATGGCCACCATCGCCGAGCAGGTGGAGGCGCACTTTCTGCCCCATGTCGAAGGCAATGGTACCGACACCATTCCGCCGATCGCCTATTTCAACCTGCAGGTACAGCCGGAACAGCTCCGGGTCATCGCCGAAACCGTCGACCCCGGCGATATCGACCACCTGATGAATGCCTTGACCGACCATTTCCGCAGTTATCCCGGCATGCGGGCGTTCGCCGCGCGCGGCTCCATCATCTCCAGCAACGATGGCGGCACCCGCAGCGTCAACGTCGACATCACCGGCAGCGATCTGGCAACGCTCTACCAGACCGCAGAGCAGGTCTACCAGCGCGCCGGCCGCGTGCTGACCGATCCGCAGATCAACTCCGAACCCAGTGCCCTGACGCTGGCACAGCCGCTGGTGGAGCTGCAGCCGGACTGGTCGCGGCTGGCCGAGGTGGAGTGGAACGCAGCCGATTTCGGCTACGCGGTGGCGGCATTGACCGACGGGGCCTTCGTGGACGAGTACTTCGAAGGCGACGACAAGGTCGACATCTTCCTGTTCAGTCAGGCCGGGCAGGCGCAGTCACTGGCCGCCGTGCAGCAGCTGCCGGTGGCGACCCCGGGCGGCACCGTGCTGCCGATCGGCGCCCTCGCCCGCTGGGTAGAAACGGTCGACACCGGCACCGTGCGCCGCATCAATGGCCAGCGCACCGTCACCCTCAACATCATCCCGCCGCGCAGTATCGCGCTCGAAACCGGCGTCGACACGGTGCAGCGCGACGTCATCGATGCCCTGATCGACGAGGGGGCGATCCCGGCCGGTGTCAGTCTCGACATCTCCGGCGCCGCCGATCAGCTCGACGCCACCCGCGAAGCGCTGGGCGCCAACTTCATCGTCGCCATGCTGCTCTGCTATCTGCTGCTGGTGGCGATCTTCACCCACTGGGGCTATCCGCTGCTGATCCTGCTGACGGTGCCGCTGGGGATCGCGGGCGGCATCATCGGGCTGTGGCTGCTCAACCTGATCGGCGGACCGGTCGCCGGCATCCGGCAGCCGTTCGACCTGATCACCATGCTCGGCTTCCTGATTCTGCTGGGCACGGTGGTGAACAACCCGATCCTGGTGGTCGAACGGACCCGCGAACACCTGCGCAACGGCTTGGCGGTGGCCGAGGCGGTCCGCACGGCAGTGGCCGAGCGGTTGCGCCCGGTGATGATGACGACACTGACCACCACCTTCGGGCTTGGCCCGCTGGTGTTGATTCCCGGCGCCGGCACCGAGCTCTACCGCGGGGTCGGCGCGGTGGTGTTGTTCGGCCTGCTGTTCTCGTCGGCCGTCACGCTGACGGTACTGCCCTGTCTGCTGTCGCAGGTCCTCCTCTGGGCGCGACGACGGACGCCTGCGCTACCCTGAACACTTCCTCCCCCGCACCAAGGATCGACATGGAGCCGGCCACCCCGTCGCTGTGGCGACGCATCAGCATCCTCGACTGGCTGATGCTGTTGCTCGCCATTTTTTCGGTGGGCCTGCTGGCCTGGGAGACCTGGGGCGACGTCACGCCGCAACAGCGGACCTGGATTCTCCGCACCGATGTTGCCATCTGCGCCGTATTCGCCGCCGAATTCCTGCTGCGCTGGCGGGTCAGCGGCTGGCGTCGGGATTTCCTCTGGCGCAACTGGTACGAGATTCTCGGCATGATCCCGGTCGCCCACCCGGCGATTCGTGGATTCCGTCTGTTCCGGGTGATCCGCATCGTGGTGCTGCTGGCCCGCTTCGGCCGGGCTGCCGACCGCGCCTTCGGCGAAGCCATCACGCAACGGGTGCTCACGCACTTCACCGGCGTGATCGTCAACACCATCAAGCGCCCGATCACGGTGGCGGTACTGGAAGAGGTCGGCCAGGTCCTGAGTCGCGGCCACTACACCCGCAACATCGCCAACGCACTGGAAGAAAACCAGTACGAACTGCGGGCGATGATCCAGGAAAAGCTCAAGGACGACCCGCAGACCGGCCGGCTGTCACGGCTGCCGTTCTACGACGAGGTGGTGCAGAGCGTCATCGACACGGCGATGCGCGTGATCGAACAGGTGCTGCATGACCCTCGCACCGACGAGCTGGTCGCCGATCTGCTGCGTGAGAATCTCGACCAGCTGCGTGCCGAACTGCGCAGCAGCCCGCGACTGCGCTCAGACCAGTAGCAGCGTCGCAATACCCCGCCACAGACACAGCGCCGCCATCACCGCCAGCAGGATGAAGGTCAACAAGGTGCCGTAGAAGCGGCCGAAGAACCACTTCTCGGTGAAGCTCAGGGCGATCCCGTGCAGCACCCGCGCCACCACCAGGGTCAGCCCCAGCACATGCAGCAGCCAGACCGGCAGGGTGCCGCCGAGCTCGAGGATGCCGAGCAGGATCAGTGACAGCGGCGTGTACTCGGCGAAGTTGCCGTGCCCGCGGATGCGCCGCAGCAGACCGGCGTTGCCGCCGTCACCGAGCCCGACGCCCTGAGGGCCTGAACGGCCCTGCACGACACGGACACTCAGGGCGAGAAACAGGAGGGCCAACAGGCCCGCGTACAACGAGGTGATGGTCAGCATCTGCGGCGACTCCCTTGTCTTTCCGAACCGGGAGCTTAGGTCATCGCCGCGCCGTCGTCTTCAGGCGCGGGCGGCGTTGGCGCCGATCAGCTCGGCCCAGCGCGGCATCAGCGGCAGCGCGAAGTCATGTCCCATTCCGGCCACCAACTCCAGTCGGGCGTCGCGAATCAACTGCGCACTGCGCTGCCCGCAGGCCGGACGCAGCAAGGGGTCGGACAGGCCGTGGATCACCTGGGTCGGTGCCCGGACCTGGCTCAGCAGGGGTTCGAAACTGCCGGTCGCCAGAATCGCCTGTGTCTGTCGCACCATGCCGCGCGGTCGAAAGGCACGGTCGTAGGCGCGCCCGGCGACCCGCGCACGATATTCGGTCGGCGTTGGAAAGCCCGGGCTGCCGATGCGCTTCAGCATCGCCGTGGTGCGCCGGATCACCCCCTCGCGGGTGGTCGGCCGCGGCCCGACGCCGGCCATCCGCCACAGCACGTCGAGACGCGCCACTGGCAACCGGGGGTGGTTGGTGGTCGACATGATCGAGGTCAGGCTATGGACCCGCGACGGCCGGGTGGCAGCGACGATCTGCCCGACCATGCCGCCCATCGACACCCCCACCACATGAGCGCGACCGACCGCCAGATGATCGAGCAGTCCGACCGCGTCATCAGCAAGATCATGGAGGGTGTAGTTGCTGCGGGTTTCACGTCCGAAGCGACTGCGCAGCCAGTCCTGTGGCAGGTGGGGCGCAATCCCGCGGTCGGCGTCGTCCGACAGGCCGGCATCCCGATGATCGAAGCGGATCAAGCGGAAGCCGCGCGCCAGCAGGTCCTGACACAGGGCATCCGGCCAGTGGATCAATTGCCCGCCGAGGCCCATGATCATCAGCAGCGGCTCGCCGCGGTCGGACCCTGCCGCCTCCCACGCCAGCGACAGCCCATTGACACGGGCCGAGCCCGACTCCCAGCAGATTTCCATGACGCGACCGTGACCTTTCGATGACCGTTTGATGACGGTCGCGAAGGTAGCAGTTCACAGCGGGATTGCGGGGCGCTGTCATATGACAGGCGACGAACGGTCGGCGCCTGTGGCGGCCGCCCGGAGGATCGGTGAAGGAGTGGTGGAGCGGAGGAGGATCGAACTCCCGACCTCTGCATTGCGAACGCAGCGCTCTCCCAGCTGAGCTACCGCCCCACACGAGGGCGCGAAGTGTAGCACTTCGGCGACCGCTTTCCAGCGCCCCCGGGGCCCACTGGCGTCTGTGGTCGGCGCCGCCTACCCTTGCGCCCACCATGCTCCACGATACGGTTCTGATCCGCGTCTTTGCCCGCGCACCGGTTGCTGCCCGCTGCAAGACCCGACTGATCCCGGCGATCGGCGCCCGAGGCGCGGCACGCGTCCAGCAACAGCTCTGCCGCAGGACCCTGGCCACCGCCACCGCCACCGGTCTGCCAGTGGAGCTGTGGACTGCGCCTGACAGCGGGCATCCGCTGTTCACCGCCCTGCGCCGGCAGTACGGCATCGCGCTCCGGCGACAACCGCGTGGCGACCTGGGCCACCGCATGGCCATCGCACTCTCGCAGCGACCGCCGGGCGTTACGGCGGTACTGGTGATCGGGACCGACGCCCCGGGCCTGACCGTTGCCGCCCTGCAAGCGGCCGCCCGAGCCCTGCAACCGGCCGACCGGGCGCTGCTGCTGCTGGCGGCGGACGGCGGTTTCGTCGCCATCGGCAGCCGACGGGCGGTCCACCTGCGTGCGGTGGCATGGAGCTCCGGTCGCGAAGCCGCCCAGACCCTGCGACGGTTGCGTCAACAAGGCCTGGACGTACTTCAGGAGGGGGGCTATCAAGATCTTGATGAACCCGCAGACCTGCGCGCGGCGCGGCGCGCGGGGCAGCTGCCACGGGTCTGAGACCGCCCCACCCGGCAACGCCGAAAACCGCCGTTGGATGCGCCACCACCTCGCCCCAGGGCGCTCGTGATCGGCCCCTGCGGGGGCACGGTTGACGCCCCCCCTTCCACCGCCGCCAAAAGCCTGCTAAATAGCGGCCGAAAACCGCCCATTGGTTGCTGAGAGGTCGCCCCTGATGCCCCGCAAATCGAAGAAAGCGCAGCCCCAGGCAGACACCAAGACTGCCAACAGCAGCGCCAGCTACGACGAGTTCTCCGATGATGACGAGAGCGACGGCGACGACGTTCCCAACGTCGACCTGCCACCGCCGCCGCTGGGCCGCTCGCGCGACTGGCGGGATGTCGAGAAGCTCAAGGAGGAACGCCGTCTGCGGCAGTTGATCGACGACGATCTCGATTTCGAGGAACGCCCGCGCCGACGGGCCTGATGCCGGCCGGCGGCGACTCCGCTTTGCGGCCTTCAGACGTCGGGGGCGGTCAAGCCGTCGCGCAGCCGGGCAAACGCCTCGTCGACGCTGTCGACAATCGAGAACAAGGTGAGGTCTTCATGGCTGATCAGCCCGTGATCGGCCAGCATCGGGAAGTTGACCAGCCCCTCCCAGAACTCGCGACCGTAGAGCAGGATCGGCATCGGCGCCGATTTGCCGGTCTGCGTCAACGTCAGCAACTCGAATAGTTCATCGAGGGTGCCGAAACCACCCGGGAAGATCACCGCCGCGCGCGCCAGGTTGAGAAACCAGAACTTGCGCAGGAAGAAGTAGTGAAACTCCAGCGCATGATCATCCTCGACATGCGGGTTGCCGTGCTGCTCGAATGGCAGGGAGATGTTGAGCCCGATATTGAGACGACGGTCGACCCGCGCGGCGCCTTCGTGCGCCGCCTCCATGATGCCGGGACCACCGCCGGTGACGATGTGAAACCGCTCGCCATCGATGTGCCGATCCCGGGTCCACCGCGCCAGCGCCTCGGCAAGGTCGGCCGCGCGGGCATAGTAGTCGTGGCGCGCCAGCGCATCGACCCGCAGCCGCGCCGAGCCAAAAAAGATCACTGCGTTCTTGATGCCGAGGCGCTCGAAGCGCTGGGCGGGCTCCAGATACTCGCAGAGGATGCGCACCGGGCGCGCGTCCTCGCTCATCAGGAAGGTTTCGTTCTTGTAGGCCTTGGTGAGCGTGGTCATGCACGTCCTGCGAATGGGTTCGCCCCACCATAGCAAAGCCGGCCGGCCGCCTTGGTGACGGCCGGCCGGTCCGCTCAGGCGGTGGCGGCGAGCCGCTCCACCTCGCGTGCGTGGTCCCGATGTCGCAGCAGGCGCCCGAACGGCGCTTGCCCGAAGTCGTCGACATACCGCGTGCCCTGCCAGGCCAGACGCCCGTTGATCATCACCTCGGTCACGACGCCATCGCTGCGGTTGACCAGCTGGTGATGATCGAAAGCCTCACGGTACTGGTAGCGCACACCGGCATCGCTGTCGTAGCGCGCCAGCCGCTTCGGATCGACCACCACGATGTCGGCCTGTGCACCGACCCGCAGCACGCCGGCATTGAGCCCGAAGAATTCGGCCGGTTCCTGTGTCAGGCGGTGCACCGCCTGCGCCACCCGCGTCTCGCCTTCCCGCTGGGCGATCTGCAGCATGCGCAGGTTGCCGTCGTAGAAGGCCATGTTGGTGAGATGCGCACCGCTGTCATTGAACCCGGGCAGCAGCAGAGGGTTGAACAACAGGTCGCGGGTCACCTTGGGATCGCGATTGGCGGTGACCGTCGACCAGCGCAGCGCGGTGTCGTAGCGCCGCAGCAGGTGGATGAAGAAGTCGGCATCGTCCGGTTCCGCCGGGAAGCTGGCGAAGGCCTCGCGCTCGGACTCACTGCGGGCACCATTACCGCTGTGCTGCCAGCGCCGCAGGCGGTCGTAGATGGCCTGCAGGGTTTCGCCACTCCAGTCCGCCACCGGGCACTGGTCGAGGGTCATGTCATCCAGCCGCCGCGACAACACGATGTCGGAGCGACGCAGCCAGGTCATCAAACGCGCGAGGTTGAAGCCGCGCTTGCCGCGGAACCACATGCGGCGGAAATCCGCCACCCATGCCGGGTCGTGCATGATCTTCATGCGCGCTTCACGATCCTCGAGATCGCATTCGTTGAGACGTCGCAGTTCCGGAATCTCTTCGGCCAGCGGCGTCACCACGCCATCGCTCCAGGTCTTGAACGGCGCTGCCAGCGCCTGCAGGCGGAACATGCCGCGCAACAGCCGCGAATTGAGGATTTTCGACAGCAGCAGGCCCAATTTGACGATCGAGGCGTTGGCGGTGACGTCAATCGCTGCCACCGCCGTCACCTTGAGCGTCTTGCCGTACAAGCGCCCGGAGGTAAGCAGAAAGTTGCGGACCACCGCCAGCTTGTCATCCTTGGGCGGTGTCGCCTGCCACACCCGGCCCCAGTGACGCACCACCCCGGTCAGACGCTTGAGCTCGGCAAATGGCGCGAACTGGGTGGGGATCTGCTTCTGGGTATTTGGCTGGTTGGCGAGAAAGTGGAACGGCAGGGCATCGGTGGAGAAGCCGACATAGCCCTCTTCCATGCCGCGCTCCACCAGCGACTGCATCTGCGACAGCTCGGCTTCGCTGGGCTGGCGACTCACCGAGTCCTGCAGGCCCATGACTTCGATGCGCAGCATCGAGTGCGGGATCATGGTGACCAGGTTGGGGCCCAGGGGCAGCTGGTCGAGGTGATCGAGATACTCGGCCGAGGTGCGCCAGGTGCAGACATCGGCCACCTTGCGCAACACGCTCTTGGGGACATTCTCGACGCGGGCGAAACAGTCAACGATGGGGTCTTCAACGTTGCGACGCTGATTGCCATAGGCCAGCCCCAACGAGCAGTTGGCCACCACCACCGTGGTCGATCCATGCCGGACCGCCTCCGGCAGGCCGGGCTCCAATTCCACTTCGAGGTCGAAGTGGGTGTGCACATCGAGCAGACCGGGCATCAACCAGCGGCCGGTCGCGTCAATCACCTGTCGCGCCTGGGCCGGCGCCAGCCGGTCATCCATCGCGGCGACACGGCCGTCCTGGACCGCGACATCCAGGGTGCGCGGCGCGGCGCCGGTGCCGTCGAACACCAGCGCGTTGCGGAAAAGCGTGTCCCACTGCGGGGTGCCGCCATCCATGCATCTACTCCTGTTCGATCTTCAAGTGCGCCGCTTTAGACCGCGCCTGCCGGAGGCAGGCACTAGGAAGATTGGCCCAGATCAACCGCCTCAGATCAGCGCACGCCACTCGGGATACTGGTCGGTCTCGCCCGTCACCACGTCCAGATAGGCCTTTTGCAGGATTTCGGTGATCGGCCCGCGACTGCCGTTGCCGACCGCGCGGTTGTCCACCTCGCGAATCGGCGTGACCTCGGCGGCGGTACCGGTGAAGAATGCCTCGTCGCAGCAGTAGAGCTCGTCACGGGTAATCCGACGTTCCTTCACGGTGTAGCCATGGTCGGCCGCCAGCTGCATCACCGTGCGCCGGGTGATGCCGTCCAGTGCGCTGGTGACGTCCGGAGTGGAGAGAACACCGTTGGTCACCACGAAGATGTTCTCTGCGCTGCCCTCGGCAACATAGCCGTCAGGGTCGAGCATCAGGGCCTCGTCATAGCCGTCGCGCAACACTTCATTGAGCGCCATCGACGAGTTCAGATAGTTGGCGTTGGCCTTGGCGCGACACATCGAGGCGTTCACGTAGTGGCGTGAGAACGAACTGGTCTTGATGCGGATGCCGCGCTCCATGTTCTCGGCACCGAGGTAGGCACCCCAGTGCCAGGCCGCCACGATCACATGCGTGCGCAAGCCGGCCGCGCGCAGACCCATCCCTTCGGATCCGTAGAACACCATCGGCCGCAGGTAGGCGGCCTCCAGCGCGTTGGCCTTGAGCACATCCTTCTGGGCCTGATTCAGCTGCGCTTCGTCCCAGGGCATGTTCATGCCGATGATCTTGGCGCTGTTGAACAGCCGCCGGGTGTGCTCTTCAAGCCGGAACACCGCCGTGCCCTGCGGCGTCTTGTAGGCGCGCACACCCTCGAAACAGCCGACACCGTAGTGCAGCGAATAGGTCAGGACGTGCGTCGTGCACTCCCGCCAGGGCTTCATCTCCCCGTCGTACCAGATGAAACCGTCACGGTCGGCAAAAGAAGTCATGGCTCGAAAAATCCTTGGGGTGAGTGCGCACGAAGCCGCGAATTATAGTGCTTGCAGCTCCCGCGCCCAGCCCCCGGTCAATCGAGCAGCCGCTGCCATAGCGCGCTGATCACCGCTCGCGCATCTTCGAAGGCGTTGGCGGCGACCCGATGGTCGTCGTTCTGCAGTGCGCGCCGGTGGGCTTCCAGGCGCAACTGGCGATAGGCCGCGATCAGTGCCTCCTTGTCGGCGGGGGCAATCACCCCCAGCCCGGCGAGCGCGTCCAGCTGCCGCCAGTTGTCCGACCAGCGCAGGACATCAGGCGCGCGGTGCGCCTCACGCAGCACCAGATACTGGGTGATGAACTCGGCGTCGGTGAGCCCACCGCGACCCTGCTTGAGATCCCAGTGTTCGGCATCGCTGCGGTCGAGGTTGGCCCGCATCTTGGCCCGCATGTCGCGTATTTCCCGCGACAGGACAGCCGGGTCTCGCGGCTGTGCCAGGACCGATCGTCGGGTTTCGGCGAACGCCGCTGCCAGCGCGGACGGCCCACAGAGAAAGCGGGCACGGGTCAGCGCCTGATGCTCCCAGGTCCAGGCCTGGCAGCGCTGATAGGTGTCGAAGCCGCGGAATGAGGTCACCACCAGTCCGGAATTGCCGCTGGGCCGCAACTGCAGGTCGACCTCGTAGACCCTGCCGGCGGCGGTCTGAGCCGACAACACGCTGATCAGGCGCTGGGCGCAGCGGGCGAACCAGGTAGCGACATCGAGCTGACGCGCGCCCCCCACCGTATCGGCCTGTGGGTCGTCGGCATCATGGAGGAACACCAGGTCCAGATCCGACCCATAGCCCATCTCGATGCCACCCAGCTTGCCGTAGGCGATCACGCCGAGGCCTGCCGGTGTGCCATCGGAACGGTTAGGTTGGCCATACTCGACGGCCATGTCCGCCATGGTTTGCGCCAGTGCCGCCTGCAACAGGACTTCGGCCAGCCAGGTGAGGCGGTCGCTCACCTGGACCAGCGGCAAGGCCTCCACCAGATCGGCCGCAGCCACCCGCAGGGTCATCTCCTTCTGGAAGCGACGCAGGGTATTCATGAACGCTTCCGGGTCCTCCGGCGCCAGGTGGGCCAGACGGCCGGCGAGGTCGGCCTCCAACGCTTGACGTTCAGGCGGCGCATACAGCGCACGCGGGTCCAGCAACTGGTCCAGCAATGCCGGCGTGCGCGCGATGTAGTCGCTCAGCCAGGGGCTCGCGGCCGCCAGCTTGAGCAGCTGCGCCCGTGCCGTGGCGGAATCACGCAGCAAGCTGATGTAGGTGGCACGACCGATGATGGCCACGACAATTCCCAGCGCCCGCCGCGCCGCGATCCCCGGTTCCGGCAGCGCCAGCGACTCCTGCAGCAGTTGCGCCACCAACACCCGCAGCCGCTCGACGGTGCGCTCACGCAACAGTCGCAGGTGCCGATCGGTGGCCAGCGCACGCAGTTCATTGGCCAGCGGCTCGGCGGGCCGCAGGCCCGCCTCGTGAAGGCGTTGCGCCACCTGGTCAGCCGCGAGCCGCCCTTCCCACAGCACCGAGACCAATCGCGCCAGCGCCGTGTCCTCTGCCACCTCCTCCTGAAACACCTCGTTGAACTGCGCCCGCACCCGGTTCCGCACGTCGGCCCAGGTTGCGGCCAGCGCCGTACCGTCGACTGCCCCCAGCGCCTCGGCCAGACGCTGGCGGGTTGCGGCGGCGTTCGGGAACCGATGGGTCTGTTCATCGGCCTGCATCTGGATGGCATTCTCCAGGCGCCGCAGGAACACGTAGTCGGCATCCAGCTGCGTCGCCACGGACGCATCCAGCATGCCGGCCTGCCCCAGATATTCGAGCGTCGGCCGCAGCTGCGGTGAACGCAGCCGTCCGTCCTGACCGCCGCGAATGAGCTGGAAGCTCTGGACGATGAACTCCACCTCGCGAATACCGCCTGCCCCGAGTTTGACGTTGTCCTCCAGCCCCTTGCGGGCCACCTCCTCCTCGATCATGCGCTTCAGCTCACGCAGGCTGTTGACGGCATCGAAGTCGAGATAGCGGCGGTAGACGAATGGCCGCAGGCTGGCCAGCAGCCGGTGTCCCGCCGCGACGTCGCCCGCCACCGGCCGCGCCTTGATCAGGGCATAGCGCTCCCATTCGCGACCGTGGACCTGGTAGTAGTCCTCCATCGCCGAGAAGCTGGCAGCGGGGGCGCCGGCACTGCCGAACGGCCGCAGCATCCAGTCGACCCGATAGACGTATCCGTCCTCGGTGTGCTCGGCCAGCAGGCTGGTGAATCCCTGCACCACCTTGGCGAAGAACGCGCCGTTGTCGAGCGGGGCGTCGGCGTCGGTCTCGCCGCCTTCGGTATAGGTGAAGATGAGATCGATATCGCTGGAGAAATTGAGCTCGCCGCCCCCCAGCTTGCCCATGCCCAACACCACCGGCGAGACCGCCTCCCCCACCCGATTGCGCGGGCGCCCGTAGCGCCGCATGGCACTGTCCATGGCCACCTGCAGTGCCATCTCGCAGGCGCGGTCGGCAAGATCGCTGAGCGCCGACAGTGTCTCGGCCAGCGGCGCCCGGCCATCGAGATCACGCACGGCGATGCGGGCACGTTCCCGCAGGACCTCACGCCGCAGGATGCGCATGGCTGCCGCGCGTTCAGACGGCACCTCGGCAGGCCAGACAATGTCCGCCCGGCACAGGGCCTCGTCGGTGAACCATTCCGGTTCACGTTCAGCCAGTGCGGCCAGCCAGGGGCTGCGGTTCAGGGCGTCGGACATTCGGGCGGCAGGGTATCGAACCAGGGGTATTCGGCTTCCAGCTGGGCGCCGATCTGCAACAGACGGTGCTCATCGCCCATCGGCGCGTTGAACATCACACCGGTCGGCAGGCCCTGCGGATCGGGAAACAGGGGCACGGTCATCGACGGCGTCCCGGTGAGGTTGGCGAGCTGGGTAAACGGGACCCGGGCAAGCTGCTGCACGGCCATCTGGTCGACCAGCCCGCTGGCGGTCAGCGCCCGGCCGATGCCCAGCGCCAGGATCGGTCGCAGCAGGGTCGCCTGCCAGCCCGGCAGCTGCTGGCTGCCGACCGTCGCCGGCGGTTGTGCCACCGAGGGGGTCAGGTACAAGTCATAGCGCTGGTAGAAGCGCCCGAGGGCGCGACTGAAATCATTCCACTGACGATGGGCGCAGACATAGTCGCCCGCCGACAGGGTATCGCCGATCAGTGCCAGTGCCCGGGTGTCGGGCTCGAAGTCGGCGGCACGGATGCCGGCGGCCACCGCACTGGCGACCGTCGCGGCGGTCTGTCCGAAGTACATCACGAAGAAGGCCCGGGCCAGTGCCTGACCGTCGATGTCCGGCTCCGCCTGCTCGACCTCGTGCCCGAGACGGGCCAGGGTTTGAGCGGTGCGCTCGACGGCGTCGGCGCAGGCCGGTGCCACCGGGGTGCCGATCGGCGAGCGGGTGCTGTAGGCAATCCGCAGCCGCGGCGGCACCTCGCGTGCAGCCTCTGCCCAGGGCCGGTCCGGCGGGGCCACGCGGTAGGGATCGCCCGCCGCGGTGCCGGCCATCACATCGAGCATGGCCGCAGCATCGCGGATGCTGCGACAGACAATGCCGTCGGAGCTGGCACCCTCCCAGACTTCGGCAGCCGCCGGACCGACCGAGACCCGACCACGGCCCGGCCGCAGGCCGACCAGGCCGCAGAAAGCCGCCGGGATGCGAATCGATCCACCACCGTCGTTGGCGCCCGCCATCGGCACGATGCCCGCCGCCACCGCCGCCGCCGCACCGCCACTGGACCCCCCCGGCGTGCGCGTCAGATCCCAGGGGTTGCGGGTGGCGCCGAACAGGCGCGACTCGGTATAGCCCTTGAGCGCCAGCTCGGGTATCGCGGTCTTGCCGAAGATCACCAGCCCCGCCGCCAGCCAGCGTTCGACCATGTGGGCATGCGCCGGCGCAACGTGGTGACGGAAAGCGACCGACCCGTGCGTGCTGCGGACTCCGGCATGATCCTGGACGATATCCTTGATCAGGAACGGCACCCCCGCGAACGGCCCGTCCAACGGCCCCAGAGCGCGTTGCCGGGCGATCTCGGTCATCGGTATCACCACCGCGTTCAAGGCCGGATTGACGGCGGCACAGCGGTCCAACGCCAGTTGCAGCAGCTCGCCGGCGCTGACATGACCGGCGGCCACTTCGGCTGCAAGGCCAGTGCCGTCATGGCGGCGGTACTCTTCAAAACGCATGAATCGCAACTCCCTGTCGGCTGCCCCGCAATCGGGTGCCGCAGCGTAGCAAAACCGACATGCTCGGCCGCTCGGGTGTCACACGACTGCGGCGGCATTCCCGGAGGCGTCGACTCTTGAAAACGCCCAGGCCACACCCATTTCAAGGGGGTACCTGTTACACCCCTTCAAGGAGGTTCCCATGAGTCTGATCCGCTATGAGCCCTGGACCCTGCACCGGGAGCTGTTCAATGAATTCAACCGTTTCGTCGAGCGCACCGCCAGCGACGCCAGCAGCGGTGCCACCGCTGACTGGGTACCGCCGGTCGATATTGAGGAGTACGCCGACCGCTTCGTGATTCACGCCGATGTTCCCGGCGTCGATCCGGCCAGTATCGAGGTGACGCTGGAGAAAGGTGTGCTCACCCTGTCCGGCACCCGTGCCCGACCGGTGGAGCAGGACGGGATCGAACACCGACGCAGCGAACGCGTCAACGGTCGATTCCATCGCCGCTTCACGCTGCCGGATACCGCCGATGCCGAGGCGGTCAGCGCCAGCGGCAAACTTGGCGTGCTGGAAGTGGTGATTCCCAAGCGCGCGCAGGAGCAGCCCCGCCGCATCGCGGTCACCCACTGACGGCGTGAGGGTCTGGTGACGGCTACACTGCCGTCATCGTCGGCGCCGGCGAACCGGTTGGCCGCGACCTGGGGGGCGCCATCAGGCGCCCCCTTTTTGTTGCACTGATATTTCCAAGAACACTGCTTCAGCCGCCATGGACTACAAGGACTACTACAAGATTCTCGGGGTGCCGCGCAGCGCCAGTGCGGACGACATCAAGCGCGCCTATCGCAAATTGGCGCGCGAGTTCCACCCCGATCGCAACAGCTCGCCCGATGCCGAAACGCGCTTCAAGGAGGCCAATGAGGCCAACGAGGTGCTGAGCGACCCCGAAAAGCGCAAGGCCTACGATGCCCTCGGCAGCAACTGGAAACAGGGGTCCCGGTTCACCCCGCCGCCCGGCTGGGAGGGCAATTTCGGGGGTGCCGCAGGCGGCGGCTTCTCCGATTTCTTCTCCACCCTGTTCGGCGGCGGCGTCGGTGGCATGGGCGGCATGGGCGGGTTCGAGGGCGCGCGCGCACCTCGCGACAGCCGCGCCAGCCTCAGTATCCAGCTGGAAGACAGCTTCGAGGGGCGCAGTCGGAATCTGACCCTCAATGGCCGCCAACTGTCGGTGCGGATCCCGAAGGGCATCACCGCCGGTCAGACCATTCGCCTGAGTGGCCAGGGCGGTCATGGCGGTGATTTGCTGCTGGAGGTGCAGTTCGCCAACGATCCGCGCTTCTCGGTGGACGGTCGCGACATCCAGCACACCCTCGAGGTGCCGGCATGGACCGCCGCGCTGGGCGGGGCCGTCAACGTGCCGACGCTGGGCGGAACGGTGGAACTGAAAGTGCCCGCCGGCAGCCGCAGCGGCCGCAAGATGCGCCTGAAAGGACGCGGTCTGCCCGGCTCGCCGAGCGGCGACCAGATCGTGACGCTGGCGGTCCATGCCCCGGCCGCCAACACGCCGGCGCAACGACAGGCCTACGAGGCCTTGCGGGCAGCATTCGACGGGACCTGATTCAGCGCTCGCCCGCGGGCGTCATCAGTCGAGCCGGTATTCCACCGTCGACACCACCCGCACCACTTTGATATCCGGGGTCCCGGCATCGCGGTCGGAGATGGTGATGACCCCCTGATTGGCATTGCGGATGCCGCCGACCTCGCTGTTGGAGTCGGTGGCGAACTGCTCCGCGGCGCGACGGGCGTTGCCGGTGGCCTCGGCAATCAACTGGGGCTTGATCTCGTTGAGCCCGGTGAACACATATTCCGGCGGCGGGCTGTAGGCCGCAAAGACCACGCCCTGCCGCACCAGCTCGCCAGCGTTCTGCATCGCCCGCTTGACGCCCTTGGCGTCGTTGCTGCGCACCGTCAGGGTGGTCTCGGCGCGATACCGGAAACGGTTGGCGCTGGCATCGCCGTAGGCTTCGGCGCGGAAGTCCTGCAGCCGCGGCGGGCCACTGGACACCTCGACATCCTCCAGCCCCTGCTGGCGCAGGAACGCACGGACCTGCTCGGCATTGCGCTCCAGTGTTGCGTAGAGCGCCGGCAGCTCATTGGCCGCTTCGACGAAAGTGATCGGCCAGATCACCAGATCGGCCGGCACTTCAACTTCCGCCAGGCCCTTGACGGTGACGTAACGGTCGGCGGTGCGTAGTGCGCGCAGGCCGTCGGCCACCCACCAGCCACTGGCGGCAAGGGCAGCCGCAAGGGCCAGTGAACCCAGGGTATTGGGTGCGGACATCGGGGGCTCCTCCAGTTTCAGATACGACAGCCTAGCGCGTACACCGCCCGGCTGCGGGACCGGGCCCGTACAATGCCGCCCCACCCCGCGTTCCGACCCACCCGCCGTGACGATCCCGCTGTACGCCCTTGCCGCCGCCGAGCACGCGCTCGCGCATCCCAGCCTGACCGTCCTGGTCGCCGCCAACGAGCAGCAGGCCTACCGGCTCGAAGAGCATCTGCGATTCTTCCTGGCGGATCGCCATCCGCTGATTCACCTCGCCGATACCGAGGTGCTGCCCTACGACCCCTTCTCGCCGCATCAGGAGGTCCTGTCGCAGCGGCTGGCCGCATTGGCGGCGCTGGTGGACCGGCAGCCGGCCCTGCTGCTGGTCACCGCCGACAGCTGGCTGCAGCGACTGCCGCCAGCGGCCTGGCTGGGGGGGCGCCGGTTCGATCTTCGCGTGGGGGATCGTCTGGCGGTTGACCCGTTCCGGGCGCGGCTGGTGGCGGCCGGCTATGCCGCCGTTTCCGAGGTCCAGACCCAGGGCGAGTTCGCCGTCCGCGGCGCCTTGATCGACCTGTTCCCGATGGGCTCGGAACAGGCCTTCCGCATCGACCTGTTCGACGAAGACATCGAGTCGATCCGCACCTTCGACCCGGAAACCCAGCGCAGCCAGGACAAGGTCGAGGCGATTCACCTGCTGCCGGCGCGTGAGTTCCCGAGCGACCGCGACGGTATCGACGGCTTCCGTCGCCGCTACCGCGAATATTTCCCCGGGGACCCGGCGCGCAGCCGCATCTACAGCGAGGTGAGCCAGGGTCAGATGCCGGGCGGCATCGAGGCCTACCTGCCGCTGTTCCACACGGACACTGCGAGCCTCGCCGACTATCTGCCCGACGATGCGCACCTGATGATGACGGCGCCGCTGGCCGAACAGCTGGAGCAGGACTGGCTGCAGATCCAGGATCGCTTCGAACGCTATTCCGGCGACCTGACACGGCCGCTGGTGCGCCCGGATGACCTGTACTTCCCCCCATCAGTGGCGCGTCGCGCGATGGCGGCATTCCAGTGGGTCGAACCCCCGACCGGGCTGGCGCCGCTGGTCGAACCGGCCGAGACGCTGATGACGCGGCTGGCGGACAGTCCGCTGCGAACCCTGTTCGTGGCCGAATCCGCGGGACGTCGCGAAGCCCTGCTGGAGCGCCTGCGACGCCAGGGGCTGGTGCCCCGCGCGGTGGCCGACTGGCCTGCGTTCACGCAAGACCCCAGCCGCTTCGCCATCACCCTCGGGCCGGTGGACGAGGCGGTGACCCACCCCGAGGCGGGCTGGCGCGTGATCGGCGAGGCAGCGCTCACCGGACGGCCGCTGCCGGTGGTGCGCCGGGCGCGCGCCACCAAGGTGCGGGATCCCGACACCCTGCTACGGGATCTGTCCAGCCTGCACCTGGGCTCACCGGTGGTGCATGTCCAGCATGGCGTCGGCCGCTACGCCGGCCTCACCACGCTGGAGGCCGGCGGCGCGCTGGCGGAATATCTGGTGCTGGAATACGCCGGCGGCGACAAGGTGTATGTGCCGGTCGCCTCGCTCAACCTGATCCACCGCTACACCGGCAGTGAAGAGGACAAGGCGCCGCTGCACAGCCTCGGCTCCGAGCGTTGGAAGAAGGCACGCGCCAAGGCACGCGAGAAAGCCCATGACGTCGCCGCCGAGCTGCTGCAGATCCAGGCCCGTCGTCTGGCCAAGCCGGGCGAGCCAATCGTCTGGGACGATGACGACTACCAGCGCTTTTGCGCCGGCTTTCCATTCGAGCCGACGCCGGACCAGCAGACCGCGATCGAAGCGGTGTTGGCGGATCTGGCCTCCGACAAGCCGATGGACCGGGTGGTTTGTGGCGACGTCGGCTTCGGCAAGACCGAAGTCGCGCTGCGCGCCGTCTTCGCCGCCGCCCGCGCCGGACGCCAGGTCTGCCTGCTGGCACCGACCACGCTGCTGGTCGAGCAACATGCCAAGAACTTTGCCGATCGCTTTGCCGACTGGCCGCTACGGGTGGCCGCGCTATCACGCATGCGTACCGGCAAGGAGCAGACCGCCCTGCTGAAGCAGCTGGAGGAGGGTTCTCTCGACGTGATCATCGGGACCCACCGTCTGCTGCAGCCCGATATCCGCTTTCACAAGCTCGGCCTGGTGGTGGTCGATGAGGAGCACCGCTTCGGCGTCCGCCACAAGGAGACGCTCAAGAATCTGCGGGCCAACGTCGACCTGCTGACGCTGACCGCGACACCGATTCCGCGCACCCTCAACATGAGCCTGGCCGGCTTGCGCGATCTGTCGATCATCGCCACCCCGCCGGCCTCGCGCATCGCCATCAAGACCACCGTCGCAGAGTGGGACAACGCGCTGGTGGTGGAGGCCTGCCAGCGCGAGCTGCGTCGCGGCGGCCAGATCTACGTGCTGCACAACGAGGTCACCAGCATCGAGCGCTTCAGCGCCAATCTGCGCGAACTGGTGCCCGAGGCCCGTATCCGCGTCGCCCACGGCCAGATGCGCGAACGCGAGCTGGAGCAGGTGATGCTGGATTTCTACCACCAGCGTTTCAATGTTCTGGTGTGCACCACCATCATCGAGTCGGGCATCGACGTCCCCAGCGCCAACACCATCCTCATCGACCGCGCCGACAAGCTGGGGCTGGCACAGCTGCACCAGTTGCGGGGCCGGGTCGGCCGCAGCCACCACCGAGCCTATGCCTATCTGCTGGTCCCCAGCCTGCGCGGCCTCAGCGCCGACGCGCAGAAGCGCCTTGATGCCATCGAAAGTCTCGGCGATCTCGGCTCCGGCTTTGCCCTGGCCACTCACGACCTTGAGATCCGTGGTGCCGGTGAGCTGCTGGGCGACGATCAGTCCGGCCAGATCGAGGAGGTTGGCTTTACCCTTTATGCCGAATTGCTGGCGCGTGCGGTCAAGGCGATCCAGCGTGGCGCCCTTGACGACAGCCCCTTCGGCAGCAGCGAGTGTGAAGTCGACCTCGGAATCGCCGCGCTGATTCCCGACGACTATGTACCCGATATCGCCACCCGGTTGACCCTCTACAAGCGAATCAGCGAAGCCGAAAGTGCGGATATCCTGGCCGAGCTGAGGGTGGAAATGATCGACCGCTTCGGCTTGTTGCCGCCGCCGGCCGAGCGCCTGTTCGATCAAGCCAACCTGCGAATTGCGCTGGCCACCCGCGGCTTCCGACGGCTGCGAATCGGTGAGCGTTCGGCCACGCTTGATTTCGGGTCCGCGCCCCGCTTTGATCCGCTGCAACTGATCAAGCTGATACAGACCGATCCGCGGCGCTATAAGCTTGAGGGCCAGAAGTGCCTGCACGTCTATCTCGATTTCGCCGAGCCGGCGACCCGCGCCGAACGCCTGATGCCGCTGTTCGACGCGCTGCCACCCGCTCCCCGTCCGGAGGCCCCCGCCTGATGTCCCGCATGCTGTTCTGCCTGATGCTTGTCCTGGCGTGGCCGGCACACGCCGAGACCCAACGTTACCGCGTCGACCTGATCGTCTTCATCGATCTGCGAACCCCCTCGGAGCCGGCCGACGCTGCGCGCATGCCGCCGCCAGACAGCGCCCTGTCGATCGACGATACTGCTACGCTTGCCGCCAGCGGCATCACGGTGCTGGCGGACACGGCGTTCGGACTCGACACCGAGTGGGCGCGGTTGCGTAACTCACGCAATCTGCGCCCGCTGGCGCGCCTGGCCTGGATCCAGCAGGCGCCACCGGCGGATCGGGGGCCGCGACTGCGTTTGCGACAGGGTGAGCCGATGTCGGTGACGGTCGCCGACACCCTGCTGCCGGTGAGCCTGTCGTCACTCGAGGGCAGCGTGGCGTTGCGGCGCAGCCGCTTCCTGCACCTGGATGTCGACCTGCATTTCACCGAAGAACAGGTGGACGGCTGGCGCCAGTACCAACTCCGCGACACCCGACGCATGCGGCGCGACGAACTTCACTATCTCGACAGTCCCAAGCTCGGCGTACTGGCGCGCGTCACGCAGGTCGACGAGCGGACGACGGACACCCCTTGAGCGGCCGTCTCCGGGTCAGCGCAGGGTCTGGATCCAGGCGCTCTCGACCTCGGCCTCACGTGCCAGACGCGCGACCAGAGCCTTCGCCTCGCCCACCGCCATCAACCCGCTGAACTGCACCCGGAACCAGGTCTTGCCGGCAACATCTGCAGCGACGATGCGATGGCCCTGGAAGCCCCGTGACGTCAACGTCTCGCCAAAGGCGACCGCCAGCGGTCGTTTCGGAAATGACCCGGCATTCACCACCCAGCCCCGTGCCGGCGCAGGGGCCGCCACCGGCCCCCGAGCTACCCGCAAGGGCACCGTCGGGGTCCCGTTGATGGCGCGATTCATCGCGGCTGCGAATGAGGCCGAGCGGCTGGCCTCCGGCGCCTTGGTGGCCACCGGCAGCGGCACGCCACCCTGCAGTGAGACCGCCAGCCGTCGCAGCGCGGTTGCAGCCGTCAGGGTTTTCGGGGTGAAGGCCAGCGGCCGCGGCGGCTGTCCGATCTGCAGGCGGTGGCAGCTGCGTCCCGCTACCTCCTGGGGCGCCCGGCGACCCCGTACTGCGATCGCAGCACGGCCGGCAATGATGCAGAACAAGGCCTGGCCCTGGTGGGCCTCGACCAGATAGTCACCCTGGGCGAGATTAAGCCGAACGCCGCTGAGATCAACCACCACCGGCCACGCCTGCCGTGACACGTCCGTTTGCCAGCGCAGCCGCAGATATCCCGACGCCAACGCCACCTGGGTCACCGCTTCGGGCGCGTCAGCCGACGGCAGGGCGAGCAACGACAACTCGGCGTCGCTCCCCAGTTCAAGATCGCCGACGCCGGCAAGACGAACATCGGCACGTCCGGTAGCGGCCGTGCGCACACGATCGCCCACGACCAGCGTCGCACCATCAGCGAGTGCTACCGCTGGCCCCGAGCCACCCAGCCGCTGGATATCGTTTGCATCGCGCAGCGTCGCTGCGTGGCTGCTGACCGCCACCAGACACAATGCAAGCCACCATCGCCGACTAGCCGCCGCCACCGCCACCGCCCTCACCCAGCAATTCGCTGAAGGGGCGACTTCGCGAAATCGCCCAGCCCTGCGCATAGTCCACCCCCATCGCGGCCAGCGTCTTCAACAGTTCCGGCTCTTCGACGTGCTCGGCAATGGTCTTCAACCCCATCTCGTGCCCGATGCGGTTGATCGCATCCACCATGCCGCGATCGACGCGACTCTGCAGCATCGAGCGGACAAAACTGCCATCGATCTTGATGAAGCTGACCGGCAGGTTGCGCAGGTAGGAGAACGACGCCATGCCGGCACCGAAGTCGTCAAGTGCAAACCGGCAGCCGACATCGGCCAGACGCTGGATGAATCGCCGTGCCTCACTGAGATGGGTGATCGCCGCCGTCTCGGTGATCTCGAAGCACAACTGTTCCGGCGCCACGCCATAGTGATCGAAGCGCGACAGCAGATACCCAACGAACTTCTCGTCGTTGACGGTCAGGCCCGAAAGATTGACCGCGTAGAGCACACCGTCGACCGGGCGCTGGGCAATCCCCGCCAGCGCCGCGTTGACGACCCAGCGGTCG